>JBKOYZ010000115.1:0-53137 GCA_046725655.1 Actinomycetota bacterium | reverse complement strand
GCGCATGAGACTCGTACGAGACTCTCTTCCCTCAAATCGCGCCGCGTAGCGCCGACAGCGCCCTCGTCCGTCCGGGCCCGGCGAGGGCGACAAGGCAGCCAACGACCATGGCGAGCTCTTCGATCGACAGGTCGCGCTCCTGCAGGTAGCGCATGAGCCAGCGCACCGCGAACGGTCCGTGCCGAGCTCGGCTTCTTCTGCGTTAGTCATCCGCAATGAACCTCCCGGCACGCCGCACCGGCGAGTAATCAGCTCATGCGCGGGCAGATTCGAGACAGGCGGGTGAACACGAGCGGCGAGTCACATCTCCTTTGGCGGCCGAGGCAGGTTTTCGTCGCCGGACTTGTCGTGCTGGTGCTTGTGGCCGTGGCGCTGGCGCTGTGGAGGCTGCGCGGCGTGATTGTCCTCCTCTTCCTCGCCATCACGCTGGCGGCGGCCATGCGGCCGGCAGTCCATCGTCTTGCGCTCTGGGGCATACCACGGCTGATGACGGTGTTGCTCCACTACGTGGCTCTACTGGGTCTGCTCGCGCTCTTTCTCTGGCTCGTCGTTCCGACGGCAACTCACCAAGTCAACCGTGCGCTGGCGAGCACGTCGAGTTCCGAAGTTGGGGCCGCGAAGAGGAGAAGCGGGATCGAACAGACGATCCTCGTCGCCGTGAAGCGTAGGCTCGATCATCTGCCTCCGGCGAGCCGCCTCGTGGGCCCACTGCGCTCGGTGACGAGAACGGCCCTCGAAGTGCTTGCGGGCATCTTCTTCACGCTTGCCGTTGCGACGTACTGGATCTTCGAGCGCGACCGCGCGATCGACTTCGTGACCTCGCTGTTGCCGCCCGCGAAGCGACGCGTTGCGCGGGAGACTTGGCTCTTGATCGACCTACGCCTCGGTGCTTATGTCCGCGGCGTCCTCCTGATGGTGCTTCTCGTCAGCAGCGTGCTCTCGTCGTGCTTTTGGCTGCTGGGAGTGCCATACCCGCTTCTCCTTGGCTCCTTCGCGGGTGTGATCGAGATCCTGCCCGTGATTGGGCCGCTGATTGCAGGGGTGACCGCGATCGGCGCCGCGCTCACGGTCTCGTGGCAACTCGCGCTGAAGACGGCGGCGGTGTTCTACGGGTTTCGGCTCGTACAGGATTACGTCCTCAATCCCCGCGTCCTTGGAGGAATCGTTGAGCTTTCTCCGCTCGTCGTTCTCTTCTCCGTCACGGCTGTAGGGATCTTGATCGGGCCCGCGGCGGTTCCGCTTGCGACACCATTCGCGGCAGTTCTCGCGACCCTCTTCGACGTCATCGTGCGCGATCGCGACCCGAGCCGGGAGGATCGTCCAACGGTCATCCTCCCAACGTCAGAGCCGCACTAGCGTTCGCGCCGGCGCCGACGATCACGTGCTTCGTCTCGGCGGGGCAGTGCACGAAGTCCCACTGCGCAAGGTCCGCTCTTCGAAGGTGCGTCAGCCTGCGCGATACCACTCGTAGCCGAGCGGCTCGAGGCGTAACCGGTGGCGCCCGCCAGTCGCGTCGCTTTCGCCCCTGCCAAGCAGGCTCCGCAAACGGTTGGTGCCGCAGATCTTTACATCGAGCGTGATCTCCTGCGGCTCCTCGTCGAAGTTGTGAAGGCACAGCACCCCGGAGCCGTGTCGTTCGTAAGCGATTGCGAGTACCCGGCGGCTGCCGGTCGGCAGGATCCGCCAGGCGCCCGCCCCGATCTCGGGACATTCTTTTCGGACACGGATCATTTGAATCATCCAGCGCAGTAGAGACGTCGGCCGCCGGAGTTGGTCCTGGACGTTGATGGACGCGAGGCCGTAGGGGCCTTTGTCTATGGGCGGACGCACGACGCGGTCGCTGGTCGAGAAGCCGCCGTTGCGCCCGTCTGTCCACTGCATCGGGGTTCGAATCGCATCGCGTTCTTTGAGCCGCAGGTTCTCGCCCATCCCGATTTCTTCTCCGTATCGGAGCACCGGCGCTCCTGGCAGCGAAAAGAGCAGGCTGTAGGCGAACTCCAAGCGGCGCTGGTCGCCGAGCATTGTTGCGAGGCGCCGTCGGATGCCACGGCCGTAGAGCTGCATCGACGGTTGAGGTCCGAACCGAGCGAAGACGGCCTCGCGCTGGTCGTCGGCCAACCGACCGAGGTCGAGCTCGTCGTGATTGCGCAGAAAGTACGCCCATTGAGCGCCGGCGGGGATGTTTCGGGTCGCTGCGAGGGCCCCGGCAAGCGGGCGCGCGTCGGCGGTCGCAAGCGCCGCGAACAGATGCTGGTTCACCCAGAAGTTGAACATCATGTGGAGTCCGTCGCCGCTGGCGAAGTACGCCTGGTCGTCGCGCGGCACGACGTTCGCCTCGCCGAGGAGGATTGCGTCTCCACGCCGCCACTGGACGACTTCTCTCAGCTCGCGCAGGTACTCGAACCGGAGCCGTGCTCGGCCGCCGTCCGGCTGCGGCTTCTCGAGCAGGAAGGGAACAGCATCGACACGGAAACCGGAAACACCGAGCCGCAGCCAGTAGCCGACGATCCGATGGATCTCCTCGCGAACGCTCGGGTTCTCCAGGTTCAGGTCGGGCTCGAAGTCGTAGAAGCGGTGGAAGTACCACGAGCGCGCCTCTCGCGCGTACGACCACGTCGAACTCTGGACACCAGGGAATACGACACCGGACCGAGCGGCGCGTGGCCGCTTCCGCGACCAGACGTACCAATCGCGATAGGGGGACTCGTCGCTACTCCTGGCGTCCACGAACCACGGATGGCGCTCGGACGTATGGTTCACGACTAGGTCGAGCAGCACGCGCAGCCCGCGCCCTTCAGCCTCGAAAAGGAAGTCAACAAAGTCGCCGCTTGATCCAAGCCGCCCGTCGATCCCGTAGTAGTCCGTGATGTCGTAGCCATCGTCACGGTTTGGCGTCGGCTGTGTCGGGGCGAGCCAGAGAGCATCGACGCCGAGGCTCTCGAGATAGTCGAGCCGATCGCGAAGCCCGGCGAAGTCGCCGACTCCGTCCCCATTTCCGTCCATGAACGTCTCGACGGAGAGGCTGTAGAAGACGGCGTTTTGATACCACGGCTCGAGCACGGCCAGAACCATTCCCGGAACGAACGATCGTCGAACGATGGCGCGACGTGGGATGAGACGTCGGGCCGCCCTACCGTTCTGCACGTCGTCACCTAGCGGCGCCTGACGCTCTGCGCGCCTGTGGCCAACTCTGCCGTCGGAGCCGATGTTGCCTCCTTCCTAGAGATTGGAGCCTCGCTTGACGGTCCGGGAGCGCGAAAGCCCGCCTGGTCTGCGATCTCACGGGCCCTGGCTGCCCGCGGCCAGCAGCCGAAGGCCCTCGGCCAGAAGGTTTTCACCGGTTTGATCAGGCTCGACAAGGGAACGCGCGCCTGTGAGGAGTTTCCGTGTCATTCCACCCGGAAGGGGCTGATGTCCGTGCTTGAGCGAATGCGAACTGGTCTACTGGAGATGCCCTCGAATGCTGCCTGGCTCGTGTCCCAGGCCGTTAAGCCTGCGGACCTAATCGGAGGCGCTGCGGCCGGCGCTCGCGACAAGGGGCGGAAGGTGACGGCAGCCGTGGTCGACGCCGGCCCTGTCGGTGACTCTGTCGAGATCCGCGCGAGGCGCGCGCACGACGCCACGGAGCGCGCTCGGGAGGCCGAAGAGCAGGCCGTCGAGGCCGCGCGGGAGTCCAAGGCGCTCGCCGACCAGGCTCGCGCGGTCAACGCGCGTGGTCGCGCCCGCCTGAAGGACATCGACCGCGAAACGAGTCGGCAAGTCAAGCAGCGAGTTGCGGAGGCTCAGAAAGCGGCCGAAGAATTCATGAGGCGCGAACGCCAAGATGCTGAGGCGGACGCCAAAGAACGCCGCGAGGAAGTCGAGGAAGAGGTCGACAACGAGATGGCCGAAGCCGAGAATGCTGCCGAGGAGTCCCGGCGGCGGGCCGAAGAATTTGTCGAGGACGCGGCCCAGGCACTGGCCGAGGCGAAACGGCTAGCCGACGAGGCCGCCGAAGCTGCGCGCTCGGCCGCCGAGGAGGCCAACCGCCAGGCGCAGCAGCTCCAGAACGAAGCGAAGCAGCGAGCGAGCGACGCCGAGGCGCGTGTCGAGGCGGCCGAGGCACTGCGAGAACGCGCAGCGGCAACCGCGAAGCAGACGGCGCGGGAGCTCGATCGGGAGGGGACGGACGGTCTCGATGCCTACAAGAAGTCGGAGCTGGTCGAGCTAGCGGCCAGCATCGGCATCGAGAAAAGAACCGACATGACGAAGGACGAGCTCGTTGAGGCCATCACGCAGGCCGCTCGAAGGCGGGGGAGACAAGGAGCGCGGCCATGAGTCCTCTTCGCACGAAGAGCGAACCGAAAGAGCTTCTCGACACGGCGACCGAAGTGGTGAGATTTCTTCGCACGAAGAGCGAGGCGGCGGAAAAGCTTCTCGACAACGCGACCGATGTTATGAGACTTTTGCCCCCGAAGAGCGAACCGAAAGAGCTTCTCGACACGGCGAGCGACTCGCTTGCCGCTCTGCGCGGCCGCACGCACCGGGGCACGCTCCTGAAAGCGGGCTTGATTGCCGGCGGTGTGGCTGCGCTCACCGCGGGGAGCGCCGCCATCTCGTCGCTCCGGCGCCGGGTGGAGGAAGATTCGTGAAGCGGGTTCGCGCTGCCCGCGGCGTCAACACGTCGGCTCCGGTCGCACTGACGGCGGCGATTGATCGCAACAGACGCCTCTCGGAGGGAGCGCTCGTCCAGGCGTCGGTCCGTGCCCGTCTCCTGGGCATCCCGCTCTTGCGCCTTGATGCGACCGTGGTGCTCGTGCCGGCTGCGATCAGTGCTTCCTCCTCTCCGATCGCCGCCGGGAACGGGCTGGCGGAGGCTGTCCGCAGCATCAACGACGGCGCCGAGGTCCTCGCTCAAGTGCGCCGCGACGGCCGCCGCTAAGTTCGACTCGCGGTCGGGCTTCGCCGTACGGTGGCTGCATCGCCACCTGCCGGAGCGTGACCCGTCGATCGACGAGATCGCCCTGGTCGTTGGCTGCCTCGTCGCCCTTTACTCACCCCGCACGCGTTCCTGCCGAGCGCGTACAGGGTCCCGCTGCTCGTGCTCGACGGCGACCCTGAGCTGACCCAGCTCGGCGGGCGCCCCCGAGCGGCGTGGTTTTGGTGTAAGGAGTCACCCATGAACGGCGTCGCGCCCACGATTCCCGCCGAGGTTCGAGTCCGGCGACGGGCTCTGCCGCTGGCGGCACTCGTCGCCGCCGCGGTCGCGATTGCTTTCGCCGATTCCTCGATCGTCGTGCTCGCGCTGCCGCAGCTGTACGGAGAGCTGCACACGACCATCGCCGGCGTCGCCTGGGTGGTGACGGCGTACAACGCCGCAGTCGCAGTGACGGCGCTCGTGCTCGTCGTGCGTGTGCACCGGATTCGCGCCGAGGCCGTGCTCCGCGCCGGTCTGCTCCTCTTCCTTGCCGCGTCTGTCGCCTGCTCGCTCGCAAACAGTCTTCCCTTCCTCGTCGCAGCCCGCTCCGTGCAGGGCACCGGCGCCGCCCTGCTCCTCGCGGGCTCCCTGCCCGTGCTCACCTCGCTGACCGGCTCGGCAGCGCGCGCCGCCGCCGTCTGGACGCTCGCCGGCACGTACGGGGCCGCCCTCGGGCCGGCCCTCGGCGGTGCGCTGACGCAGGCCTTCGACTGGCGGGCGATCTTCGTCGCCCAGGCGCCGGTCGCAGCCGCCGGCTTGGTCGCGACCTTCGGGGGCCCGCAGTCGCCTCCACTAGAGGAGGGCTGGCGTCGCTCGCTCGTCCGAGCGACGCCCGCGAACCTCTGTCTCGCTCTGATCTTCGGCGCGCTCGTCGGCGCGCTCTTCCTCGCAGTCCTGCTCGTGATCACGGTCTGGGGGTATTCGCCGCTCGCCGGCGCGGCAATCGTGAGCACGCTTCCGCTGGCGGCAGTCTGCGCTCGGCCGCTGGAGCGGCGCCTGGCGCGGCTGACCGCCGTCTGCGGTGGCGCGGCCCTGCTCGCGCTCGGGCTCGTCGCGCTCGCGCTGCTGCCGTCGTCGAGCGTCGCCTTCGCCGCGAGCGCGCTCGCGCTGTGCGGCGCCGGGCTCGGGCTTGCGATCCCGGTGCTCTCCGCCGCTGCGCTCGGCTCGGGTCCAGGACTGACGAGGAGGGCGACGTTCACGATCGGCGTCCGCCACCTCGGGCTCGTCCTCGCGCTCGCCTCGATCGCTCCACTGCTGGCGGCGAAGCTGCCCGCGGCGGGCGACGAAGCGAAGCTGAAGGCGACGGCCGTCCTCCTGGACGGACACATCGGCCTGGGGACGAAGGTGCCAGTCGCGATCGACCTCGCGCGCGAGTTCGAGCGTGCGCAGGACGGCGAGATTCCCGACCTGGCGAAGCCGTTCAACGACCACGGCGCCCGAGACGAAAGCGGCGTCGCCGAGGTCCGCGACCGGCTGATCGCGACGATCGAGGGCACGATCACGCGCGCCTTTCGCCCGGCGTTCCTGCTTTCCGCGGCGTTCGCCGCACTCGCGCTCGTCGCCGCGCTCGTCTTTCGCCGGAGGGCGGTCGAGTGATCGCGGCCAGACGCAACCGCGCTACCGCACTCCTCGCGGCGCTCGTCGTCGCCGGCGTCACGCTGATCGCGGTCGAGCTCGGCAAGGGCGCGACGAACGCCGTCTCCCCGGTCCCTGCGAAGCCGTGCCAGCACCGCGCTGCGTTTCCGGGCGGTGGCTTCGACGCGACCGTGCAGCGGGTGGTCCTCGACGGCCTCGACGGCGCCGCCTGTCGTCTCGGCGTCACGCGGGAGGATCTCGTGCTCTCGTTGGGCCCGGGAACCACCGAGCGCGGGCCGCGGTGGGACCGTCACACGATCGAGACCGCCGTCCGCGCCGGGATGCTGCGCGCGCTCGACGAGGCGACGCAGCGCGGCGACGTTCCGGCCTTCCTCGCCCCTCTCCTCCGCGAGCTGGTCGAGAAGGCCCCGCTTGACACGTTGATCCGGGGCGCCTTCAGCCTTCCCGGACTGTAGGCGCAGCTAGGCGCCGAGTTCGCCTCGGCACCTCTTGCGGTGCCGACTAAGAGGCCGTGGCGGCTTGCCGTCGCGGCCGCTAATCCCGGTCGGACTTGCCTCACAGGTGCGACTTAGGCGCCGAGTTCTCGGACCAGAGGCCCGGTATCCAGCGGCTGATAGCCGAGGCGTGCCGCGACCTCCTCGCTCGAGGGTTGCGTTCCCTCGGCGAAGAGCGTGCGCAGGCGCTCGCCCGTCTCGGCGTTCCGCCACCAGTCGTCCCCGACCTCGCGCACGAGGTGGTCACGCAGCTGGGCCGAGCGGATCCACGCGCGCAGGTAGTCCGCCGAGTAGAACCCGGCATCCATGTCGGCGAGGTAGCCGTCGGGCCGGTACTTGACGCCCGCCGCCTCCGTCAGACGCTCGGCGTAGCCGTCCGCGCTGCCGCCGTCCTCGTTGAAGCGTGACCAGAAGTCGAGCTCGAACTGCAGCTTCGCGGTGTAGCGCCGATACAGCAGCGCCTCCAGGAAGGTGGTCGCCTCCGCGTTTCGCTCGGCTTCGTCGTCGGAGAGGCCGAAGTAGTGTGCGTGCCATTCCGGCTCCCGCGTGATCGCCTCGAAGATGTACGAGTAGATCTCGGTCAGCGCGTGATCGCGCGAGAGGTTCCGGAAGGTGTACGGCAGACCCGGGTCGCAGCCGGCGTAGTGGAGCGCGTGCCCGGCCTCGTGCAGGAATGCCTGGTAGTCGTGGAGGCCACCCTGGGCCCGCGTGATCAGGTGGACGACGGTCGGCGGGTCGGACGGAATCACACAGGCGCGCGGCGACTTCTGCGGCCGGTCGTCGAGATCGAGCCGCACGTTCGGCTCCTTTTCCAGGTCGAAGCCGAGCCGCTTCACCGTATCCATGCAGACCTCGACCGCGCGGTCCTTCGTGTACGTCGACTCGAGCGGCGAAAGGCGCCGAAGGTAAGCGACGTGGTACGACGACGGCACCTCGTCGCGCTCGGGCCCGAGCAGCCCCTCGAACCAGCGGTCGCGGAGCACGACGTACGCGCTCGTCGAGCGCTCGCTGACCTGAGCGAGGGCGGACTCGAGCTCCCGGAGCGAGATTCCCTTCTCCTCCTCGTTGCGCGCGACCGGCCCGGGCTCACCGGAGATCTCCGCCTCAAGCTCTTCGCCGGCGCGCAGAACGTCGAGCCGCTCGTCGTTGAACTGCGCCGAGCGGTCGGCGCTCAGCGTGCCGAGCTGTTCGCGCCTGCCGTAGTCCGGGAGGACGGCCAGCCGAGCCTGCGCCGAGCGGAGCGGGAGCTCCTCGTCCTCGAAGCTGACGCGCGCGGCGAGAATCGCGTTCTCCAGCGCGTCTTCCCGCTCGGCGAGCTCAGCGGCGACGATGCCGCCTTCACAGGTCTTGCGCAGCCGGTAGAGCCGCTCCCGCTCGCCCGCTTCGGTGGCCTCCTCCTCGGCGGATCGCAGCGCGTCCACCTGCTCGCGGGAGAAGAGATCGCGGTATCGGGCGACGATCTCGGCGCGCTCCGAGACCTCCTTTTCACCCACGCGCACGGCCCGGCCCTCCTCGGACCGCTCGTACAGATAGCGGCGGAGCTCGGATTCGTATTCCGCAGGCGTGCGGACTGCCGTGACGCTCATGGGCGCTGCAATTTAGCTGAGCGTCGCACTCCGGCCGTCGCTCCCCGTCCTTTGAGGCGTGGGTCTCGCGGTAAGATCGCGCCGTGAGACCGGGCGTCGCCAGCGGGCAGCGCGAGGGCTACGCGGCCGCACTCACGGGACTGTGGCGGCGACTCGGCCGCGCGCTGCGCGAGCTGGAGGCGATCGCGTCCGACTTCGACGAGCTGGTCGACGAGGACGACGTGCTCGAGCGGCTCCCCTCTTTGCAGTACGGGCTGCACGCCTCTGCCGAGCTGGCTCTGGGACTGCAGCCGCCGCCCGGCGGCGAGGCCGCGCATGCCGAGCTCGCTGCGGCACTCGCTTCGGCGCGCGACGCGACGGCGGACGTGGCGGAGGCGCTCGAGGTCGGAGGGCCGGCGGCCGCCGAGCCCTTGCTCCACGAGTGGCGCGGCGCGCTCTTTCGGGTGCGGCTCGCGCGGCTTCGGGTGGCCACGCCGCGGCCGCTCCAGGCCGAGGCGGCTCGGCCTGATCTCCCGGGGGGCGCAAGCGCTCTCACGGCCACGGTGCTCGCGCTCAGCGGGGCCCTCGTCTTCGCGGCCGGTGCGACGCTCGCGCTCTGGCCGGTGTGGGTACTCGGACTGGCGCTCTTCGCCGGCGGCTTGCTCGTCTACGTGCCGCGGCCGTAACCGCACCGGCAGGGCGGTCGTTACCGCTAAGGAGCCCTAAAACCTGTCTGTCTTGCGTTGACTTGGACCGAACAGCTGCTGCCGCGCCCCACGGCGGAGTTCCGGCGGCGAGCCTGGCGCGATTTTCAGCTCGCGCTCGACCCGCTCGCGCCGCCGAGGCCGCTGCCTGCGGCGATCCGCGCCAGCGACTCCTCCTTCCCGAGCACCTCCAGACTCTCGAAGAGACCCGGCGACACGGAGGACCCGGTCAAGGCGAGACGGATCGGCTGAAACGCCTGCCGCGGCTTGAGTCCGAGGCGCTCCGCGAGCGCCCGTAACGCCGACTCGATCTCCGCCGCCTCGAACGGCTCGACGGCGGCCAGCGTCTCGACGGCCGCGGGGATGACGCGTCCGTCCTCGAGCTCCGCGGGCGGGACGCGCTCGAAGAAGAAGCCTGCGAAGCTCGGGAACTCGCCGAACGTGGCGATCTTCTCTTGCACGAGCGGCGCCACTCTCCGGATCACGCTCTCGTCCCAGTCGTAGCCCTGCTCGCGGAGGTAGGCGACCAGCCGGTCGGCGTACTCGTCCGGAGGCAATGCTCGCAGGTAGACCCCGTTCATGTGCTTCAGCTTCTCGTAGTCGAAGATCGCGGCGCTCTTGCCGACGCGCTCCAGCGAGAAGCGCTCGACCAGCTCCTCGCGCGTCATCAGCTCCGTGCGGTCGTCGTAGCTCCACCCGAGCAGGGGGAGGAAGTTGAAGAGCGCCTCCGGGATGTACCCCTCCCGGCGGAAGTCCTCGACCGCGACGGTCTCGTGCCGCCGCTTCGAGAGCTTGCGACCGTCCGGGCCGTTGATCAACGGCACGTGCGCGTACGCGGGCAGCTCTGCGTTCAACGCCTCGAGGATGCGAAGCTGCTTCGGCGTGTTCGAGACGTGGTCCTGGCCGCGGATCACGTGAGTGATCCCGTCGAGCGCGTCCTCGAGCGGTGAGACGAAGTTGTACGTCGGCCGCCCGTCTGAGCGGACGAGGACGACATCCTCGAGCCTCTCGTTCGGCACCTCGACCCGCCCGAGCACGAGGTCGTCCCAGGCTGTGATCCCCTCGTCGGGCATGCGGAAGCGAATCGCGCCCTCGTCCTCGAAGGCCCTGCCCTCGTCGAGCAGCCGTCGCGCCGCCTGCTGCGCGTCCTCCATCCGATCCAGCTGAAACGTCAGGTCGCCGTCCCAGTCGAGCCCCAGCCAGCGTAGGGAGTCCTGGATCTGCTCCGTGGCCTCCGCGACCTCGCGGCTCGTGTCCGTGTTCTCGATCCGCAGACGGAATTCGCCACCGTCGTGGCGGGCGAAGAGCCAGTTGAAGAGCGCCGTGCGGGCGCCGCCGATGTGCAGGTAACCCGTCGGGCTCGGCGCGAAGCGGACGCGAACGGCCACGGCAGTAGCGTACTGCCGTGGCCGAGCGCGTCCTCAGCCTGCGCGAGCTCAACCGGACGACGCTCTTGCGGCAACTCCTGCTTCGCCGTGCGCGCTTGTCTCCGACGCGCGCCGCCGAGCGGCTGGCGGGGCTCCAGGCGCAGCTGCCGTCCTCGCCGTACCTCGCGCTCTGGTCGCGGCTGGACGGGTTCGAGCGCCGCTCGCTCGAGCGGGCGCTTCTTCAGGGGCGCGTCGTCAAGGCGCTGCTGATGCGCGCGACGATGCACCTTGTCGCCACAACCGACTACCCGTTCTTCGACGCCGCTGTGCGCGAGTCGCGGACGGCCGGCCGGGTGCGGGGCATGAAGCCGCCGCCGCGCAGGCTGGTCGACAAGGTCGTCCGCCTGACGCGCGAGCAGCCGCGGACGCGCACGGAGATCATGAAGGCGCTCGGGTTCCACTCGCGAACGACCGAGTACGACGAGCTACGCACCTATTCGTGGGTGGTCTCGCTGGCGCGGCTCGAGCAGCTGCCGGAATGCGCTGCGTACGACTTCCAGGGCTCGCCGACGTACCGGCCGATGGAGCACGAGCTGCCGTCGCAGCCCGAAGCGGCCGCGCACCTGATCAGGCGCTACCTCGCCGCGTTCGGGCCCGCGACAAGGGGCGACGTCTCGCAGTGGAGCGGAGTGGCGATCCGCGACCTCGAGGCCGGGTTCGAGGCGCTTGAGCTTCGCTCCCTCCGCGACGAGCACGGCCGCGAGCTGCTCGACCTCCCGCGCGCGCCGCTCGCGGCGGGTGACGAGTCGGCGCCGCCGCGCCTTCTGCCGCGCTGGGATGAGCTCCTGCTCGCGCACAAGGACCGCACGCGCGTGCTGCCGGACGAGTACCGGAAGACCGTGATCCACAAGAACGGCGACGTGCAGCAGACGTTCCTCGCCGACGGGTTCGTCGCCGGCCTGTGGCACCGGAAAGACCACCGGATCGTGCTCGAATCCTTCGCGCCGCTGCCGCGAACGACCCGCCGCGAGCTCGAGGCCGAGGCGCGCGGCCTCGCGGCGTGGCTTCGCTAGCGTCCGGCTCGTGCAGCTCGGCGCCCACGTCTCCACCTCCGGCGGGATTCACACCGCGATCGACCGGATCGAGGCGATGGACGGCGACGCCGTCCAGATCTTCACGCAGAGCCCGCGCGCGTGGCGGCCGACGAACCACGATCCGGCGAACTTCGAGCGGTTCAAGGAGCGGCGGGCGGAGGCCGGGATCGGTGGCGTCGTCTGCCACGCGCTGTACCTGATCAACCTCGCGAGCCCGAACGACGAGCTGTACGGGAAGTCCGTCGCCTCGTTGCAGAACACGATGGACGTCGCCTGTGCGATCGAGGCCGACGGCGTCGTCTTCCATGTCGGCTCGCACCAGGGCGCCGGCTTCGAGGCTGCGCTCGAGCGCGTCGTGCCGGCGCTGCGCTCGACGCTCGAGCGCTGCTCCGAGACGACGTGGCTGCTGATCGAGAACACGGCCGGCGCCGGCGACACGATCGGGCGTTCGATCGAGGAGCTCGCGGCGTTGTACGAGGCACTCGAGCGACACGAGCGGCTCGGCATCTGCCTCGACTCGTGCCACCTCTACGCCTCGGGGTACGACGTCACGAAGCGCAAGGAGCTCGACAGCGTCCTCGCGGAGGTGGAGGCCTCCATCGGGCTCGACCGCCTCCGCGTCTTGCACGTCAACGACTCGAAGGCGCCGCTGGGCTCGAACCGCGACCGGCACGACAACATCGGCGCAGGTCTGCTCGGGGAGGATCTCGGCGTCTTCCTCTCGCACCCGAAGCTGCAGCGGCTGCCCGCGCTCCTCGAGGTGCCGGGCAAGGACGGGCACGGCCCTGACGCCGACGAGGTCCGGAAGCTGAAGGAGCTACACGCCCGCGCTACGAAGAAGCGGCGCGGCGGGTCGGCGCGAAAGCGCCGCGTTGCTTGAAGGCGGCGCGACCGCTCATCCCGGCTCAGTCGTCAGGCAGGCTGGAGCGCAGCTGCGCGAATACACGCCGAGGCGTCGCTTGCGGCGCCGCCTAAGAGGTCGCGCCGACATGGCGGCGCGACCGCTAATCCCGGTTCAGTCGTCAGGCAGGCTGGAACGCAGCTGCGCGAATACCCGGAATGTCGGCTCGCCGACCGGCAGCTCGTAGAACTCGGGGTTGAGGCAGCCGACGTCCTCGGTCCTGCTCTCGTAACAGCTCTCGACCTCGACGCGGCACATCGGCAGCGGGTTCCGCGCGGCCTTCACGGCGCCGAACTCGCCGGACGCCTCGGCCGCGCGCAGCAGGTCGAGGTCGATCTCGACGTCGAAGACCTTCTGCATGCAGCCGACGTAGGTGTGGCCGAACTCCTCGTACGAATAGAGGAAGGAGCAGCCGCGCTCCACGCACGACGCCGGGTAGACGACCTTGTCGCAGTGGACCCCGCAGCGCCGGCACTCGAGCTCGTCCTGCGGGTGGAGCGGAAGGTCGCTCGCCCGCGTGACGAGGTCGCGCTCGGTCTCCATGGATGGATTTTGGGCGACGGCGTATACCGGCCGCAAGACTTGACAAGCGCGGCGTGACGGGCTAGGCGCCGTGGCCGCGCCGGCTCAGGCCGCCGCGGCGAGACGGTCGACGACGTTCAGGACGTCCATTTGCGTGAAAGCCTGGAAATCGGGCTCACCGCCTTCCGGGTGCTCGTCCGCGCGGAACCACACCGCCTGGACCGTGGTCATACCGAGCTCGCCGGCGCCGCGAATGTCCTCGTAGAGGCGGTCGCCGACGAAGACCGCATCCTCCGCCGCGACGCGGAGCTCGGACAGCGCGCGCAGGAAGATCGCCGGGTGCGGCTTGCGCTTGCCGACCTCCGACGAGAAGACGGCGAAGTCCAGGCGGTCGCCGAGCCCCATCTGCTCGAGGTCGCGGTGAAGCAACCAGCCCGGGTCGAAGGCGTTCGAGACGAGAGCGAGCTTGAGCCCCCTCGCGCGCAGCGAGTCCAGCAGCGCGTGCGTGTTCGAGGCGAGCCGACGCGCGGGCTCCCACGCCCGATGCTCGGCCTCGAGGTAGCGCGTGAGCTCCACGTCGGCGATCTCGACCCCGAAGTCGCCGAGCAGCTGGCGGACGAGGCCAGGATACTCGAGCTCCTCCACCGTCCCCGGGATCCAGAAGAACGGCTCGTAGCGCTCGCGGAAGTGCGCCGCCACGCGAGCGACATCCGGAAGGTCGTCCCGCCCGAGGGCGTCGAGACCGGCACGCTGACCCGCCTCGACGAGCTGCGGGTCGTAGGCGAACTGCATCAGCGTGTCGCCCCAGTCGAAGAGGACCGCCTCCGGCACGCGGGTAGGGTATCCGCGTGGCGCGGAAGCTCCTCTGGGCGTCTCTCGCGCTGGCTCCGATTACCTTCGTCGTCGACTTCGCCCTCCACGCGGGTGACGTCCCGTTGTTCGTGCTCGCGGCGATCTCGCTCGTGCCACTGGCGTGGCTGATCGGCGAGGCGACCGAGCACGCCGCCGAGCACACCGGCCCGGGCATGGGGGGCTTTCTGAACGCGAGCTTCGGCAACGCGCCGGAGCTGATCATCGCCGTGTTTGCCGTTGCCGACTCGCTGCCGAACGTTGTCCGCGGTTCGCTTGCCGGCAGCGTGATCTCGAACCTCCTGCTCGTGCTCGGGTTGGCGATGGCTGCAGGCCCGAGCCGCAAGCGGATCGACCGCGACTCACTGCTGCTGCAACTCGGGCTCGTCGCCTTCGCGGTCGCCATCGTGTTCGTTCCGACGATTCCAGGCTGGCACGGCGATCCCGACCGTCATTCGCTCGCGGTCGTGACGATCCCGATCGCCGTGATCCTCTTGGTCGTCTACGTGGTCGTGCAGACGTGGCAGCTCCGGCGTCAGAAGCAGGCCCACGAGGCCGGTGCACAGAAGGCACGGGAGGGCGTGTGGTCGCTTCGACAGGCGCTCCTGGCACTCGGGCTCGCCACCGCGGCGACGGCGGTGATCAGCGAGATCCTGGTCCACTCCCTGCAGGGCTTTGCCAAGACGGCCGGGCTGTCGCAGTTCTTCATCTCGATCGTCATCGTCGCGGTCGTCGGCAACGCCGCCGAGCACGGCGGCGCGATCGTGATCGCGCGGCGCGGGAACATGCGGCTGGCGACGGAGATCGCCATCTCCTCGAGCGCGCAGGTAGCCCTCCTGGTGATGTCGACAATCGCTCTGCTCTCATGGCTCGTCCAGCCGGCCCTCCCGCTGGCATTCCGCTGGGAAGAGGTCGCCGGGATGGCCGGCGCGACGATCGCGGTTGCGCTCGTTGTCGTGGATTCGTACTCGGCGCGCTGGAAGGGTCTCGCGCTCGTCGTCGCGTACGTCGCGCTCGCAGTCGCCTTCGGCTTCGCCGGCGACCGCTGAGCGCGGATCGTCACACCTTCGTCACGGCTGCGTTTCACACGCGTGCGTCGAACGGCGTTGCGCTCGCCGCGGGGAGCAGGTCGGCTGTGCCTTAACCAGGACCGCCGCAACGGCGCAAGGCGGAGCGGGTCTCTACGCTCGCGCCAGGATCCCGAGCGCGCGCGGGATCGCGTCGGCCGCCCGGTCGATGTCTTCGTCGGCCACGTCGAGGTGGGTTAGCGCGCGGAGGACGCCCGGGCTCGGCGTCAGCGACAGCCCGACCCCCTCGCGCTCGAGCCGTGCGAGGGCGTCGGCGGTATCCAGGCCGAGCTTCCCGACGTCGATCTGCACGAAGTTCGTCTCCACCTGCTCAAGATCGAGCGGCACGCCGGCGGCGTGAAGCGCCTTCGCGAGGCGGCGAGCCCGCGCGTGATCGTCCGCGAGCCGTTCGATGTGATGGTCGAGTGCATACACGCCCGCGGCGGCAACGATCCCGGCCTGCCGCATGGCGCCGCCAAACTGGTGCTTGAGGCGCCGGGCCTTCCGCATCAGGTCGCTCGAGCCGGCCACGAGGGCGCCGAGCGGACAGCCGAGGCCCTTCGACAGGCAGAGCGTCACCGTGTCGAAGCGGCCTGCGATCTCGGCAGCGGGAACACGGCTGGCGACCGCGGCGTTGAGCAACCGGGCTCCATCGAGATGCACCGCAAGCTCGAGCTCGCGGCAAGCGCCGACGAGTGTTCGGATCTCCTCGAGTGGCCAAACGCGGCCGCCCGAGGCGTTGTGCGTATTCTCGATCGCCACTACACGTGTCGGCGAGACGTGCGTCCCGTCGGTGCGTCGAACCATCCGCTGCACCTCGTCGGGGCCGAACCGGCCGTGCCTTCCGCGAACCGGCCGCGTCATCAGCCCTGCGTGGACGGCAGGACCTCCCAGCTCGAAGAGTAGGACGTGCGCGTTCTCCTCGGCGATCAACTCGTCGCCGGGCTCCGACAGCGCCCGCAGCGCGATCTCGTTCGCCATGGTCGCTGTCGGAACGAAGACGGACTCCTGCTGGCCAAGCAGCGCGGCGACGCGCCGCTCGAGCTCGTTGACGGTCGGGTCCTCGCGGCGCTGCTCGTCGCCGACCTCGGCGTTGGCAATCGCCGCTCGCATGCCCGGCGTCGGCTTCGTCTTCGTGTCCGAGCGGAGGTCGATCACGCCCCTATTCTGCAGGCGCACAGCTCGCGCCGAAGAGACGCAGCCCTGTTTCGACTCGCTGCGCCTAGGCGCCCTTCTGCGCCTCGAGCTGACGCGGCTCTGCCCGCTCGCTGCCCAGATCTTCGTGCTCCTCGAACCGGTAGCGGACAATCGGCTGCTTGGCCGCCCGCACCTCGTCAAGCCGGCTGACCGGGCGAACGTGGGGCGCGTCCTTGAGGAGCTGAGGTTCGTCGGCGGCTTCCCGGGCGATCGCGAGCATGGCGTCTGAGAACGCGTCGAGGGTCTCCTTGGGCTCCGTCTCCGTCGGCTCGACCATCAGCGCCTCGGGCACGATCAGCGGGAAGTAGATCGTGGGCGGATGGAAGCCGTAGTCCATCAACCGCTTCGCGATGTCGAGCGTCGTTACACCGTGCTCGCGCTTGAAGCGCCTGCCGGAGAGCACGAACTCGTGCATGCAGAGGCGATCGAACGGCAGCTCGTACACGTCCTTCAGCCCGGCGAGCAGATAGTTGGCGTTGAGGACCGCAACCTCCGACATCTCCTTCAACGCGGGTCCGAACGAGCGGATGTAGGCATACGACCGGACGAAGACGCCGAACGGGCCGTAGAAGCCGCGTACCTTCCCGATCGTCTTCGGCCGATCGAAGTCGAAGCGGAACCGCTCGCCGTCGCGCACCACCGCCGGGACCGGGAGGAACGGTTCCAGCCTCTCGCGCACGGCGATCGGACCGCCCCCGGGACCACCGCCGCCATGGGGCTGCGAAAACGTCTTGTGCAAATTGAAATGGACGATGTCGAATCCCATGTCGCCGGGCCGTGAGATCCCGCAGATCGCGTTCAGGTTCGCCCCGTCGTAGTACATGAGCGCGCCGGCCTCGTGGAAGATCCGGGTGATCTCCTCGATGCCTTCGTCGAAGAGACCGAGCGTCGAGGGATTGGTCAGCATCAGGCCGGCCGTCTGGGGACCGACTTTCGAGCGCAGGTCGTCGAGGTCGACGTTGCCGCGCGGATCCGTGGCGACTCCGACGAGCGCGTAGCCCGCCATCGTCACGCTTGCCGGATTCGTCCCGTGCGCCGTGTCCGGAATCACGATCTCGCGCCGCCGCTCGTCTTCGCCGCGCTCGGCGAAGTAGGCCCGCATCAGCATCAAGCCGGTCAGCTCCCCTTGAGAGCCGGCGGCGGGCTGCAGCGAAACGGCCGGCAGGCCGACGATCTCGGCGAGGATCTCCTGCAGGCGCCACATCAGCTCCAGCGCGCCCTGCGCCGCTCCCTCTTCCTGCAGCGGATGCAGATCGCGAAACCCCGGGAGTGACACAACGCGCTCGTTGACGCGCGGGTTGTGCTTCATGGTGCAGGAGCCGAGGGGATAGAAGCCCGTGTCGATCCCGAAGGTGCGGTCCGCGAGCGCCGTGAAGTGACGTACGACCTCGGGCTCGGCGACCTCCGGTAGGCGCGGCGGCCGCTGACGGCGCAACTCCTCCGGGATCTCGCTCGGCGGCAGATCCGGCCGTGGAAGCGACGACGCCCGTCGCCCCGGCTCGGACTTTTCGTAGATCAGCTTCACGCCGCGAGCACCTCGACGAGCCGGTCGATCTCGTCGGTCGTCCGCTTCTCGGTGACCGCGACCAGCAGGGCATCGTCGAGTCCCGGGTAGTCGCGGCCGAGCGCGTAGCCGGGGTGGATGCCCTGCCCGCGAGCAGCCCCGATCGCCTCCTTCGCAGGCCGTCCGACGCGTACGGCAAACTCCTTGAACGTTGCCCGATCAGGAAACACAAGACCGAAGCCGGCCTCGGAGAGTCGCTCTTTCGCATAGCGGCCGAGCGCGAGGCAGGTCTCCCCCACTTCGCGGAGCCCCTGCGGTCCGAGCCACGAGAGGTGCACGAGCCCGGCAAGGGCGAGCAGCGTCTGGTTCGTCGTGATGTTGGAGGTGGCCTTCTCACGGCGGATGTGCTGCTCGCGCGTTTGGAGCGTCAGGACGAAGCCGCGTCTGCCCTCGGCGTCGAGCGTCTCCCCGGAGATCCGGCCCGGCATTCGCCGGATGTACTCGGACCGCGCCGCCAAAAACCCATAGTGCGGACCGCCGTAGGCCTGGTAGTTGCCGGCCGCCTGCCCCTCGCCGATCGCAAGCGCACAGCCGTAGGCGCCGGGTGCCTCGAGGACGCCGAGCGACACCGGGTCGACGTGGGCGACCGGGAGCGCTCCCGCATCGTCGGCTGCGGACGCGAGCTCGGGCGCAGGCTCGAGGCAACCGAAGAAGTTCGGCTGCTGAAAGATGACGCACGCCGCACCGTCAGCGGCGCGGCGAAGGTCGTCCGGGTCGGTCATGCCGCCGGAATGGGGAACCTCGACGACGTCGAGGCCGAACCCGGGCGCATACGTCTTGACGACCTGGCGCACCTGCGGGTTCAGCGTTTCGGCGACAACGACCCGCGACCGGCCCGTCGCGTGCTTCGCGAGGTAGCAGGCGTCCGCGGCGACGGTCGTCCCGTCGTAGCCGGATGCGTTCGAGACGTCCATGCCGGTCAGCTCGCAGATCGCGGTCTGGTACTCGAAGATCGCCTGGAGCACGCCTTGGCTCATCTCGGGCTGGTAGGGCGTGTACGCGGTGAGGAACTCACCGCGGGCGAGCACGGCATCGACGACTGCAGGGACGTAGTGGTCGTAGATTCCGGCGCCGAGGAACGAGATCTCGCTGCCCGTGTCGGTGTTTCGAGCGGCAAGCTCCGTCAGGTGCGCGACGAGCTCCGGCTCCGAGAGCGCCGGCTCGAGATCGAGTGGCCGGTCGAGGCGGACACCCGGAGGGATCTGCTCGAACAGAGCGTCAATCGAGTCGATGCCGATCGACTCGAGCATCTGCTTACGATCCTGTTCGGTCAGCGACAGGAAGCTCACTACTGCTTTCCGTCCTTATTGCTCTTGGAGGAGCTGCTGGTAGGCGGCCGCGTCGAGGAGGGCGTCGGCCTCGGCCGAGTCGGCAAGCCGGATGCGCACGAGCCAGCCCTCGCCATACGGATCCTCGTTCACCGTCTCGGGAGCGTCGACGACCTTCTCATTGACCTCGAGCACCTCGCCCGACAGCGGCGAGATCACGTCGGACACCGCCTTCACCGACTCGACCTCCCCGTAAGCGGCGTCCTTCTCGACAGCCGAGCCCTGCTCGGGCGGCTCGAAGTGGACGAGCTCGCCGAGCGCGTCCTGCGCGAACCACGTGATGCCGAGAGTGGCTTCGCTGCCGTCGATCCGCGCCCAGTCGTGCTCGCGGTGGTACCGGAGCTCGTCGGGATAGGTCTCAGTCGCCGCCACTCGAGCTCTCCTCTCGTTTGTAGATCGGCTTCTTCACCACACGCGCGCGGCGCGGTCGGCCGCGGACGTCGATTGTCAGCTCCGTCCCGGGCTCTGCCTGGCCGCTGGGCACGTAGCCCATGCCGATACCACGCTCGAGCATCGGCGAAAGCGAGCCCGACGTCACCTCGCCGCCCCCGTCTATCCCCATTCCCTGCCGCGGGATCGCCCGCTCCTCCATGACGAAGGCGACCAGTCGGCGCTCCGGCCCCTCCTTCTTGATCCGGCGCAGCTCCTCGACCCCCGAGAAGTCCTTGTCCAGTGCGCAGACCCAGCCGAGGCCGGCCGAGATCGCGTCCGACTCGGGGCCGATGTCGTTCCCGTGCAGCGGGTAGCAGACCTCGAGTCGTAGCGTGTCGCGGGCGCCCAGTCCTGCCGGCTTCGGGCCGCGCGCGACGACGCGGTCCCACAACTCGCCCGCGTCCTCGGCCGCCACGAGCAGCTCGACTCCCGCCTCGCCGGTGTAGCCGGTTCGGTTGACCATGCAGGCCACGCCGTCCACGTCTCCCTCGGCGAACGTGAAGCCCGGAGCGTCGGGGAGGCCGAGGCGCTCGATCGCTCGAGGTCCCTGCACAGCGAGGAGGCCGTATGCATCGGAGACGTCACGGACGTCGGAGCCTGCGATCTCGCGCTCCTTGAGCCAGGCGAAGTCGTGCTCACGGTTCGCGGCGTTCACGATCAGCAGGTACCGGAAGCGGTCGAGCCTGTACGCGATCAGGTCGTCGACGATCCCACCGGTGTCATTCGTCAGCAGCGTGTACTGCGCATGACCCGGCTCGAGGCGGTCGAGATCGTTCGACAGCAGCGACTGGAGCAGCTCGTGCGCCCGCGGCCCTTCGACCTCGAGCTCGCCCATGTGCGAAACGTCGAACACGCCGGCATCGCGGCGCACCGCCAGGTGCTCCGGGATGACGCCTTCGTACTGGACGGGCATCTCCCAGCCTGCGAACGGGACCATCCGTGCGCCGAGCGCGACGTGACGGTCGTAGAGAGGCGTCCTCTGCAGGGTCTGCATCCGGCGGCTGATGCTAAAGGAAGCCGCCCCGGTCCCCCCGCCGAGCGAAGGGGCCGGGACGGCCGGACCGGGTCATCGCGGGCCCCCGCCCAGAGCGGGTAGCCCGAGAGGGCAATGCGAACCTACCGCAGCGCGTCGGCGCCTAAACCTGCGCGGTTACGAGTCGCGCAGGAAGGACGGGACCTCGAGGATGTCGTCCGGCACGTCGAACCCCTCGCGCCGGACCGGCTGAGGCTGCTCCTCGGCGCCTGCCGGAGCCGGTTCCTGAACCTCTACCGGGCGCCGCCGCCGGGGGCGATGCGGCCCGAATCCGGTCGCGATGACGGTCACCCGCACCTCGTCGGTGAGCGACTCGTCGATGACCGCGCCGAAGATGACGTTGGCGTTCTGGTCGGCTGCGCTCGTCACGACCTCGGCCGCCTCGTTCACCTCGAACAGCCCGATGTCGGTACCGCCGGTGACGTTGAGCAGGATTCCGGTCGCACCCTCGATGGACGCTTCCAGCAGCGGCGACGAGACGGCCGCCTGGGCAGCCTCCGTCGCCCGGTTCTCGCCGGACGAGGAGCCGATGCCCATCAGTGCCGACCCGGCGCCGCGCATGATCGTGCGGACGTCGGCAAAGTCGAGGTTGACCAGGCCGGGAATCGTGATCAGATCGGTGATCCCCTGGACGCCCTGGCGGAGGACGTCGTCGGCGAGCCGGAAGGCGTCGACGATCGACGTGCGCTTCTCGACCACCTGCAGCAGCCGGTCGTTCTCGATCACGATCAGGGTGTCCACCTGATCACGCAGCTCGTCGATTCCCCGCTCGGCCTGCTGCGCCCGCTGGCGGCCCTCGAATCCGAACGGCCGCGTGACGACACCGACGGTGAGCGCGCCGAGCTCACGCGCGGCCAGCTCGCCGAGGATCGGCGCGCCGCCGGTGCCGGTGCCGCCGCCCTCGCCGGCGGTGATGAAGACCATGTCGGCGCCCTTCAGGGCCTCCTTCAGCTCGTCGCGGCTCTCCTGCGCCGCCGACTTCCCGACCCCCGGGTCGGCCCCGGCTCCGAGCCCGCGCGTCGCCTGCGACCCGATGTGGATCTTCACGTCGGCGTCGCACATCAGCAGCGCCTGTGCATCGGTGTTTACGGCGATGAACTCGACGCCCGAAAGACCGGCGTCGACCATCCGGTTCACGGCATTGGTGCCACCGCCGCCGATCCCGACGACCTTGATCACCGCGAGGTAGTTCCCTGACTGATCGCGTACGCTCAAGATTGCTCGACCTGAAGCTTTACTGGAGCGTCGGTTTGACGCTTCCCACCCGAGGCCGCAGGGTACGCCGGATCACAAGGCGTGTCAACGGCTAGCAGCCATGTGTACCCTCAGCCTCAACCTCCGACTTGAGGGTTCAAGGCGCTGACCGGCCGCTCCGGCACGCTGACGTCGAGATAGCCTGGAGCGCTGACGAGCGGAATGATCCGGCGGGCGACCGCGAACTTCGTCCGCAACGAGCTGGCATCCCCGAGGCGGACGTCGAGGCCCGACGCGAGCACAAACGTCAGCTCGCGGTCGTTCGACCGAACCGCGCGAATCCGCGTCGCGAACCCGGAAGCCCTTGCGGCCACGACGGCGGCGATCGCCCGGCCTGCGTCGGCGTCCTCGACCGTACTCCCGACCTGGACGTCAGTTGTCCGGACGACCCAGATGCGCGGCAGGCGCGGCGCGGCACTCGGGCCGATCTCACGGACGATGCGTCCGTCGCTCGAGACGATCCACGCGGAGGCGCCACGCCGGACAACGGCAACGGAGTGCGCAGGCGCGACGACGACGCGCAGCGTGTGCGGGAAATCTCGGTTGAAGGTCGCACGAGCCACGTCCGGAAGACGGTCGAGCCGGGTGGTGATGTCGCTCGCATCGATCGTCATCAGGTTGCGCCCCTCGAGTGGCCGGAGTGCCGCGCGCACGTGCGCCTTGACCCGAGGCGGTGCTCCAGTCACCTCGATCGAACGCAGAGCGAAGATCGACGTCTCCCTCGCCGCGACGTACGCGAGCGCTCCGCACACGAGCAGACCGAAAGCGACGACGAGAGCCCGGCCCGACGGCACCAATCGCCCGAGGCCGATTTGCGGGACGGAGTGCGTACGAGGGAACGCGAGAACGGCCGCGCGCGCGCGAGCCGGCTTTGACACCGCCGCCATGAAGCTGGGTTCGCCACTGCGGCTGCGGCTCCTACGCGCCGCGGACGGCGACGGCGTGCGAAGGGCGCATGCGAGCAACGGGCGAGCAGCGCGCCGCCGCGGCCGGACCCGACGGTTCAGGCGGACGCGAAGGAGGCCCGCGCCAGCGCCCGCTCATTGCGCTCTCAGCACGCGTGCGCGCGCGTGGGGTAACCCCCACCCAGGGTGGGGCTCCTTCCCTCCTCCCTCGCCGTCGAGGCTACCGACGATCGTCGTACGCCAGGGTGACAGGAGTGCGGCAATCTTGTGCCGACTGGCAGGGGCCACGGCTGCGGCGGCCACGGCTGCCCGGGCCGCGGCTGCAGCTGGGTTTCGGGTTCGCGGGGCGAGCCGTTTGCGTACGCCTCGCAACTGGGTCGCGCAGGACGCCCGCACGCTCAGAGCGGCGGAAGCTCGATCGGCCCCAGGAACTCGACCTCGTGCTCGAGCTCGACGCCGTACTGCTGATGCGCACGGCGGCGCGCCTCGGCCATCAAGGCGACGGCGTCGGCGGCCCGAGCTCCGTCTGCGTTCTCGATGAAGTTCGCGTGACGCGGAGAAATCTGAGCGCCGCGGATCCGATGCCCCTTCAGGCCGCAGGCGTCGAGCATCCGGCCGGCGCTCAGCTCGTGCTCCGGGTTCTTGAACACGCTGCCGAAGGTGCGCTTGTTCGTCGGCTGGGCGGCCTTGCGCAGTGCCTGCAGCTCGCCCACCTTCGCCTTGATCTCGTCCTGGGGCTTGGGCGCGAGCCGGAACTCCGTCCGCGCGACGACCTGACCCTGCTGTAGCGCGGAGCGGCGATACGACAGACCGAGCTCGGGCGGCGTCAGCCACCGGGCCCCGCCGTCGTCGACCACGAGCGCGCGCTCCAGGACCTGCGACCAGTCGCTGCCGTACGCCCCCGCGTTCATCCAGACGCCCCCACCGGTCGTGCCGGGGATCGCGCAGGCGAACTCGAAGCCGCCGAGGCCTGCCGCCCGCGCACGGTGCAGGCAGACCGCGTTGGGCGCCCCGCCTCCCGCGGCGAGCAGATCCCCCCGCACCTCCGCGGCCGCAAGCGCGCCGCCCAGCTTCAGGACGAGCGCCTCGACACCCTCATCGGCGACGAGCAGGTTCGACCCCAGTCCGATAGTCGCGACTGGAAGCTCACGTTCACGCGCCCAGACAAGTGCCTCGGCGACCTCCTCGACAGTGCTCGGCCGGGCGAATGCACGAGCGGCCCCGCCGGCGCCGAGCGTCGTGAACCGCCCGAGCCCGACGTCGTGCTCGATCTTCAAGCCAGCGCCTCGAGCAGAAACGGCACCGCCCGATCGACGTCGCCGGCCCCGAGAGTCAGCACGCGGTCACCCGCGCGCGCACGCCGCGCAAGGAAACGGGCGCCGTCCTTCACCGCCGGCGTCCACCCCACCTCCATCCCGGGGCGTGCCTCGACGACCGCGTCGACGACCAACTTGCCAGTCACGCCCTCGACGGGCTCCTCGCGCGCCCGGTACACCTCGGTAACGGCGACGACATCAGCCGCCGCCAGCGCCTCGCCAAGCTCACTCGCGAGATGCCGCGTCCGCGAATAGAGGTGCGGCTGGAAGAGCGCGAGGACGCGCCCGCCGTCTCGAACGGCGGCGAGATCTGCTGCGATCTCCGCTGGGTGGTGCGCGTAGCTGTCGATCACATCGACGCCGCCAGGATGGCCGCGGACCTCGAGCCGGCGGCCTGCGCCTTCGAACCCGACGAGCACCTGCGCCGCCTCGTCCCGATCGACGCCCGCCGCCTCGAGCGCCGCCAGCGCCACGGCCGCATTCCGACGGTTGTGCTCGCCGGCGATAGCAAGCTCGAGATCGACGGACTCGAGCTCCGACCCCAGCACCGACCTCGGCGCCGCGGCGGCCCACTGCGCGAACAGCTCCTCGACTTCCGCCAGCGCGGCGAACTCGCTGTGGTGATCGAGGTCGACGTTCGTGACGACCGCGATCTCCGGCCGAAGAGCCGCGATCGTCCGATCGGACTCGTCGCCTTCGACGACGAGCCACCCGCTCCCGGCGCGAGCGTTTCCGCCCAGCTGCGGCACCTCGCCGCCGATCAGAAACGACGGGTCGTTGCCAAGCCGGTCGAGGCAGAAGGCGATCATGGCCGCGGTCGTCGTCTTCCCGTGCGCGCCCGCGACCACGATCGAGCGCTGGAGGGAGACGAGTTCGGCGAGGAACTCGGCCCGCGGCTTGCCCCGGGCGCGGTCGCGGTATGCGGTCGAGACGACGACCTCCGGCCAGCCCTCCGGGACAACCGGTTCCCGTGCAAGCTCGACGACCACGCCTTCGAGCTGCCTGAGGTACGGCGTCGACACGCGATCCCAGCCGCCGACCTCGGCCCCCCACGCGCGCGCGAGAACCGCGTAGCCTGACAGCCCGGCTCCGCCGATGCCGACGAACCAGATCCGGCGGCCCTCAAGCGGAGGCAAGTGCGATCAGCTCCTCGGCGATCTCCTCCGCCGCCTGCGGACGAGCAGCCGCGAGCATCGCCTGGCGCATCCGGTCGCGTCGCAACGCGTCGCCCAGCAGCTCGTCCACGAGGCCTGGAACGCGCTCCAGCTCGTCTTCCGGCAGGACGACCGTGCCGCCGGCAGCCTCGAAATGGCGCGCGTTCTTCGCCTGGTGGTCGGCGGTCGCGTGCGGATACGGGACGAGGACGGCAGGCAGGCCGGCTGCGGCGAGCTCCCAGACCGACCCGCCCGCGCGCGCGAGCGCAACGTCGGCGGCCCCGTACGCGGCGCCGATCCGGTCTGTGAACGGCAGCAGGCGGTAGTCCGGCCGCGTAACTCGCCCGCGCAGAGACTCATGGTCGCGCTCGCCGCAAAGATGGAGCACGGCGGGCCCGTCATCGGCCCACGTCTCCACCGCAAGCTCGTTCAGCCGCCGGGCGCCCTGGCTGCCGCCGAGCACGAGCAGGACGGGACCCTCCGGCGGGAGGTCGAACAAGCGACGAGCGTCCGCGCGCGGCGACGCCTTAGAGCGCGCAGGGACCGGCCTGCCGGTGACGCGGTACTTCGCGCCGTCCCGTCCATCGACCGGCAGTGCGAGGAAGACTCGCTCGGCGAACGGCGCCGAGAGCCGGTTCGCCAGCCCGAGGTGCGCGTCCGCTTCGAGAACGGCCGTCGTGGTCCGTCGGAGGGCCGCCGCGAGCACCATCGGCCCGGAGACGTAGCCGCCACCGCCGAGAACGACGTCCGGTCGCCGCCGGCTGAGGATCTGCAGGCATGCGCCCGGCGCGCGCGCCGCCGTCACGAGCGCGCGTCCCAACGCGATCCCCGGCCGCCGTGGCAGGCCCGCGCTGTCGAACGGATCGAACTCGTAGCCGGCGTCAGGAACGAGCCGCGCTTCGACGCGATCCGGCGACCCGGCGAAGCTCACGCGGACGCCGCGCGCCTGCAGTGCCTCGGCGACGGCGAGCGCCGGCAGCACGTGTCCCGCCGTCCCCCCGGCCGCGATCACGCACGCCAGCTCTCGCCTCTCCGCCATGGCCGACCGCGATGTTAAGGAGGATGCCGACCGCGGCGAGAGCGACGATTAGGCTCGAGCCACCGTAGGACACGAATGGCAGCGGGATGCCCGTCAGCGGCGCCAGCCCCATCACGGCGGCGAGATTGACCGCCGCTTGGCCGCAGACGAGGATCGTCAGCCCCGATGCGAGGGCCTTGCCGAAGGGATCGCGGCAGCGCAGGGCGATACGAAATCCCACGTAGGCGAAGATGACGTAGGCGGCGATCAGCGCCGTCGTACCGACGAGCCCGAGCTCCTCGCCGATGATCGCGAAGATCATGTCCGTGTGCGCCTCGGGCAGGTAATTCGCCTTTTGCACGCTCTGCCCGAGACCGACGCCGAAAGGCCCGCCGGAGCCGAGGCCGATCATCGCCTGGACGATCTGGAACCCGGCTCCCTGCGCGTCGTGCCACGGATTGACGAACGCGAAGATCCGCGCACGCCGGTAGGGCTCGAACCAGATCGCGACGAGCCCGACTGCGGCGGCGATCGACAGCCCACCGCCCAGGGCTCGCACCGGGGTGCCCGAGATGAGCAGCATCCCCGCGAGCATCAGGAAGATCGTGATCGCCGTCCCGAGATCCGGCTCGAGCAGCAGTAGGCCCGCGTACAGCGACGCCAGCGCGCCGACGGGCCGCCACAGCTGCTTCAGCGTCATCGGTGGCCGACGGCGCGCGACGAACGCCGCCGCCCAGACGGCGAGCGCGAGCTTCGCGAACTCCGACGGCTGGAAGACGAAGGGGCCGAACGTGAGCCAGCGGCGCGCACCGTTGACCGCCTGCCCGACCACCAGCACCGCCGCGAGCAGGACGAGGCTCGTCACCACGAGCGTCGGGGCGAGCCGCCGGAGCGCGGCGAAGCGGAGCCGCGCGAGCATGAACATCAGCACGAGGCCGAGCCCGGCGTAGATCGCCTGGCGCTTGACGTAGTAAGCAGGGTCGCCGTTCTGCAGCGCGGCCGATGCCGAGGTCGCGCTGTAGACCATCACGAGGCCGAACGCGACCAGGGCGAAACTGACCAGAAGCAGAAGCCTGGCCTCGAACTGCCCTTTTCTCACATAGGCAGGTTCGCCACCAGGCGCTTGAACTCCTCGCCGCGCTGCTCGAAGTCGCGGAACTGGTCGTAGCTCGCGCACGCAGGTGACAGCAGCACGACCTCCCCGGGCTGGGCGGCGGCCGCCGCGCGGTCGACCGCAGTCGCGAGGTCGTCGGCCCGGATCGTGTCCGGAATCGCACGCGCGAGCTCGTCGGCCGTCTCGCCGATCACGTAGACGGCGCGGATGTTCGGACCGAGGGCTGCTGCCAGCGGCGCGAAATCCTCGCGCTTGCGCGAGCCACCGAGGATCAGGCGCAACGGCTCGTCCTCGTACGCGGCGAGCGCCCGCACGGCCGCCGCGACGTTCGTCGCCTTCGAGTCGTTGACGTAGCGCACACCCCGCCGCTCCCCGACGAGTTCCAGCCGGTGCGGCACCCCCCTGAACTCGCGCAACCCGCGCGCGATCTGCTCGTCGTCTGCGCCCGCCGCGCGCGCGGCTGCCGTCGCAGCGGCCGCGTTCTCGCGGTTGTGGGCGCCGCGCAGTGCCGGCTCGGCCGGGAGCTCATCGCCCGCCGAGAACTCGACGCGGCGGACGTCGCGCGCGAGCGGAAAGCCACGCGGCACGACGGCGGTGTCATCGGCGGCCTGGTTCTCGAAGATCCGCAGCTTCGCCTCGCGGTAGGCGCCGAACGAGCCGTGGCGGTCGAGATGGTCGGGCTCGAGGTTGAGCAGCACGGCGACTCGCGGCCGGAGCTCGTGAATGTCCTCGAGCTGGAACGACGACAGCTCGCACACGATCAGTTGCTCCGGCCGGACCTCGCCGTCGAGGTCGGTCAAAGCACGACCGACGTTTCCAGCCACGGGTGTGTCCAGGATGAAGCCGAGCCACTCGGCAGTCGTCGTCTTCCCGTTCGTGCCGGTGACGCCGAGGATCGGGTTCGGCAGCAGCCGATAGCCGAGCTCGACCTCGCTCCACACGGGCACGCCGCGCTCGCGCGCCTCCGCAACGAGCCTCGCCTCTCCCGGGACGCCAGGGCTCTTGACCAGCAGCCCCACCCCGTCGAGCAGCCCGACGTCTTCGTCGTTGCCCAACTCGCGGTCCGCGCGCACGACGTCGACGCCGCGACGCTCGAGCGCCGCCGCCGCCGCGAGCCCGGAGCGTGCGAGCCCGAGCACGAGCACACGGTTCGGCAGCTCGCTCAGCGGAATCCGCGGAAGTAGCGGTAATACAACGCGAACGCGGCCGCACAGAGCAGGCCGGTCACGATCCAGAACCGGACCATCACCTTCGTCTCGGACCAGGCCTTCATCTCGAAGTGGTAATGAATCGGTGTCATCAGGAAGATCCGGCGGCCCCAGTAGCGGAACGAGAAGACCTGGAGGATCACAGAGATCGCCTCGATCGCGAAGATGCCGCCGATCAGGAGCAGCAGGAAGATCGTCTTCGTCATGATCGCGAAGCCGGCGAGCGCACCGCCGATCGCCATCGAGCCGGTGTCGCCCATGAACACCTCCGCGGGGAAGGCGTTGTACCAGAGGAAGCCGATCGCGCCGCCGATCAAGGCGGCGCCCACGATCGCGAGGTCGAGCTTCGTGTCGAAGCGGTCGCCCGGGGGGCCGGAGCGGATCCAGGCGATCACGTTCATCGCCGTGTAGGTGAAGAGGGCGATGATCCCGGTTCCGGCGGCGAGGCCGTCGAGGCCGTCCGTCAGGTTGACGCCGTTCGCGGTGCCGGCGATGACGAGGAAGAGCAACACGTACCAGGCCCACGAGAGCTCGATGTGCCCGAGGCCGGGCACGTAGACGTTCGTGGGCAGGTGCTGGTGGCGCGCTGCGAACGCGACGCCGACGGTGATCGCGGCGAGCAGCAGGAGCTTCCAGCGCCCCTTCAGCCCGAGCGAGCGGCGGTGTGTCACCTTGATGAAGTCGTCGATGAAGCCGACCGCGCCGCAGGCGAGGGTGACGAAGAGGACTGTCAGCGCCGGCACGGTGTACTTCGCCAACGCCAGGTAGGCGGCCGTGGCCACGCCGATCATCAGCAGCCCGCCCATGATCGGCGTTCCCTGCTTGGTGACGTGGCGCTCGGGCCCCTCCTCGCGGATCGTCTGTCCGTACTCGCGGCGGCGCAGGAAGGCGATGAAGCGCGGCCCGGCGAGGATCGAGATCAGCATCGCGGCGAGACCCGCGATCAGGACGCGGACCACTAATGCGCCGCCCGGTGCCGTTGGCGTGCTTCTGGCGCGCGAAAAGCAAGCCAGGCAAGGACGCAGGGAGCGCCCGTATCCGTAGATACGGGCGCGACCGAGGACGCTGCATGGCGCCGCCTTGCAGCCGCCAGAAGTGCGCCGGACGGTGCCGGGCGGCGCATTTTACGCCTTCACCACCGTTAGCGCTTCGGCGACCGCCTCCAGTCCCATCGCCCGGGAGCCTTTCACGAGCACGGCATCCCCGGGCCGGACGACCTCGTCGAGCTCACGCAGCGCCTCGTGCACGTTCGGCGCCCAATGCGACGGCACTCCGGCGGCGCCTTCGAGGTAGCCGCGCGCCAGCTGTCCGACCGCGAGCAGCTCCTGGACGCCGAGCTCGGAGGCCGCTGCGCCGACCTCGCGGTGATAGCCGGGGCCGGTCCGGCCGAGCTCTGCCATGTCGCCGAGCACGGCCACCCGCCTCCGGTCGCCGGCACGCTCGGCGAGGTAGCCGAGCGCCGCGCGCATCGAGACCGGGTTCGCGTTGTAGGCGTCGTTGATCAGGAGCCCGCCGCCCGGCAGCTCGCGCTCCTCGCCGCGCCACTGGGAGAAGTCGACGTCGACCCGCCCCGGCCGGGGCAGCCCGAGCGCGTCGAGCGCCGCGAGCGCGGCCGCGGCATTCGCCGCCTGGTGGGCGGCTGTGAAGTTGAAGCTGACGCCGCCGACGACGGTGCGACCATCGTGCACCTCGGCGTCGGGCCGCCCGAGCCGGACGACGTTCAGGTCGTCGCGCTCGACCGGAAAGTCCTTCGGCACGATCGCGGTGGCGCCCGGCGGCAGCGCCGCGACGAGCTCGCTCTTCGCGCGGACGACGCCCTCGAGCGAGTCGACGAGCTCGAGGTGCACGGGGCCGACGTTCGTGACCACGCCGATGTCGGGACGGGCGATCTCGCACAGCTCGGCGATCTGGCCGAACCCGCGCATCGCCAGCTCGAGCACGCAGAGCTCCGTGTCGGGCTCGAGCCGGCAGACCGTCAGCGGCACGCCGATCTCGTTGTTGTAGCTGGCCTCCGCAGCGATCGTCCTCGCGGCCGGCGCGCAGAGCGCCGCGAGCAGGTCCTTGGTGGACGTCTTGCCCATCGAGCCGGTGATCCCGACCACGTGTGCCGAGCTGCGGTCCCTGACCGCGCGCGCGATCGCGCCCAGCGCCGCGAACGCGTCTTCGGGAACGAGCGTCGCGGCCGCACCGCGGGCGAAGGCATGCTTGCGGAAGTCGGCTCCCGTGCCGACGGCGACGAAGAGGTCTCCCTCCTCGACGCGCCGGGAGTCGACCTGGACGCCCGTGATCTCCGTCGCCCACGCCGCCCGCTCCAGCTCCCCGGCCGCAAGCTGCTCGACAGTGTCGAGCGCGAGCACGATCACAGCGCTGCTCCGAGGCGGCGGAGTGCCTCGCGCGCGACCTCGCGATCGTCGAAAGGCAGCGTCCGGTCCGCGAACTCCTGTCCCTGCTCATGGCCCTTGCCGGCGATCACGACCACGTCGCCCGGCTCGGCGAGGCCGACGGCGCGCTCGATCGCCGCCGCGCGGTCGGGCTCGACGTCCACCGGCGCCGCCACGCCTTCGAGCACCTCGGCGATGATCGCGTCGGGGTCTTCGGAGCGAGGGTTGTCGGAGGTGACGATGGCGACGTCCGCGAGCTCGCTCGCGATCCGGCCCATCAGCGGCCGTTTGCCACGGTCACGGTCGCCGCCGCAACCGAAGACGCAGACGACGCGGTTCCGGGCCAGGTCCCTCGCCGTGCGGAGGACGTTCTCGAGCGCGTCGGGCTTGTGCGAGTAGTCGACGACCAGCGTGAAGGGCTGGCCCTCGTCGACAGGCTCGAATCGCCCGGGAACACCGCGAAGCTCGGCCACACCGGCCGCGATCGCCTCGTCGCCGACCCCGAGCAGGCGCGCCAGCGCCACCGCGGCGAGCACGTTCTCCACGTTGAACCGGCCCCGAAGGCTCGTCTCGAGCTCTAGGCCGCCTGCGCAGAAACGGGCGCCGGAAGCGTCCAGTTCGAGACCCTCCGCACGTAGGTCGGCGTCATCGGCCAACCCGAAGGTGAGCAGCGGCCCGTGCCCGAGCGCGCGCAGCTCCTCGGCCAGCCGGCGCCCGTGCCCGTCTCCGACGTTGACCGCGGCCGGCGGCCGCTCGCCCTCGACGAACAGGCGCCGCTTCGCGTCGAAGTAGCGCTCGAGCGTGCCGTGGAAGTCGAGATGATCCTGGCCGAGATTGGTGAACGCCAGCGCGGCGAAGCGGACACCGTCGAGGCGGCCGAGCTCCGACCCGTGCGAAGTCGCCTCGAGCACCGCGCTGCGGTCGCCCGCCTCGAGCATCTGCCTGAATGCCCGCTGGAGGTCGATCGCCTCCGGTGTCGTCCGAATCGCCTGCTTTCTCTCGCCGCCGATGCGGCTCTCGATCGTGCCGAGAAGGCCCGGACGGCGCCCCGCCGCGCCGAGGATCGAATGCACGAGGTAAGCGGTCGTCGTCTTCCCGGTGGTGCCGGTGACGCCGGCGACGTCGAGCTCACGCGTCGGGTCGGCGAAGAAGGCAACGGCCGCCTGCGCCATCGCGACGCGCGAATCGCGCACGACGAGCTGCGGCACGTCGAGCGCCAGCGGCCGCTCGACCACGAGCGCGGCCGCTCCGCACCGTACCGCCTCGCGCGCGAATCCGTGCCCGTCGTGCCGCTCGCCGGGGACGCAGAAGAAGAGGGCGCCCGTAACGACGGTGTGCGTGTCGTACGCGAGGTCCGAGATCTCGACCGAAGCGCGTTGCACCACGTCCGTCGGAGCGAGCGCTGAGATGACGCGCTCCAAATTCATCCGGCGGGCGAGTCTACCAACGCGACCTGCCGCCCCCGAACAGACTGAGCTGCTAAAACCCGCCCGTTTGCAGCCACTTTTTACGAGACTCCGCCGCAGTGGCGAGCCGCCGGGGCAGGCGCTTGCCAACGCGTCGCCAAAGTCGGCATGCTTGCAACGACACATGGCGATGGCACTCGCCCCGACCGATCAGACCCGTCCGAAGACAGTGCGCCGCAGCGGCCGCGACGTGCCTGTAGCCGACCCGGTGTAGCCGCTGAGCGACTTCGTCTCGCATCCTCGCGCCCGCCGCAGCGTCCGCATCCCCCGCCGGCTCGGCGTGCGCCCGGTGTCGGTCGTCGTCGGCGACTTCCACGGGAGCGCGGGCTTCTACCTCCGCGTCGGGATCATCGGCCTCGCGACGATCGGGCTGTTCGGCGTGCTGGCGCTTCGGCTGTGGTCGCTGCAGGTCCTGCGCGGCCCGCACTTCGCGGCGGCCGCGCAGCGACAGACGTTCAGGCTGATCGACCTCCCCGCGCCGCGCGGCCAGATCATCGACGCGAACGGACGGCTTCTCGCCGCGACGAAGGGCGGGCTGGCCGTCTCGGTGGACACGGCCGTCCTCGGCGTGATCGACAGTCACGGCCGCTGGTGGCCGACACACCAGGGGAGGATGCTGCTCAAGCGGCTGGGGAGGCTGGCAGGCGTGCCGGCGGCCACGTTCATCCGCCGGATCCGCCATAGCGAGTTCAAGTCTCCGTACTCGTCGGCCGTCGTGCTGCCGCGCGTCTCGAACGACCTCGGGTACTTCCTGGACGAGCACGCGCGCCGATTCCCCGGCGTTCGCGTCGTCACTCTGCCCGATCGCAGCTATCGGTACGGGTCGAGCGGCAGTGAGTTCCTGGGCCTGCTCGGCGAGATCAGCCCCTCGCAGCTGGCAACGCACCGCTACCGAGGGCTCAAGGCCGGCGCGACCGTCGGCCAGTCAGGCGCGGAGGCGACGTACGACCGCCTACTGAACGGCGGCCTCGAAAAGGCTCGCGTGGTCGTCGATGCGGAGGGCCGACCGATCGGGCCCGCCCGAGTGGTCCGCGTACCGCGGCCGGCCAACGGCCTGCAACTGACCATCGACCTGCGGCTCCAGCGCGCCGCCGAGCGCGCGGTCCAGGACGGCATCACCCTCGCACGCGCGAACGGCCATTACGACGCGACCGCCGGGTCGGCCGTCGTCATGAACCCGCGCAACGGCTCCGTCTACGCGCTGGCCAGCTACCCACGCTTCGATCAGCGGCGCGCGGCGACGAATCCCGAATACCTGAGGGCGCTGCTGAACCCGGGCGACCCGCGACACCTGCTCGTCAACCGGGCGACGCAGGGGATCTATCCCACCGGCTCGAGCTTCAAGCCGATCGTCGCCGAAGCGGCTCTCGCGTCCGGCCTCATCTCGCCGTACTCGACCCTGCCGTGCACGAGCTCCTACACGGTCGGCAACCACACCTTCTTCAACGTCGAGCGCGGGGTCAACGCGAGCCTGACGCTGCCGCAGGCGCTCTCCGTCTCGTGCGACACGTGGTTCTACCGGCTCGGCTCCGAGTTCTACTGGCGCCAGCAGCAGGGGCATCTCGACATACAGAACTGGGCGTGGCGGCTCGGCGCCGGCCGGCCCACCGGCTTCGACGTCCCCGGCGAGGCGCACGGGCTCGTCCCGACTCCCGGGTGGCTGAGGCGGACGTTCAAGCAGCGCTGGCAGCGGATCTGGTACGAGGGCTACTCCGTCAACCTCGCGGTCGGCCAGGGTCAGCTCGCGATCTCGCCGCTGCAGCTGGCGGTCGCGTACTCGACGCTCGCGAACGGCGGCACGGTCGTCCGGCCACACGTCGGGCGCGCCGTCCTCGATTCGACCGGCCGGGTCGTCCGTCCGCTCCGATTTCCGCCGCGCCGTCACGTGAAGCTGTACGGCATCTCGGCGATTCGTGAGGGCCTCTACGCAGGCGCTCACTTCGGAACGTCCGGCTCCGTGTTCGGCGACTTCCCGATCCCGGTGGCCGGCAAGACGGGCACCGCCGAAGCCCCGCCCGGCAGCGACCACTCCTGGTACGCGTCCTGGGCGCCGGCCTACAACCCTCGCGTCGTCGTCGTCGTCATGATCGAGCACGGCGGTTTCGGCGCCGAGGCTGCGGCGCCGGCGGCGAGGGAGATCTACTCGGCCTTCTTCGGCGTGCGCCCGAAGCCGACCTCGTCGACGACGACCACGCCCTAGACGGGGGCTCGCTCGGACTCCGCCGCGCGAGCCTGCGCTTCGCGCTCGGGCATGCCGGCGGCCGGCTTCACGGGCCGCGGGCCCATCAGCGGCTCCTCGCCCGTCAGGATCGGCCAGAGCTTCGCGACAGCCCTTCGCGACGCCATCGTCGCAGCGGCTGCGAGCGCCCCGGAGAGGAGCATCCACACGCGCTCGCGACGCGCCTCCTTGTCCGGATCCCGCGTGACCGCACGCCAGAGGCTCTCCAGGTCGTCCGCCAGCGTCTTCAGCTCGTCGGCGATCACATCGCGTCGTTTCGCCATCGTCACCTCCGGACGAAAGCCTATCCCCGCTCGGTCGGCTCGAAACTAGGGAGCCGCGGGCGCGCGCGTTGCGTCGGGCGGTACCTCGAGGTACTGCAACGTGGGTTCCGCGATCTCGCGAAACGCGGGTGCGGCGACGACGCCGCCCCAGATCGCGCCGCGCGGCTCGTCGACCGCGACGAGCACGACGATCTGCGGCCGGGAAGCGGGCACGAAGCCGACGAACGATGCGACGTACCGCGAATCCGAGTAGCCGCCGTGCGGATCGGGCTTCGCGGCCGTTCCTGTCTTCCCGGCGACGCGGTAGCCGGGAATCTGCGCTAGCGTCCCGGTCCCGTCGAGCACGACGTTCTGGAGCATCGAGGTCAGCTGGCGCGCGATCCGTCGGCCGACGATCCGGCGGCGAGCGGGCGGCTTCGCACGACGGCCGCCGACGCGCGCCACGAGGTGGGGCCGCACCGAGACCCCTCCGTTCGCGATCGCCGCGTAGGCCGTGGCCATCTGGATCGGGGTGACCGCGATGCCCTGGCCGATCGGAACGTTGCCGATCGTCGAGCCAGACCACTTGTCGCCTGGAAGCACGATCCCGCTGCTCTCACCCGGGTAGTCGATCCCGGTCGAATGGCCGAAGCCGAAGCGCGAGATCCAGGAGAGCAGCCGCTCCTTCCCCAGCAGGCGCGCGAGCGTGATCGCGCCGACGTTCGACGACCGCGAGAGGATCTGCGCGACCGTCATCGTCTCGGTGCCGCGAGGCTCGGCGTCGTGGATCCGGCGGTCGGCGACCTGGATCTCGTACGGCAGCGTGAAGGACGTACCGGGCGTGACGAGGCCACTCGAGAGCGACCCGCCGACGGTGACGAGCTTGAACGTCGAGCCCGGCTCGTACGTGTCGGTCACTGCCCGGTTGCGCTGGAACTGACGCGCGATGCCGCCGAAGTTGTTCGCGTCGTACGTCGGGGCGACGGCCATGGCCAGGACGTCGCCGGTATGCGGGTCGAGCACGATCGCGGTCGCGCTCTTCGCCTGCCATCTCTGCACCGTCTCACGCAGCACGGTCTCGGCCTGAGCCTGGATCGTGTGGTCGATGGTCAGGTAGACGTCCCTACCGTCGACGGCCGGCCGTGGCGTGACGGAGTCGAGCACGCGCCCGAATGGGTCGCGCACCAGCGTCTCGCGTCCGTTCCGCCCGGCGAGCGCCTTGTCCATCGAAAGCTCGAGCCCGGCGAGGCCGCGGTTATCGACGCCGGCGTAGCCGAGCACCTGCGCGGCGACCGCGCGCTGCGGATAGAAACGCCGCTCCTCCGGGTAGAAGCCGATCCCCGCGATGCCGCGCTTGGCGAGACGCGCTGCGCGGGCGGGGTCGGCCTTGCGCCGGATGTATACGAAGCCGTGGCTGCGGTCGGCGAGCTTCGCGTAGACCTGCTTCGGATCGAGCCGCAGAATGCGCGCGACCACCGCCGCCGCAGCCGTCGGGTCGCGAATCTGCAACGGATCCGCATAGACCGTGGTCGCCTGCCGCCCGATCGCGAGCTGGACGCCCGTCCGGTCGTAGATCGCCCCGCGGCCGGCAGGCATCATCACCGTCTGCCGGTGCTGGTTCGCGGCCATCCGGCTCAGCGAGCTGGCCTGCACGCCCTGCAGCCAGACGGCGCGTAGGAGCGTGACGCCGAACACGATCGCGAAGACGGCGAGGAGGAGGCGGATCCTGCGGTTCGCGAGCCGCCCGCTCACCGCGCCCGGCGCGACAGGTCGACGTACGTCGTCGTCGCGGGATCGGCGGGCACGAACTGGAAGCGCTTCTGCGCCAGGTTCTGGATCCTCGGCGAGGAGGCGGCGCTCGAGAGCTGCGACGCGATCGCGGCGTTCCCGGCGCGGAGCTGCTCGCGCTCCGTGTTCAGCCGGTCGAGCTGGACGTTCAGACGGAGCACGGCCACATTCAGGGCCACGATTCCCGAGAGCAGGACGCCGGCGACGGCGATCCAGGCAACGCCGCTCGCGACGCCGGTCCGCTTCCTCGTCCTGCGGTTCGGCGCCCGCCGCGGCTTCGGGCGCGGCCGCCGGGCGGGCGCCGGGGCGTCGGAGGCCGTCGCTTGCCAGGACGCCATCAGTGTCCCGCCCAGTGATGCCGCCGAGTTTCTGGGTCGCGAGCACCAAGCCAGAGGTCGCACTCGCTCACGGCCAAGGCTTCCAACCTTGGCAAGAGCGAGGGTGGGCTCTGGCGCCGCGTGATCGCGGGCCAGAAGCCGGCATGTGTCGCTGGGCGTGACACTAAACTTTTACGGCGGCCCTCAACCGCGCTGACGCCGCCCGCGGGTTCGCCGCCGTCTCTCGGCTGCTCGGCCGGATCGCCCGGCGCGGCGTCGCCCGCAGGATCGGCTCGTTGCCGCAGACGCAGACCGGGAAGTCCGGCGGGCACGTGCAGCCACGCTCCTGCTCGCGCAGAAACCTCTTGACGATCCGGTCCTCGAGCGAGTGGAAGCTGATCACAGCGAGCCTGCCGCCCGGGCGGAGCAACTCGACGGCCGCCGGGAGCGCATCCTCGAGCGCCGTCAGCTCGTCGTTGACCGCGATCCGCAGCGCCTGGAAGACCCGCCTCGCCGGGTGCCCGTCGCCGAAGCGCGCGGGCGCCGGAATCGCCGCCTTGATCGTCTCCACGAGCTCGCCTGTCCGCTCGAACGGTTGCTCACGCCGGCGGCGCAAGATCGCCCGGGCGATCTGCTTCGCGTAACGCTCCTCGCCGTAGGAGCGGAAGATCCGGGTCAACTCGCGCTCGGAGGCCTCGTTGACCAGCTCGCGGGCCGAAAAGTCGGCGGAGGGGTCCATCCGCATGTCGAGCGGCGCGTCGGCCGCGTAGGTGAACCCCCGCTCGGGGCGGTCGATCTGCATCGACGAGACGCCGAGGTCGAACAGGATCGCGTCGGCGCGGATGCCATTCTCGGCGAGCTGCTCCAGCACAACCGCGAAGTCGCCGCGCAGGAAGCGGCCCTGGACGCCGGTCCGTTTGCGGAACCGCTCGAAGTACGTGCGCGCGGTCGGATCGCGGTCGATCGCGATCAGCCGCCCCTCGCCGCGCAGGTCGGCAGCGAGCAAGGCGGCGTGGCCGCCGGCGCCGAAGGTCGCATCGACGACCGTCTCGCCGGGCCGGATCGCCAGCAGCTGCCGAACCTCGTCGGCGAGGACGGGAACGTGATCAGTCGCGTCGGGTTGCAAGACGTTCGGCAACATCCTCTGCACTCCCTTCGATCTCGTGCAGGTGATCGCGCCACGCCGCGCGGTCCCAGATCTCGAGGTGGTCGCGGATGCCGGCCACGACGACCTCCTTTCCGAGCCCGGCGTGCTCGGCGAGCGGCGCCGGGATCATCACCCTGCCCTGCCTGTCGAGCTCCGCCTCGGCAGCGCCCGAGAAAAAGAACCGCTGCATCACGCGGCCCTCCCGGCTGAGCGGGTCGAGCTCTTCGAGGCGGGACTCCACGCTCGCGGTCCACTCGGCGCGCGGGTAGGCGGCGAGGCACCGCTCGATCCCGCGTGTGAGCACCAGTCCGTCGGAGAACGCCTGACGGAACTTGGCCGGGAGCGTGAGGCGGTTCTTGTCATCGATCGTGTGCTCGTGTTCACCTACCAGCATGGTCCACTTCACACCACTTTAAACCACGATTCCCCACTTGGCAACCTTTGCGCGCCACATCTCACACCTCGACGCGCCGCGTCGTTTAAGCAGAAGATGGAGGCCGTGCGAGTTCCACCGTTTGAGGTGTTCTACGAGGAGCAGAAGGGCCCCGTGTTCGCGCACCTGCGTCGCTTGCTCGGTGACCGCGCCGAAGACGCGTTCCAGGAGACCTTTCTGCGCGCTCTGCGTGCCTACCCGAGCCTCCGCCACGGGCGCCACCTGCGCGCCTGGGCGTTCACGATTGCGACCCGAGTCGCGATCGACGAGACGCGCCAGCGGCGACCCCGGGGTGAGCTCCCCGAGGTCGCAGTCGAAGACGGACTCCCACCCCACGCCGAGCTCGGTCCGCTGACGGACGAGCTGCCGCCGAAGGAGCGCGTCGCCGTCGTCCTGCGCTACGGCTTCGATCTCCCCTACGACCAGATCGCGGGCGCCCTCGGCTCGTCCGAGGACGCGGCCCGCCAGGCGGTGTCCTCCGGCGTCCGCCGTTTACGTGAAAGGAGCAAGACCCCATGACCGTTTCGCCCGAACTCGACCAGCGCTTCCGCGCCGCCGCCGCGGCGGACGGGCTGCTCGACCTCGCCTACGACCTCGTCGACTCGCCGCTCGGCGAGCTGTTCGTCGGCGTGTCCGACCGCGGCCTGTGCGTCATCTCCTACGAGGCCGATCCCGAGCGGCAACTCGAGCGCCTGGCCCGTGGCTTCGGCAGCCGCGTCCTGCGGTCGGCGAGGCCGGTGGACCCGACGCGGCGGCAGCTGCACGAGTACTTCGAGGGGGAGCGCCGTCGCTTCGACCTGGACGTCGACCTGCGGTTGACCCGCGACTTCGGTCGCGCCGTGCTCGGAGAGCTTGCACGGGTGCCGTTCGGCGAGGTGACGACCTACGGCGCGCTCGCCGCGAAAGCGGGGAAGCCGCGCGCGGCGCGGGCGGTCGGAACGATCATGAACCGCAACCCGATCCCGATCGTGCTGCCCTGCCACCGCGTCGTCGGCGCGAGCGGCTCCCTCGTCGGCTACGGCGGCGGGCTCGAGCGAAAGCAGGCCTTGCTCCAGCTCGAGGGCGCTCTCGCAGCTTGACGCTGTGCTCCGGAGTGGGATATACGGAATTGCACAAGGGGTCCAACCTGAGGAGGAAATCATGAGGCGGGCATTCGTAGCCGTTGTCGCTCTCGCAGTAGGAATCGCGCTCACGGCGCCAGCAACGGCCGCGACACCGAGCACGAAGCAGCTGGCGGGGCAGGTCAAGACGCTGCAGAAGCAGGTCAAGACGCTGCAGAAACAAGTAAAGAAGACGAACGCGCTGCTCGCGCGCACGGAGGCGATCGCCGTCGTCGCGCTGCTCTACGGAGGCTGCAGCACGGCCGCCACCGCGGACGCGTTCGCCGGGAGCGGCAATCCTGCATTCGCGGCGCCGCCGAACCCGGTGAACGACTACCAGACGTGCAGCGACCTGAGCAAAGTCACCGGAACGACCGTCGCGCGCGCGCCGAACACCGCCACGGTGAACGTCTTCCAGCAGCTACTCAACATCTTCAAGTAGCGGTTTCCGACCGAGCTCGGCGCCGCCCGGCGCCGAGCTCATTCCCGCAGCCGGTAGCCCACGCCCCAGACGTTCATCACGCACGGCCCGGCCCCGGCGAGGCGGAGCTTGCGCCGGAGCCGCGAGGCGTGTGAATCCAAGGTGCGCGTGCGACCGAGCGATCGATAGCCCCAGACCTCGCGGAGCAGCTGCTCCTTCGTGAACACGCGGGTCGGGTCGGTCACGAACTTGGCGAGCAGCTCGTACTCCTTGGCCGCCAGGCTGACGGCCCTCCCGTGCACGGTCGCGCGGCGGGTGACGAGGTCGACCAGGATCGGTCCGGCGTGAAGGCGCTCGTGCTGGGGCGGGGCCGTCCGCCGCAGGACGGCGCGGATCCGTGCCAGCAGCTCGTCGTAGTGGAAGGGCCGCGGCACGTAGTCGTCGCAGCCGCGGTCGAAGGCGCGGACCCGGTCGACGGCATCCTCCTGGGTGTCGCCGAGCACGATCACCGGGACCTCACGGTCCCACGACCTGCCCGGCGCGCCCTCGCGCAGGCGGCGGCAGAGCTCCGTTGACGTGAGAACGAGCGACGGGTGCAGCCGCTCGACGAGATCGAGCGCCTCGCGCTCCGCATTCGCGCCGAGGACGTCGAACCCGTCGTCCGCAAGATGTCGCTCGAGGAACTCCCGCGTCGTCGGCTCGGACTCGGCGAGGAGCAACGCGGCGTTCACGACCCGAAGCTAGCGCCGCCTTCGCCAGCCGACTAGATGTCCTTTGCCGCGAAAGTGCGACGAACGATCGACAGCTCGCTCCACACCCGGCCGGAGCAGCCGGGGCGCCGGGTGGCGTCAGAGGCGCCCCGAGCGGATGACGCCCCAGAGCAGCCAGACGCCGAGCGCGCCGGAGAGCAGGAAGCCGATGAACGAGAGGAAGTTGACCCCCCAGACGAACGGCCCGTGCTTCGCGAAGATCCCGATCAGGCTCGACCCGATCAGCCCGCCGACGACGATGAGGGCGACGACCAGGCGGTTGAACGCAACGTCTACCTTGTGCATGAACTCGTCGAGCCCCTTGTGCACGAACCCGACCTCGATCTGGCCATCGCGGATCTCCTCGAGGAAGTCGTGCACCTGAAACGGCATGGTCGTCACGACGCGGGCGAGATCCGTCGATTGCTTCTGCGCCCGCGAGAGAACCCGTCCCGGCGAGAAGCGCTCGAGCATCAGTCCTTGCGCGTACGGCTTCGCGACCTCGAAGACGTTGAAGTCCGGATAGAGCTCGATGCCGACCGAAGCGAGAGTTGCGATGGCCTTGTCCAGCAGGACGAAGCGCGTCGGCAGCCGCAGGTTCAGCGAATAGATCAGGTCGAACGCCTCGCGGATCACCTGCAGCGGGTCGATCTCCGCGAGCGTGACGCCGTAGTAGCGGTAGTAGAAGTCTTGCAGCTCGGAGGCGAACTCGTCCTCGCGCTCGCGCGGGTAACGGACCCCGAGGTCGGCGAGGTCGCGCGGCAGCGCATCGACCCGCTCGCTCGCGGCGTCGATGAAGAGCCGCGTCAGTTTCGACATGTCGTCCTCGGTCAGCTTGCCGACCTGGCCGAAGTCGACGAGGCCGACCGTTTCGCCGCCGTCCATCAGGAACACGTTCGCGGGATGCGGATCGCCGTGGAAGAACCCGTGCCGGAAGATCATCGTCATCCAGGCCTCGGCGACGCGATACGCGATCGTGCGGCGCTCCTCCTCGGTCATCGAGACGAAGTCGAGATCGGCGAGCTGCGTCCCATCGAGCAGCTCGAGGACGAGGAGGCGCTGGCGTGTGTAGCTCCAGAAGACGCGCGGGATCTTCACCGCCGACACGCCGGCGAAGTTGCGGCGAAAGCCCTCGGCGTTCCTCGCCTCGGCTCGGTAGTCGAGCTCGGCCCGGATTGAGCGGGCGAACTCGTCGACGAGCTGCTCGGCGTCGATGAAGTCGAGCGCGCGAACGCGCTCCTTGGCCAGACGGGCTGCCTGGTAGAGGAGGGCGAGGTCGGCCTCGATCTGTCGAGGCGCGTTCGGGCGCTGGACTTTGACCGCGACTCGCTCGCCGTTCGGCAGCGTCGCGTGGTGGACCTGGCCGATGGACGCTGCCGCCGTCGGCCGCTCGTCGAACTCGAGGAACGCCTGCTCGACCGAGAGGCCGAGCTCCTCGCGCACGACGCGCTCGACGTCCTCGAACGGAACGGGTCGCACCTCGTCCTGGAGCTTCTGAAGCTCGATCACGATGTCCGGCGGCACGACGTCGGGCCGCGTCGAAAGCAGCTGTCCGAACTTGACGAAGGTCGGCCCGAGCTCGTCGAGCATCTCCCGCAGATGGCGTCCGCGCTCGGACGGTGACACCGCCTCGGCCGCCGCGGCGCCGTCCCGGCTCGTCCACGGCAACAGGTCGGTCAGCCGGTGGCGCTCGAAGAAGTAGCCGAAGCCGTGCTTGACCGCCACTTGCGCGATCTCCGAGAGGCGGCCGATGTTGCGCGTGGCCGGGCGGGCCATCCGGTCAGTCTGACACGCGTTCCTGCGAGCCCGTGTCCGCCGCCGGGGCGGGCTGAGCCCGTCGTTCGGTCAGGAAGGGACCGCTGCGCCTCGTCCCGTCCGGCAGCCGCGCAGGCAGCCCCGCGGCGGCCGCCTCCACGGCCTGCCGCCACAATCGCACCATCTCGTCTCTCAGGATGTGGGCGGCCTCGTCGTACCCGCTGCGGTTCCGCGGCAAGTGTGTGAGGTCGAGCGGCTCGCCGAACACGAGCGCGCAGAGACGCCGATTCGTCGGCGACCAGCGGAATGTGTCGACGCCGCACGGGACGACCGGGGCGCCTTCCTGCATCGCGATCATCAGCCCGCCGGTGTGGATCGGGCCCGGGTAGCCGAGCCGCTGTCTCGTTCCCTCGATGTGCACGCAGACGATGCCGCCGTCGCGGACGACCTCGCGCGAGCGGCGGAGCGCGTCCCTGTCGCCCTCGCCGCGGCGGATCGGAATCGAGCCGATCCACTGCACGATGTCGCCGACGAACGGGATCTCGAACAGCTCCGCCTTCGCCAGGAAGTGGATGTCCCGCGGACAGAAGGTCCCGATCAGCGGGTGGTCGATTCCGGAGAAGTGATTCGCGGCGAGAACCGCGCCTGTCCCCTCCGGCGGGATGCGCTCGACGCCGTATGCGGCGGCGGGTGCGAGCCACAGCGTGATCGGGTGGACGACGCGCCGCGCATACGGGTAGAGCCGCTCTGAATCCTCACCCCAGAGCTTCGGAACGCCGAGCCGCGTCAGCGGCTGGGTCACGAGGGCGGTCGTCCGTCCTCGAGCAGCCGCAGCCGGTGCTCCAGCTGGGCGATCCGCAGCTGCATCTCCTCCAGCTCGTCGCGGGTCACGAGCCCGAGCTCGCGGAGGAGGCCGGCGAGTCGCGCCGCGGTGCGTTCGGCGACCGAGGCGTCGCCACGCCAGAGAGCGCGGAGGTCGTCGGCGACCCCCTGGAGCTCGTCCCGCCCGACCCGCTGGACGGCGCCCGCGAGGTTCTGAGGCGCTCGCTCGCGACGCCGACCAGAAGAGGCCGTGTCGGCTTCGCCGGGGCGGCCGCTACTACCGCGCTCGGCCATGCGGTCGCGCGCGGCGGCGCTGGCGGCGGCGCTCCCGCTTCGCCTGTGCGGCGGCGTTCTCGATCGCGGTGACCGGGGAGAGCTCCGGCGTCGGCTCGGCCGCCGCGGCCTCCTCGGCCTGGACGAGCACCGCCTCCGCGGCGCGGCCGTCGCCTGCCGGCTCGACGACGTCCTTCCGCCGCGCGAACTCCGGCTCGCGCTCTTTCCACATCGTCAGCAGTGGGGCGGCGATGAAGATCGACGAGTAGGCGCCCGAGGCGATCCCGACCAGGAGCGCAAAGGCGAAGTCCTTGAGCGTCGCGCCGCCGAAGAGGAGCAGCGAGAGAACGGGCAGCAGCGTGATGAGCGTCGTCGCCAGTGAGCGGCGGATCGTCTCCCAGAGGGAGACGTTGGCGATCGTCGCGAACGACGAGCGCCGCATGAGCGGGATGTTCTCGCGGATGCGGTCGAAGATGATGATCGTGTCGTAGATCGAGTAGCCGAGCACGGTCAAAACCGCCGCGACGGTTGCGTTCGAGACCTCTCTCCCGGTCAAGGCGTAGACGCCCACGGTGATCACGATGTCGTGCGCTAAGGCCACGATCACCGGCAGCGCGAACTTGAAGTCGAACCTGATCGCGATGTAGAGCACGATCAGGAGCAGCGAGACGATGATCGCGATGATCGCCCCTCGCGCGATCTGTCTGCCGAAGCTCGCGGAGACGTTCTTGACGCTTAACGAGAGGTTCTGGCCGTACTTCCCCTTCAGGTCGTCGCCGAGCTTGGTCGTGTTGGCTTCCGTGAGCGACTTCATGCGCATCTGGAAGCTCTCGTACTTGTCGCTGCCGAATGTCTTGCCGCGGCCCTGGATGACCGCGTCGCCCTGGCCGATCAGCTTCGCCTGGTTGCGGACGTCCGACAACGAGACCGGCTGCGGCGTCTTGAACGTGACCTGCGTCCCGCCCTTGAAGTCGATGCCGAGGTTGAGGCCGCGGATTCCCAGTGCGGCGATCGCGATCGCGACGACCGCACCCGAGATCGCGAACCAGAGGTAGCGGCGGCGCATGAAGTCGATCTGCAGCCAGCGGCCATGCTGCTGGGGCGAGGCGCCCATGAAGCTCGGGTTGTCGAACCACGAGAAACCCGAGAGCAGGCCGAGCATCGCGCGCGTCGCCGCGACCGCGGTGATCAGCGAGATGACCGTCCCGATGATCAGCATCAGCGCGAACCCCTTCACGCCCGAGGTCGCGACCGCGAAGAGCACCAGCGCCGTGATCAGGGTGACGACGTTCGCGTCGATGATCGTGTGGAAGCCCTTGGCGTAGCCCGCGGCGATCGCCGCGCGCACGGATTTCCCGGCGCGCACTTCTTCCTTGATCCGTTCGAAGACGACAACGTTCGCATCGGCCGCGACGCCGATGGTCAGGATCAGGCCGGCGAAGCCCGGGAGCGTAAGCGTGACGTTGAAGAGCAGGATCGCCGCGTAGAGGAGGGCTGCGTAGATCCCGAGGCCGACCACCGCCACGAGCCCCAGGAAGCGGTAGAGGACGAGCAGGAACAGCGCGACGACGAGCAAGCCGACCAGGGCTGCCCGCTCGGCTTCCTTGAGCGAGTCCTTCCCGAGCGTGGCGGAGACGTCCGTCCGTTCGATCTGCTGGAAGCTGTAGGGAAGCGCGCCGGTCTGGAGCACGAGAGCGAGATCCTTGGCCTCCCTGAGGGACTTGATGCCGCTGATCTCGGCATTGCCGCTGATGCCGCCCGCGAGGTCGGACTTCGTGTAGTCGATCTGCGGGAACGAGCGGATCTCGCGGTCGAGCACGATCGCGAAGTGCTGCGGCTCGTTGCGGTTCCTGCCGCGGTTGTACTCCTCGGAAGTGACGCGGCGGAACTTGTCGGAGCCGGAGCCCGTGAACTGCATCAGGACGACCGGCTCGTTCGTGCTCGGGTCGAAGTCCTGGCGCGTCCCGGAGAGCTTCAGGTCGGAGCCGGTCATCTGCGGGATCCCCTTGACGCCGGGGATGCCCTCGGCTTCCTTGTCGTGCTTGAAGAGGTAGTAGTAGCTCGTCCCCGGGGCGGGCGGAGCGATCGTGTTCCCGCCTCCCTGGCCGCCGTCCCCCGGGCAGACGACCTCGTTCGGGCCGCAGGTGAGCACGATCATGTTCTCGGGGACGGCGAGGACCGTGATCGGCTCCTTCAACTTCTGGTCCTGCGCCAGCTTCAGCGCCTCGGCCTTCGTGTCGGCGGGCCCCACCGGCTTCGACTTCGTCTTCCCGAACGCGTAGAAGGCCGACGGCGTGCCCTTCTCCGCCTGTGGCTGCACGCGCTTCAGCAGCGAGTAGAGGTCGGTGGTCGCCTGCGGCGTCCCGGTCACCGACACGGAGTAGGGCGACACGAGCGAGGTCTCGAGGTCGTAGAGCTCGAGCTGGGCCGTCGTGCCGATGATCTGCGCCGCGCGGCCCGGGTCGTGCACGCCCGGAAGCTCGATGACGATCTGGTCCGAGCCCTGCTTGCGGATCTCCGGCTCCGACACGCCCAGCTTGTCGACGCGGTCGCGCATCCGGTTGACCGAGAGGTCCATCCCCTGCGAGGTCACCTTCTCGCCCTTCGGCGGGTGCGCCTTGTAGACGACCTCGAGCCCGCCCTGGAGGTCGAGCCCGAGGTTCAGCTTCTTGTGCACCGGCGAGCCCGGGATGGCGAGCGCCGCCACTCCCGCCAAAGCGGCGAGAAGCAGGCCGACGAGGATCAGGTGCGAGCGGCGATTTGTCATCCGCGCTGGGCTCGAAGGTTAGCTCTCGCTCCGCTCGGCCTGTGTGACCCGTTTGGGCTCTTCTGGCTGCTCGGGCTCGAGCTCTTCGGGCTCCTCGACCTCCTCCTCCGCCTCGGCCTCCGGCTCATCGGTCTGGACGACCCCGGCGACCGCGCGCCGGTCGACGCGGACGCGGACATCTGGCGCGATCTCGATCGTCAAAACCTCCTCGTCGAGCTGGCGGACGTAGCCGTGGAGCCCGCCGGCGGTGATGATCTCGTCGTCGAGATGCACCTCGTTCTGCATCTCGACCTGCCGCACCTGCCGCCGGCGTTGCGGCCGGATCACGAGCAGCCACAGCAAGAAGAACAGGACGATGATCGGTATCAGGTAGCCCACGTTGCTGCCTCCTCTGCGACGTTCAGTCGCGCGAGGGCGTCTCGCTTATAGACGGCGAAATCGCCTCTTTCGATTGCAGCCCGCGCGCCTGCCGTCACCTCCAGCAGGAATCGTAGATTGTGGAGGCTGAGCAGGCGCAGGCCGAGGAGCTCCTGCTGTTTGACCAGGTGCCGGATGTAGGCGCGCGAGAAGCGCGTGCACGCCGGGCACGCGCAATCGGCCTGAAGCGGCGCGGGATCGCGGCCGTAGCGGGAGTTTCTCAGGTTCAGGCGTCCCTCCCAGGTCAGCGCCGAGCCGGTTCGGCCGAGCCGCGTCGGCAGGACGCAGTCGAACATGTCGACGCCGCGCTCGATCACCTCGAGCAAACCCGCCGGATCGCCGATGCCCATGAAGTAGCGCGCGCGGTCGGCGGGTAGCAGCGCGGCTGCCCAGCCGACGGTCTCGAACATGAGCTCGCGGTCCTCGCCGATCGCGAGGCCGCCGAGCGCATAGCCGTCGAAGTCGAGGCTCGTGACCTGCTCGATCGAGCGGGTGCGGAGCTCGACGTCGGTGCCGCCCTGAGTGATGCCGAAAAGGAGCTGGCCGGAGATGCGCTCGGTCGCGCGCTGGCGCTCGGCCCAGTGTGTCGTGAGCCGGACCGCCTCCTCGATTGCAGGGCGCGGCGCGTCGGGCGGCGGGCAGACGTCGAGGCACATCGCGATGTCGGAGCCGAGCTCGGCCTGGATCCGGGCCACCGACTCCGGGGTGAACCGCGCCGGCTCGCCGTCGTAGACGGAGCGGAACGTGACGCCCTCGTCGCCCGCCGCCACGATCGTGTCGCGCAGCGAGAAGACCTGGAAGCCGCCGGAGTCGGTCAGGATCGGCGCGTTCCAGCCCATGAACCGGTGCAGGCCGCCGAGCTCGGCGATCAGCTCGGCCCCCGGGCGGAAATGCAGGTGGTACGTGTTGCCGAGGACGATCGACGCGCCGAGCGCGCGCAGCTCCTCGGGGTCGACCGCCTTGACCGTGCCCTTCGTGCCGACGGGCATGAACGCGGGCGTCGGCACGTCGCCGTGCGCGGTCGCGAGCACGCCTGCGCGCGCCGTGCCGTCCGTTGCAGTCAGGCGGAAGCTCATGCCTCGCGGCCGGAGCGATGCGACGACCCAGTGCCGCTGAAAGTGCGCAGCACCTTCACCGGATCAGCATCGCGTCGCCGAACGAGTAGAAGCGGTAGCGCTCCTCGATCGCGAGCCGGTAGAGGCCGCGCGTCTCCTCGACCCCGGCGAAGGCCATCACGAGCGCGAGCAGCGTCGACCGCGGCAGGTGGAAGTTCGTCAGCAGCGAGTCGACGCGGCGAAACTCAAACCCCGGCGTGACGAACAGCTTCGTCCGCCCTTCGAGCGGAGCGCCTCGGGCCAGCGACTCCAGCACGCGCACCGTCGTCGTGCCGACGGCGAGAACGCGCTTCGCCGCTCGGATCCGCTCCAACGCCGCCGGCAGGACCGCGTAACGCTCGCTGTGCAGTTCGTGTCGCTCGAGATCGTCCACGCTGACAGGCCGAAACGTGTCCAGCCCGACGTGGAGCGTCACGGGCTCGACATCGAGGCGCGCGAGCAGCTGGGGCGTGAAGTGCAGCCCAGCCGTCGGGGCCGCCGCCGAGCCCAGCTCGTTGGCGTACACGGTCTGGTAGCGCTCCGGATCCGCGAGGGGCTCCGTGATGTAAGGCGGCAGTGGCGCCTCGCCCGCCGGCTCTCCTTCGAGCCGCAGCAGCCACCGCCCCTCGCCCAGATGCTCGACGAGCTCGACCGGCCCGTAGCGGCGGCCGGCCCGAAGGCGGCGTGACGGCCTGGCGAGCCCCTCCCAGAGCCCGTTCGTACCTACACGCTCGAGCAGGAGCACCTCGCCCCGCGGCCGCTCCAGACGGATCCGTGCCGGCAGAACGCGCGTGTCGTTGACGACCACGAGCTGCTCCGGCTCGAGCTCCTGGGGCAGCTCAGAGAAGCGGCGATGGCGGACGTCACGGCTCGCGCGGTCATAGACCAGCAGGCGCGACTCGTCGCGGCGCTCGAGCGGGCGCTGGGCGATCAGCTCGGTAGGCAGGTCATAGTCCAGCTCTGAGAGCTTCATCCGACCCGAACGCTAGCGTTGCCGACCGTGAACCCAGCTGCGATCGAGCGGGCCAACGAGCGGCTGAGGCAGGCGGCCGAGGCGCGCACCCAGGCGGCCGCCGTCGACGCCGCGCTCGAGCGCGCGCGTCACCAGGTCGAAGCGCTTGCCGAGACGGCGGCTAGCCTCGAGGCGACCCTGCCGAACCGGGTCGGCGACGCGGTGCGCGAAGGCATGCGCGAGCAGGTGCTTCCCGTCGCGCGCCACCTCGCCGAGGTTCGCGGGCTCTCCGCCCAGCTCGTCCGCCGACTCGAGCGGCTCGAAGGCGACTCGCTCGCCGAGCGACACGCGCGCGTCGACGACCTGGGGCTCCTGGTCGACCTGATCACGTCCGGCTGGACGGGGGTCGACGAACGGCTCGCCCGGCTCGAACGGGCGCTCGGCGCCCACGAGGACGCCGTTGTCCACGGCTCGAAGAACGCCGCTCCGGCGCCTAGCGTCCGGCCCTAGAGCGCCCGCCTCGTCGGCAGCACGAGTTCGAACCGGCTGCCGTGCCCGGGCGCAGAGTCCAGTTCGATAGTCCCGCCGAGCGCCGCCGCGAGCTCGTGCGCGATCGCGAGCCCGAGCCCCGTCCCGCTGCCGTCGCGCGACCAGAACGGCCGAAAGATCCGCTCGCGCTCGTAATCGGCGATGCCGGGCCCGTCGTCTGCGACGGCGACGCGGATGGTGCCGTCCACCTGCGTGAGCATGAGGTCGACGTGACCGCCGTCGGGGGTCCAGCGGAAGGCGTTCGAGAGCAGGTTCGTGATCACCTGAAGGACGCGGTCGCCGTCGGTCTCGATGACCGGCTTCGCGCCGACCGAACGCTCGTAGCGGATCCCCCGCCGTCGCGCCTCCTCGCCGAAGGTCGAGTACGCCCTGTCGACGAGGCGCTCCATGTCGACCTCCTCGCGCAGCAGCTGGAATCTCCGCGTGTCGAGCTTCGCGAGGTCGAGCACGTCGCCGACCAGGCGCTCGAGCCGCTCGGCCTCGTGGCTGATCACGTCGAGCGAGCTCGTCCGTGCCTCCTCGTCCTCGACGACGCCCTCGAGGAGCGCCTCGACGTGCCCACGGATTGCCGTCAGCGGCGTGCGCAGCTCGTGCGAGACCGTCATCAGGAAATTGCGCTCCATCTGGTCGGCTTCCTGGAGCTGCGCCGCCATGTCGCGGAACCGGTCGGCAAGGTGGCTGATCTCGCCGCCGCCCGGAACCTCCGGCACCACGACGGTGTAGTGGCCCGCGGCGACCTCGTCCGCCGCATCCGAGAGCTCGAGCACCGGCTGCGTGATCCGGCGCGACAGGTACCAGCCGAGCAGCCCGGCCACGAGGACCCCGGCGAAGAAGGCAGGCAGCAGCCGCCAGACGAGCGGCATCAGGCCCTGGTCGACTCGCGCTTTCGGTTTGGCGACGATCAGCGCGCCGAAGATGTTCTCTCCGCGTCCGAGCCCGTACGACCGCGCCACCGCCAGAAAGCGCCGCTTGTCGTCCGGCGGGGTGAACTCGAACTGGAGCACTCGCCCGCGCAGGATCGCGCGCATGTCGACCGTGCTCGGCGGGACCCGCGTATACGCGGGGACGTCGATGAACGGGTCGATCCCTCGCGCGCGCGGCGCGTAGAAGATCCGGTCGCCGGTCGCCAGTTCGAGAACGGACGGCTTGAGCGTCGGATCGGAGGCGCGCGTCCTGTAGATCTCTGTGAGCCCAAACGCCTCCCGCCCGAGCTCCCGAAATGCTTGCTTGCGTGCGTTGTTTTGCGCGTATCCCCTCGAGACGCTGAAGGCTACGGCAGTCGAGACGAGCCCTGCGAGGACGATCGCCGCGAGGAACAGCGCTGGCAGACGGAACCGGAGCGAGCGAAACATCGCCGTCTGCTACTTCGCTAGGCGCTCACCGAGTCCCGCGCAGGCGCGACCTTGTACCCGACCCCCCAGACGGTGACGATCGGCGACGCATCGCCGAGCTTTCGTCGCAGCTGCCGGACATGGACGTCGACGGTGCGCGTGTCGCCGGCGAACGTGTACCCCCAGACCCGCTCGAGCAGCTGATCCCGTGTGAGAACGAGGCCCCGGTGATCGAGCAACTCCCAGAGCAGGTCGAATTCCTTAGGCGCGAGCTGGATCTCCTCGTCGCCGACGTGAACCTCCCGACGGCCGGCGTCGATGCTGAGGTCGCCGTGGTGGATCTGCGCGGACTCCATGTCGCGGGCGGCGGGAGCGGATCGACGAAGAATCGATTTGACGCGCGCCACCAATTCCCGCGGGTTGAACGGCTTCGTCATGTAGTCGTCGGCCCCGACCTCGAGGCCGATGATCTTGTCGATGTCCTCGTCGCGCGCCGTAAGCATCAGGATCGGGACGTCGCGCCGCTGGCGGATCCGCCTGCAGACCTCGATCCCGTCGATGTCGGGAAGCATCAGATCGAGCACGATCAGCGCGGGCTGCTCGGCCTCGACCTGCGCGAGCGCATCCGCGCCCGTGCCCACAGCCCTGACCCCGTAGCCGGCGTTCTTCAGGTACAGCGAGATGAACGAGGCAATCGAGGATTCGTCCTCGACGACCAGAACCCCCGGGGCCGATGACGTTGCCACGGCCTCAGTTTGCCCGCGTCACTGCCCAGCCGGCGCCGCGATGTCGAACGCGCGGGCGTAGTCCGGCAGCGACCTGTAAGGCGCGTCATTGATCGAGAACCTGCCGTCGAAGCCGATATCGGGGTTGTTGCCGGCGCCGTCGAGCGTCACCGTGCCGTAACCGACCGCGGACAGGCTCACCCCAATTCCCTTGACGGAGAGTTTGTACGAGCCGCCGGAAGCGCGGAAGCGGAGACCGTCTCCCGTGTACACCGTCAGCGGACCGCTGTCGAAGCGCTCGTCATACCCCCAGACCTGCAGTCCCTCCCCCGAGTTAACGAAGGGATCGATCACGCGAACGCTCCCGTGCAGCGCGATCCGACCGACGACCGACCCGTCGAACTGCAGCCCGTTCCTGCCGGCGAGCCCCACCTTGCCGTAGCCGTTGCGTACCGACAGCGTGCCGTCGTCGATTCCGGTGGGGCCGGCCAAGCCGGCCGCGGGCACCGCCAGCGCGACAGTAAGTAGCGTGAATACGACGAGACGCCTCATCGCCGTGTGCAGTATCGATGCCGCAGGTGTGTTCTCGATGAGGGGATTGTAAGGGGTCCGTTAGCGCATGTTTGCAGGAATTCCGCCGGGTCCGCGGGCAGGTTCAACCGGCCGCGAGCCCGCGGACGAAATCGTCCTCCGCCGAGTAGTCGAAGTCGTCCTTCATCAACTCGGCCGCGCGGGGCAGGACTTCTTGCCACGGCCGCGCCTTCGTCTCTCCGACCAGCCACTCGACCGCCTCCGGTAGCGCCTTGCGGTAGTGCGTGACCGGTCTGTAGCCGACCTCGAACCCCGCCTCGGTCATGTCGAGGACGAACGGGTGCGGCAGGGACCACGGGGTCTCGCCGACGCCCGGCGTCCCCTCGACCAGGATCTCGGTCCATTCGTGGCCGAGCTCCGCGGCAACGGCGCGTGAGATCTCGAGGACGGTCGGCGCCTCCGGATCGGCACCGTTGAGCGCCCTCCGACCGGGCCGCTCGGCGGCCAGCCAGATCAGCTCCGCGAGGTTGTGGACCGACACGGGCTGAAACCGGCTCCGCCCACGGTCGCCGAGAACGACGAGCGGACGCCCGTCGAGCACGCGCTTGACGAAGAACCACTCGCGCGGGAGGACGCTGTGCGGCCCGTAGATCGTGCCGGGCCGGACGACGGTCACCGGCACGTCTCGCTGCCCGAGGAGGGTCTGCTCGATTGCGGCCTTCCTCGTCGCGTAGCTCGCCGGCCCGGGCTTCGCCGTTGGCTGGCGCTCGCCGACGGGCACGGGAAGCTGCGGCAACTCGTCCGGCGGCTCGAAGCCGCGGCCCTGGCCGTCCACGTACACGGCAGCGCTGGAGAGGACGACGAGCGACCGGACTCGGTCGCGCAGCGCGAGCAGCTGGTCGGCGTGCTGCGGTTCGAAGGCGACGAAATCGACGAGCACGTCGACGTTGCCCCCGAGCGCCTCGCGCAGGGCCGCGTCGTCGTTCCGGTCGACCTGCA
>JBKOYZ010000018.1:0-45388 GCA_046725655.1 Actinomycetota bacterium | reverse complement strand
TGCTGTACGCAGTTGGGCCCGGCAGGGCACCGTCGAGTGAGGTAGCGCACTGGTCGATGCTCGGGTATCGGCCGGAGGAGTTCCCCGGCCGGGCCGTCTTCGAGGCCCTGGGTCGCGGGCAGGACGTCGACCCGGACCACGTCCTCGCGTATGCGGCTCTGCGTCCCGCGGAGCGCCGGGAAGACGGCTGGTGGCTGACCGGCAGGCCCGATCCCGAGCGCGACATCGAGGAGACTCAGCGCCTCGTCGAGCGCTGCGACGGGATCGAGATCGACGGCCTCACGTTCTCGCTGAGCCACGTTTGGCGCGGCGAGGCTGTGCTGCGAATCTCCGGCGGCGCCGACGAGCGGGTGACCGACACGGATGCGTTCTTCCGCGACCGGTACCCGATGTTGCGGCCGCGCCCGCTCGTCCAGGCCGCCGAGCGCACTGCGCGCGCCTGCGAGGAGTGGACGCGGGAGGCGATGCGACGGCTCGACGGCGAGCGCTTCAACGCGATCACGATCAAGTGGTTCGGGCGACCGCGGCGCGTCCCGAGCTTCCGCGATCGGCACGGCGTCACGGGCGGATTCCTGGCGCAATCGGCCTTCCTCCGCGGGCTCGGCCGCTCCGTCGAGCTCGAGCCGCTGGAGCTCGAGCTCGACCTCGAGCGCGTCGGCGGGCGGCTCGACGACGGCGACACCTTCGTCTACGCCCACGACAAGCGTTCGGACGAGGCCGGCCACACGAAGGATCCACGGCAGAAACAGGGCGCCGTCGAGGAGCTCGACGCCGAGCTTGCGCCGCTCTTCGATCTCGCCGCGCGCGCGATCGTTTGCGTGACCGGCGACCATGCGACACCGCCCTCGCCGGACGTGATCCACTCCGGCGACCCGGTGCCGCTGCTCGTCGCGGGCCCGGGTGTCCGTGCCGACCCCGTTGCTCGCTTCGGCGAGCGTGATTGCGCCGCGGGGATCCTCGGTCACCTGCGGGGGCCCGACCTGATGCCGGTGCTCCTGAACGCCGCCGACCGACCGCTCTTCCTCGGCTCGCGGCCGACGCCGATCGACGGCGCGGACGGCTATCCGCCTGCGGAGCTGCTCGAGCCGTTCCGCTGAGAACCGGCCATCTAGACTCGAAAACGATGGAAGCCCGGACAGGCTCCGCCGCCGTCCGCTCGCGGGCGTTCGTCCTGTCGCCGACGTGGTTCCTGCGGCTCGCGGCGGTGGAGCTCTTCGCGCTCTGGCTGATCATCACGACCGGCGCGGCTGTGCGCTTGACGGACTCCGGCCTCGGCTGCGAGCACTGGCCGGGCTGCGAGGCCGGCCACCCGTTGCCGGCGAAGGACTATCACGCCTTCATCGAGTTCGGAAACCGGGCCGTCGGCGGGGTGACGATCCTGCTGACTCTGCTGGTCGCGATCGCGGCCTGGTGGACGCCGCTCGAGCGGCGCGCCAGGCAGCTCGCGGTCGCCCTCTTCGTCGGCACCCTGGCGCAGGCGCCGCTCGGCTACCTCGCGGTGAAGACCGACCTGCGCTGGCCGGTCGTGATGGCGCACCTCCTCCTCTCGATGCTCCTGCTCGCCGGTGCGGTCGTGCTCGTCATGTTCGCGTACGGCCGCGTGGTTGGACGCGCCGAGCCGCTCGTCCCGCTCGAACTGCGGCGGCTCGGCCTCGGCGTCGCGACCGCTGGTCTCGCGCTGCTGGTCAGCGGCGCGTTCGCTACGGCCGCCGGGCCGCACTCCGGCGGTGGAACCGAGCACGTGGGTAGGCTGGCGCGGCTCGAGCCCGTCGTCTACGTGCATGCCGGGGTCGTCGCCGTCTTCGGCTGCTCATTCCTGTTCCTGCTCGGGTACCTCGCCGCCCGCCGGCAACGCTCGCCGCGCCTTTTTGCTGCCGCGCTCGCGGTACTCGGCGTCCTGCTCGTCCAGGTCGGGCTCGGCGAGCTTCAGTACCACCTGCACCTGCCGTGGTACCTCGTCCTGGTCCACGTCGGCGTCGCGGCCACGGCCTGGCTCGGGATCGTGGCCCTCGTGAGCGCGTTCTGGAGGCCGCCCGCGTCCCTGGCGCCCGGGCCTACGTAGACTGCGTCGATGGCAGACGAGCTTCGGATCGAGGCCACGCCGGAGCTGACGCGGCCGGTTCTCGTGGCCGCGTTCCGGGGCTGGAACGACGGCGCGCAGGCAGCCTCGCTCGCCGCGGGCTACCTGGCGCGGCTCTGGGGAGCCAACCGCTTCGCCGATGTCGATCCAGAGGGATTTTTCGACTTCCAGGCCACACGGCCGCACGTGTCGCTCGTCGACGGAGTCACGCGCCAGATCGACTGGCCCGAGACGGCCTTCTACCACGCGCAGCCCCGCCGCCTCGACCGTGACGTGGTGCTGCTGCTGGGGATCGAGCCAAACGTGCGCTGGCGGACCTTCACAAACCTCGTCGTCGGGCACGCGCAGGAGCTCGGCGTCGAGCTCGTGGTCACGCTCGGCGCGCTGCTCGCGGACGTACCGCACACGCGGCCGTCGCCCGTCACCGGCAGCGCGTCCACCCCGGAGCTCGTGCGCGAGCTGAACCTCTCCACCTCGCGGTACGAGGGCCCGACCGGAATCGTCGGCGTCCTCCACGACGCCTGCCGCAACGCCGACATCCCCTCCGCGAGCCTCTGGGCGGCTGTCCCGCACTACGTCTCGCTGACCCCAAGCCCTCGCGCCGCCGCCGCCCTCTGCAGTCGCCTCGGACGCCTGCTGGGAATCGAGATCGAGACCAGCGAGCTCGACCAGGCGGCGCAGGCGTACGAAGAGCAGGTCAGCCAGGCGGTCGCCGCCGATGAGGAGACGGCGTCTTACGTCGAGGAGCTGGAGCGCCGGGCGGATACGCTCGAGGACGACTTCGAGCTCCCTTCGGGAGACGCGCTCGCGGCCGAGCTCACGCGTTACCTGCGCGAGCGCGAATCGGGCGACGGCGAATCCGGGCCGCGCGAGCAGTAGGAACACCACGCGCGAGCTGACTTCCGAAGAGCAGGCGTTGCTGGGGCTCCTGCTGTCCGGCGACTTCCCGGCGGTCGAGGCGCTCCGGTCGCAGGCCGGCAGGGCGCACGCCGCGGGCTCCTCTTGCAACTGCGGGTGCCCGTCGATCTACCTCGAGGTCGACCGCGGGGTTCCACGCGCGCCGACGATCGATCGCGTCCCGGTGCAGGCCGTCTGCGACGAGTGGGTGGGCGTCGCGCTGACGGTGTATCTGCACGTGCTGCACGGCTACCTCCACGAGATCGAAGCGGTTCCAGCCGACGACGTTCCGCGGCCGGAGTGGGGGTGGCCGCCGCTCGACCGCCTGCGGCTCCAGCCCGGGCCGTTTCAGCCGAACGTGAACGAGTAGACGTCGATTCCCGGTGTGAACCCGAGGCGGAGGTCGGCGTCGAGCAGCTGCGGGCCGCTGATCACCGTGTAGAGCCGGCTGATCCCCCCGACCCTGATCGACCGGAGGCGCCGGCCGTCCACGGAGACGCTGACCCGGCCATGCCCGCCCATGACGAGGTAGACCTTGCTCGCGTGGAAGTGGAGTCCGAGGCTCGCGCGACGCCCGGCGATCGCCCGCTCGTCTTCGACGCGCCACGTGCCGCCATAGGCCCACTCGTTCTGGCCGAGACTGGCCGGTAGCCGGTAGGCGTGGGCGGCGTTCTCGACGGTCCGCAGGCCGACGTAGCGACCGTCCGCGCGCGCGAAGCCGAGATACGTCTCCGGCGTCGTCCGCTCCGTCGGCGTCATGTCCGCGAGCTCGGCCTGGGCCCGTCCGGGCTCGCCCAGTAGCTCGCGGATCAGCCGCTCGGTGCGGCCGTAGTCGCCCTCGCCGAAGTGCACGTTTCGGACGTCGCCTTCCTTGTCGATCAGGTACTCCGCCGGCCAGTACTGGTTCCGGTAGGCATTCCAGGTCCGGTAGTTCGCGTCGAGCGCGACCGGCCAGGTGACGCCGAGCTGCTTCACCGCCTCGCGCACGTTCGACGGTTCACCCTCGAACGCGAACTCGGGCGTGTGCACGCCGACGATCTCGAGGCCCCTCGGCTCGTAGGTCTTCCACCACGCCTTCAGGTGCGGGAGCGTCCGCAGGCAGTTGATGCAGGAGTACGTCCAGAAGTCGACGAGGACGACCTTCCCCCGCAGCTTCCCGAGCGACAGCGGCTCGGAGTTGAACCAGTTCGAGATGCCCGTGAAGTCCGGCGCCCGGCCGTAGTCGCGCAGGTCGACCGTCTCGCGGCCGCAGCGGTAGCCGAGCCTCCGCTGCGCGAAGCAGCTCTTCTCGGCGGACTGCAGGGACCCGGTGTAATCGCCGATCTTCGTCTGCAGCGTCCGGTCGACGTGGAAGACGATCAGGAGCGCCGACCCCGCGATCACGAGGCCGAGTGCGACCCGGATCTCACGCGCGTGCGCCCGGAACGAGCTCAGTCCGCTCGCCGCGGCCCGGCCGCCGTACGCGATCGCGAGCATCGGCACCGCCGCGCCGAGCGCGTAGGCGATGGTGATCGCCACCTGCTTTCCGCCGATGTCGCCGACGCTTGCAGCCTGCGCAGCGATGTAGCCCTGGATGACGCCGCCGCAGGGGACGAAGACCAGGCCGAGACTGAGGCCGAGCACGAAGCCGCCGCCGAGATCGCCGGCCGGGCGTCGGCTCAGCCGGTAGAGCGGCCGCTCGATCAGGACGGCGAACCGCGGCACGATCAGCATCGCCGCCGCGACGAAGAGGAGCGCGATCGCGACGTTTCGCAGCAGGTCGCCCGGCAGCCCGAGCTTCCGCAGCAGCCAGGTGACGAGGAGGAGCGAGGCCGTGAACGCGACCACGACGCCGGCGACGATCACAAGCGGCCGCCTGCGCGATCCGCCGCTCGCGCCGCCCGCGAAGACGATCGGCAGCACGGGAAGGACGCACGGCGAGACCGCCGTGACGAATCCGGCGAGAAAGGCGATCCCGAGCAGCAGGATCACGGCGTATGGTCCTTCGTTCGGCCCGGCGTTACGGTTCTGCCGCGGGTTCGGGCGCCGGCGCCGGCTCGGCCTTGCGCTCCACGGCCTGCTCGGCAGTCGGGGAGCCGTCCTGCCCCGGCGGCTGCGGCTCCTGTTGCTGCTGCGGCTCCTGTTGCTGCTCCGGCTGCTGCTTCGGCTGTTGTCCGTTCGCCACGGGCTGCTGTTGCGCGCCCTGCGCCTTCTTCTTGCGGCGCCGCCGGCGTCTCCGCGACCGCCCGCTCGGCTGCTTCGGCGCAGGCAGGTTGTCGGCGAGCGCGTGCGCGACCTCCGGCAGCGAGGCGATCTTCTCGCGCGCGGCGTCGATCAGCTGGTTCGCGCGCGGCGTGTAGCCCTCTGCCGACGCCAGCAGCGCGACGCCCACCTCGAGCGGCTGCTCGAGCGCCGCGTTCACCAGCTTGGCGGCGTTCTCCTCGTGTCTGTGCCCACGGGAGTTCGCCAGCGCGCCGAGCAACCGCTTCGCCTCCGGGAACTCCGCGCTCGCCCGCCGGTCCTGCACCTTCCGCGTCGTGCGCGCGAGCCGCCAGATCCAGCGCGAGAGGATCTGCTCCGGCGCGTCGGCCTTCCCTTCGCCGATTGCACGCAGAAGGATCCGCACGCCCTGGACGCGGTCCTTGTCCCAGGTCGGCGCTTGCGTGACGAGCGTGACCAGGTCGTCGAAGTCCGCCCGCTCGACCGTCATCGAGACGCGGTCGGCGAGCGCCGTCATCCGTAGCCGCCGATTCGGGTTCTCGGCGGCGCACGTCGCGAGGAACGTCTCGAGCGCGGCCCTCGACGCTCCGCCCTCCGTGAACTTCTTCGCGAACTCGACGCGCTCGTCGAAGCGGACGTTGCGCCCGGCGATCGTCGCCCAATACCGCTGCTCGTCCTCGTCGAGATACCGCGGATCGACGCGCTGCCATTCCCGCATGATTACTCCGAGCCGGCGCTTCACGTCCGCGGTCACCGGCACGAGCCAGGGCGCCGGCGACAGTTTGCGGCGCGCGCGGCGCTGCTGGCGGCGTCTCGGCGCCGGCGTCACACGGGCGCCCTCGCGGTAGAAGTCGGAGTCGAGCAGGCCGTGGAGCGAGACGACGCGCTCGTTGTGCGTCGCCGCCTTCGGGACGAAATCGACGACGACGCCGGCCTCCTTGCGCGGATGGATGCGCATGATCCGGCCGATCCGCTGCTGGTAGACGCGCCGGCTCGCCGTCGGCGCGAGGTGCATGCAGACCGTGGCGCGGGGTGAGTTCCAGCCCTCGGCGAGGAGCATCGCGTTGATCAGGACGTCGATCTCTCCGCGCTCGTAGGCGGCCAGGATCTCGGCCAGCTTGACCGGCGGCGTCCGTCCGCTGACCGCCTCCGCCTTCAACCCAGCGGCGCGGAACTCCTTGGCCAGGTTGTAGGCGTGGTCGACGCCGGCGGCGTAGACGATGCCGGGCGTCGAGTCGAAGCGGTCGCGGTAAAGGCTCGCGGCCGCTTGGTTCAGGGCCGTGTGGTCGAGGGCTTGCGCCAGGGCGCGCTCCTCGAAGTCGCCGCCGACGATGGGCACGGTGTGGATCGCGGCCGCCGGCGGTACGCGCAGGCAACGCAGCGGCGCGATCAGGCCCCGGCGCGCGGCGTCGCCGAGCGGCAAATCGTCGACCGAGGCGGGGAACACGTCGGAGACCTGCTTCGCGATCAGCTGCTCGGTCGCCGTCATGCCGATGTAGATCGGGGTCGTGAACCCGCGGATCGCGGCGCTCGTCTTCTCGCCGAGCGCGGTGTGCGCCTCGTCGCAGATGACGAGGTGGTACGCGTCGGGGCTGAGGCTCCGCCAGTGGCGCGCGAACCACGCGTACGTCTGGATCGTGAGCGGGTTCGGCATGTCCGGTTCGTGCTCACGCTCGATCGCCTCGGTGATCCGGTCGCCGTATCCCTCGGCGGTCAGGTCGCGGTTGAACTGCGAGACCAGCAGCCGCCGGTGGGTGAGGATCAGTACGCCGAGCGTCCTCGCCGCATCGACGAACCCGGCTGCCGCGATCGTCTTCCCCGATGCCGTCGGGTGGCGGAAGCGGAAGCGGCGGACGGCGCCCGGGTCCCGCTCGGGCGAAAGCGGGAGGGGCAAATCGGTGTCGCCCTCGCCCTCGGCGGGCCGCGCCGGCTCGAGCTCGTCCTCCTCTTCTTCGTCGGCTTCGACATAGGCTCCGTTGCCGTTCCCGTTGCCATTGAGAGGCTCCGGCGCCTGCTGCGCCGCGGCGATCAGCTCGGTCAGCATCCCGGCGAGCGCGTCGATCTGGTGGCGGCGGAGCTCGGTGCCGGACGCGAGGCGCGGCGGTCGGTTGGAAAGAACGCGCTCGAGCCCGAGCATCAGCGCGTAGCGCCGCTTCCACTCGTATGAGGGCTCGGCGCGTCCGGCGTCCATCTCCTCGAGCGCGTCGTCCAGCGCGAGCCGGCGGGCCGTGCCGGCGCCCAGCACGACCGCGGGGTCTTCGTCAGGCCGGAGAAAGCCCTCTCCGGCCCAGTTCGCGGCGCGCGCGGCGGCTTCGCTGAGGCCATTTACCGCCTCCGGCGCTAGCGTCGGCTGCTCGGTCGTCTCTTGCATCGACGCAGCACATCTCGGTGCTGCCTACCCTCGTGATGAGAAGCGAGCTCGCGCACCCCATGGCGAGCATCGCTTCCCGCAGCATACCCCATCGAGGCGCGGTTGGACGAGATGTCCCGGTGTGACTAGCGCTCTAGAGCGGGGTGCCCGTCCCGCCGAGCCCGCCGAAGATGGCGAACGGGTTCTGCGGCAACGCTTCGTACACCAATTCTCCGCTCGCCTCGACCTGCCCGTGCAGCCGCTCGGCGAGCGCGCGAGCCTCCTCTTCGGACGCGGCTCCGACAAGCACGTACGTGTGGCGGCGAAGGACGCCGTGTCCCTCGCGCTCGAGCTCGTCGGCGAGCTGCGCGGCCTCGTCGGGCGAGCCGGCGTTGACTCGCACCTCCCACGGCGCGTGGCCGTGCTCGAGCACGTCCTCCTCGGGCTCGTACTCCGACGGCGGCTCGCCGCTCCAGCGGTCCTCGTCGGGCAACCACCGCTCCGGCTCGGTCACCGCCGCATGGATGCCGCCCTCGCGGAGCTCGGCCTCGATGATCGCGCGCGCCTGGTCGGCCTCCAGCCGGGAGCCGGTGTACACGAAGACCGTCTCGTCGTCGCGAGAGACGACGAGACGCCGGCCTTCGAGCTCCTTGGCGAGCTCGCGCGCCTCCGACGACAGGTCGAGCCCGAGCCGCTCGAGCAGACCCTCGGCATGCTCCTCTTCAATGTCGATGCATATTCGCCAGTCGTCGCTCATGCGGGGGCTCCGGCTCCCATTTCCGAGAAGGGTCGGCCCATGATCCTCTCGGAAACGCCGATCTGGTCGAGGTGCTTCGTGATCCCGCCGAGCCAGAACGGGAACCCGGCGCCGAGGATCAGCGCGGTGTCGACGTCCTCGGCGGCGGGGACGATCCGCTCGTCGAGCAGGTGACGGATCTCGTCGGCCACCGCCTCCAGCGCGTGTTCGAGGATCTCGTCCTCGGTTAGCGGGTCGTCCCGCTCGACGACGATCTCGTCGCGGCCCTCGGCGTAGTTCGCGAGGGTTCGCGACAGGGGAAACCGGTCCGGGTAGGCCTCGTTCAGCGTCTCGAGCACGTGAGCGGCGACGCGCGGACCGACCATCTGCAGCAGCACGGACGGCGCCATCGGGAGCCCGAGCCGGAGGATCGCCGCGTCCGCCTCCTCGACCGAGTTTCCGCGCTCGATGGCGCCGAGAACGACGGTCATCAGCCGGCTCAGGATCCGGTTGACGACGAAGGCGGGCCCGTCCTCGACGAGCACGGGACGCTTGCGAAGTCGGGTGGCGACCTCCCAGGACGTCGCCAACGTCTGCTCGTCGGTCTCGTGGCCGCGCACGACCTCGACCAGCGGAAGCAGCGCGACCGGATTGAAGAAGTGCATCCCGACGACGCGCTCCGGGTGCTCGAGCTCCGCTGCGAGCGCGGAGATCGAGAGTGCCGATGTGTTGCTCGCCAGGAGCGCTTCCGGAGAAACGACGGCTTCGAGGTCGGCGAACACCTCGCGCTTGACTGCGAGCTCCTCGAAGACCGCCTCGAGCACCAGGTCGCAATCGCCGAACTCGTCGTATCCGGTCGTCGTCGTCACGAGCGACCCGAGGAAGCTCGCCTTGCCTTCCTCGTAGCGGCCTCTGGCGACGAGGCCGGCGAGCTCCGCTTCGATGGTCGCCTTGGCGCGTTCCAGGGCCTCCTCGTCGATGTCGCGGAGGACGAGTGGAAGCTCGAGGCGCCCGAGGAAGAGGACGGCCAGCTGCGTTGCCATCAGCCCGGCGCCGACGATCCCGATCTTGCGGACGGCGTGTGGCTCCCACGCGAACTCGGGACGCCGCTTCGCGCGGCGCTCGACGAGGTCGAAGGCGTAGAGCGACGCTTGCGCCTGCGGGCCCGGCAGAAGCTCGGCGATCGCGTCCTCCTCGGCGCGGTAGCCCTCCTCGAGGCTCCAGCCGGAGACGACGCCCTCGATCAGGTCGAGCGCTCGATACGGCGCCGGGGCGGCGCCGTGGGTGGAGTCGTCGAGCTGGGCACGTGCCTTTCGAAGCGCGTCCTGCGCGCTCTCGGCGAACGAGCTCGGCTGCGGGCTCGGGGCCGGCGCCGGGTCGAGCCCCAGCGCGAACGCGATCGACTCGTCGACGAACTCGACCGGCTCGAGCAGCCGGTCGGCGAAGCCGAGCTCGTGTGCGGTTCGCCCGTCCAGCATGCGGTTCTGGCGCATCGGGTTCGCGACAACGAACTCGATCGCAGTCTCGACACCGACGAGGCGCGGCACCAGCTGGGTGCCGCCCCAGCCGGGGATGATCCCCAGGAAGCATTCCGGGCAGGCGAAGTGGCGGACCGCGCTCGAGATCGTGCGAGCGTCGCAATGCAGGGCCAGCTCGACGCCGCCACCGAGGCAGGCGCCGTTGATCGCGGCCACCGTTGGATACGGGAGGGCGGCGACTCGGCCGAAGAGCTCGTGGCCGGCGCGGCTGCCAGCGCGGGCTAGGTCGGCCGTGGCGCGGCGCGAGAACTCGTCGAGATCGGCTCCCGCGGAGAAGAAGTAAGGCTTGCCGGTGATCACGAGCGCCGTCCAGTCGCCCGCCTCGAGCTGCGTGAGCACACGCTCCAGCGACTGCAACGCCGCGCGGCCGAAAAAGGTCGGGTGGGTGTGGTCGGCGCCGTTGTCGATCGTCACCAGCGCGACTTCCACGGCCGCGTCGGGCCGGGCGAGTCGTGCCAACTTGAACTCGGTGTCAGACAACGTTGGTGCCAGACACCGTCACCGATGCGTCACGCGCGCTCCCAGAGCAGCGCCGCGCCCATCCCCATGCCGACGCAGAGGGCGGTGAGGCCGTACTGCGCGGACGGCCGTTCGCGCATCGCATACGCGAGCTGCGCGACAAGCCGGACGCCGGTCGCGGCCAGCGGATGCCCGCACGCGATCGCGCCGCCGTACGGGTTCAGGCGCTCGTCGTCCGGTGAGACCCCCATCCCGTCGCACCAGCTCAGCACCTGGACGGCGAAGGGCTCGTTCAGCTCGAAAGCGTCGATCTCGTCGATCGTCAGCCCGGCCTGGTCGAGCACCTTCTTCGTCGCCGGCACCGGACCGAGCCCCATCAGCTCCGGGTCCACGCCCGCGAACGCGAACGCGACTAGCCTCAGCCGCGGCTCGAGCCCTAGCTGCTCGGCCGCCCGCTCGCCCGCCAGCAGCGACACCGTCGCGCCGTCCGTCAGCCCGGCCGAGTTGCCGGCGGTGACGCGCCCACCGGGCCGGAAGGGCGTGGGCAGGTCGCGGATCGCCTCGACCGTCGTATCGGCGCGGAGGAACTCGTCGTAGTCGGCCTCCTGCCAGCCGTCGTCCGTGAAGACGCTCATGGGGACGACCGTCTCGCCCATGACGCCGTTCTGCCACGCCTCGGCGAGCCGATGATGCGAGCGCACGGAGTACGCGTCGGCGGCGTCCTTGGTCAGCTGCGGGAACCGGTCGTGCAGGTTCTCGGCGGTCTGGCCCATGGTCGCCGCCGACGGGTCGATCAGTCGCTCGGCCACGAAGCGCGGGTTGTAGTCGACGTCCTCCAGCATCGGGTGCCGGCCCATGTGCTCCACGCCGCCGGCGAGGACGACGTCGGCCGCGCCCATCGCGATCTCGCCGGCTCCGGTGGTGATCGCGGTCAGCCCTCCGGCGCACATCCGGTCGACGGCGAAGCCCGGCACGGTCCGCGGCAACCCGGCGAGCAAACCGATGTCGCGGCCAAGCGTCAGGCCCTGGTCACCGACCTGCGCGGTCGCGGCGAAGACGACGTCGTCGATCCGCTCCGGCGGCAGCGCTGCGTTCCGCCGCAGGAGCTCGCGCACGAGCTTGACGGCCATGTCGTCGGCGCGCGTCTGCCAGAAGACGCCGTTGGGCCCCGCGCGCCCGAAGGCGCTTCGCACGCCGTCGATGAAGTAGATCTCGTGCCGCTCTGGCATGCGCCGTCAAGGCTAATGGAAGGAGCGTGCGCCGCAGCCGCCAGCGAACTGCCATGGCCCCCGCCGGCCGCAAGGCGTGAAGTGACGGTTCCGGCACACCTCCGTCACCCATTCGTACGGCGAACCTCGCTAGGCTCGACGCCGGGAGGAGGTTGGCTGTGCCTAACCAAGAGACGGACGATCTCGGCGATCGGTCCTCCGGCGGCTCGAGCGGCGGCGAGGCCGAACCCGAAGCCGTGGTTCACCCACCGGCAACCGACTGGCAGGCCCACTTCGCCCGGAAAGAGGCGCGCTATCGCGACGGCGAGGGACGGCTGCCCGATGCCGCCGATCCGGATGGGCGCCAGCGCCAGCTCACGCGTCTCGGCAACGCGGCATGGGGCGCCGGGCTCGCGCTGATGATGGCGGGCCGCCGCGACGAGGCGGACGAGTGGTTCGCGCGTGCGGCCGACCGCTACGCCGAGAGCTTCCCCGATGCGCCGCCGGGAAGCTGGGGGCGGCCGATCGGCGCGATGAAGGCGCACATCCTCGCCGGCGACTGGACGGCGGCCACCTCGGCCGCGTGCTGGGCGCTCGGCGCCGGTGCTGCCGACGCGACCTCGCCGATCGGCCGTTATGCCGCAGCCCTCGCCGAGCTCGTCGTCGGCGACGACGACGCCGCGCGCGGCCACGCGGACGCACTTCGCACGAGCGAGGAATTCCCGGCGCCGGTCGGCGACGCGCTCGCGTTCATCGCCGCGCGGGACATCGTCGGCTACACGGAAGCCGCGGAGGCGGTTCTCAAGTCCTTCGAGACCCGGGACGAATACCTCGAAGACGTGCCGGTCGCGGACACCGTGCTCGTCCTGCAGGCACTAGCCGAACGTCGCGGCCTCGGCACGCCGCTCGCGTCGCCCCTCCTCCCGGTCGTGCCGGGCTAGTCCGGGCCGGCTCTCGCCGGGTGCATGAACGCCGTGATCACGAGCGGGTCGTCTTCCTTCGTCTCTTCGTCGCGCATGCCTTCGGCGATCTCTTCGATCAGCCGCTGCGCCCGCTGCCACGAAATTCGTACGGTCGTCTGGGTGATCCGGAACTGGCCGGACTCCCTGAACTCCGCCATTGCCCGGCGTACGTCGTCGACCATCGTCTCGCGGAGGTCGGGGCCGACGCCCGAGGAGATCAGCTCGGAGGCGACGCGTACCGTTCTCGCGACCGCGCGGTACGGCTTCTCGCGCCCATGCCCGCCGTCGGCGAGCGCGATCAGGCCGGCGCGCAGGAGCATGCGGACGTGGAAATGAAGATGCCCTGGATCGACGCCGAGTCTCTGTGCGAGCTCACGGTTCGTCAGGTACTGCCCCTCCGTCTGCCCGAGCATTTCCAGGACGCGGAGTCGCAACGGGTGCCCGAGGGCCTTGAGCTGCTCGGGTTGATCGATGGTGAGGACGTCGAGCAACGGCGGCTGCGAGGGCTCAGGCATTCCCACGCCGCCTATATATACGATTTGGCCCCCTGTTGTCTAGTCGCACAACCGGGAGGCCGCCTCGCGATCCACCACAGCCAGGGTCTCGCCGCCGTCGGCGCGAATGAGGCTTCCGGGCACGGAACGGTCGGGCGGCCCGGCGAACGCACCTGCTGCGGCCTCCGCCTTTTCGGCGCCCGTGACGAGGAAGACGATTCGCCGTGCGGCGCGAAGCGCCGGCGGCGTCAACGTGATCCGCTCCACGAAGGGCTCGAGTTGCGGCTCCGCCAGAATCACCAGCCGCTCCCTCTCGTCGAGGCCGGGAGCGTTCGGAAAGAGCGAGGCGACGTGCCCGTCGGGGCCGAGCCCGAGCAGTAGCAGGTCGAACGTCGTCCCCCGGACCTCGTCCTCGTACGCCGCCGCGGCGGCAGCAGGATCGTCCTCTCCGCGGATTCGGTGCACACGCGGCGCGGCGTCGAGCCGGTCGAGCAGCGTCGCGCGCGCGAGCCCGAAGTTCGAGTTCTCGTCGTCGGGCGGGACGCACCGCTCGTCGCCCCACCAGACGCCGGCACGGCTCCAACCCGGTTCCAACTCTGCCGCGCGCTCATACGACCGCCCCGGCGTCGAGCCGCCGCTGAGCACGATCTCCTGGCCGGCCCGCGCACCGCCGACGAGCAGCTCCGCGACGCGCTCCGCCGCCGCGGCAGCGTCTGGCTCGACGACGAGCTCGACGCCGCGGGCGCTCACGGCGCGCCCGCCGCAAGCTCCCGAGACCGCTCCATCGCCGCCTGAATCGCGTTCAGGAAGGCTGCCCGCACACCTGCCTGCTCGAGCTCGCGCACGGCCCGGATCGTCGTCCCTCCGGGGGACGTCACCTTTTCGCGCAGCTCGACAGGGTGCATCTTCTCGTCGCGGAGCAGCTTTGCCGTCCCCAGCATCGTCTGGATGACGAGTTGGGTCGAGACCTCGCGACCGAGCCCGAGCAGGATTCCGGCCTCGATCATCGCCTCCGAGAGGAGGGCGAAGTAAGCGGGGCCGGAGCCCGAGACCGCAGTCACCGCGTCCATGTACGTCTCCGGCACGCGAACGACCGCCCCGAGGTGCCCGAGCGCCTCCTCGGCGAGCGCAAGGTGCACCTCATCGGCGTGCGCCCCGGCGCACATGCCCGCGATCCCCTCGTGGACCGTCGAGGGCGCGTTCGGCATTGCCCGCGTGACGGGAACAGGCTCGGGCAGCCGGTCCTCGATCGTCTTGGTGGGAATCGCGGCGGCGACGGACAGCACCGTCTGGTCACGCGAAAGGACCGGAGCGATCTCGTCGAGCAGCACGTCGAAGTCCTGCGGCTTGACGGCGATGACGACCAAGGCGGCGTCTTGGATCGCGTCGCTGTTCGAGAGCGTCGCCTCGATCCCGAACCGCTCGCGGAGCTCGGCCGCACGTTCCTCGCGCCGGGCCGTCGCGATGATCTCCTCCGGCTGCCTCCAGTCACTGCTGAGCAGGCCGGCGATCAGGGCTTCCCCGATCGTGCCGGCGCCGAGTACGGCGATCCGCCGCTGGTTGGCCATCGTGTGAGTCTAGGAGGGTTTGGCGGAACGGCGCTCGTTGTCGGGGCGCGATGGTCGTTCGGAGGCAAGGACGCAGGGAGCGTCAATAGCAGAAGCTATTGGCGCGACTGAGGACACCACCTCCGGGCGAGCAGCGCGTCCCGACGGCACAGACTCTGTTTCGCCAGACCCTCCTATGCGGCGAGCCGCCGTGGCACCGGAACCATTCCTTGCGCGGACCCGTGCAGCAGGTAGACGCTGGCGAGGCCGGCCCACTCGCCGTACGGATCGAGCAGCTCGGCTGTCTCCGAGGCCTCGACCCAGCGGCCGCGGATCGCCGAGCAGAGCTTGATCAGGCCGAGATCGCCGACGAGGCCGCGCTCATAGCGGCCGAGGCCTTGGATGCAGATGACGCCGACCGACCAGGGGCCGATTCGCGACTCACGAACGAGGCGCGCAGCCGCCGCGTCCGTCGGTACGTCTCGGAGCCGTTCGAGGTTGAGCGAGCGGCAGAGGCGCACGAGCGCGCTCGCGCGCGGGCCGCCGAGACCGAGCGCGCGCAGCTCTGCCGGCGAGAACCGGCCGAGAGCCGCCCGCGTCGGTGGGGCGTGGAGTCCTTCGAGCGCCGGCGTCGTGGCGCGAACGATCCGGCGTTCGATCGCGCGGGCCTCGTGCGACGTGATCAGCTGACCGCACAGCGCCCGGAGAAGCGCCTGCGCAACGGTCGGGCAGCGCAGGGGCCGCAGCCCGCGGAGGTGCCGAATGGTCCGCCCGAGCAGCGGGTCGTCGGCGAACCGCCGGAGAAACTCGGAGTGGTCGTCGTCGAGGGCGAGAACGAAACGCATTCGTGCAACGGCCTCGTCGCCGTCCGCCCGGATGACGACGCATCCGTCCGGCCGCTGGCGCGCCTCAGCGAGCTCGAGGCGGCCGTCGACGTCGAACAGCGCGCGGAGCGCCCCTCGGCGGACGACGCGCGTCGCGTCGCTGCCGAACCGGGTCGAAAGTCGGAGGGAGTAGGGGCCGCGCGCTCGGAGCGACGCCTCGATCAACGCCTCGTGGCGATCAAAGGCGTCGGTCGACCGGGCCTCCAGCGCCGCCACCGCCGCCCGATCCGGTCTGATCCAGTCCGCAGTTCGTCCATCGCTCGCCCGAACCCATCTTCATCGCTGCTTCGGCTGTCGTCAAAGCCCTTAACCTTCGCCCTGTGACCGCGACGATCGACCCACGCGTCGACATCGGCCACGTCCACCTGAAGGTCTCGGACATCGACCGGGCTCTGGCGTTCTATCGCGACGTGCTCGGCTTCGAGGTGACGCACCGAATCGGCGACGCGGCGGCGTTCATCAGCGCGGGTGGCTATCACCACCACCTGGGATTGAACACGTGGGAGAGCCGCGGCGGCTCCCCGCCGCCGCCGGGGACGACCGGCCTCTACCACGTCGCGATCCGGTATCCCGACCGCGCGACGCTCGGCGATGCGCTGCGACGGCTCGTCGAGAACGGGATCCCGATCGAGGGCGCGACCGATCACGGGGTCAGCGAGGCGATCTACCTACGCGACCCCGACGGCAACGGGATCGAGCTCTACCGAGATCGGCCGCAGGAGGAGTGGCCACGACCCGCCGACGGCGAGGGCGTAGCGATGTTCAGCGCGCCGTTCGACCTCCAGGCGCTGCTGGCCGAAGCGAAGGCGCCCGAGACCAGCGCTTAGGCGCCCGGGGTGACGGTCCGCTGCGTCGTCGCCGGTTCGGCGACCGTCGTGTCCTGGACGACTGCCCGCCGTGCGAAGAGTCCGTGTGCGTAGCCGGCGAAGTAGAGGATGAACCCGCCGGGCGCATAGAAGTGGCCGACCCACCGCAGGGCCTGCATCGACTCCGAACCGAACGTCTCCACCGTGTCGCTCGACCAGATCGGGTAGAGCACCGGGCCGACTATGAGCCACCCTCCGGCAGCGAACGCAAGCAGCGCTCCCAACGAGCCGGTCGCGCTCGACGGCGTCATCAGCATGAGGCCGCCGATGACGGCGACCGCGCCCGGAATCAGCTGCAGCTCCCACTGCTTCGTCGAGAAGTCCCAGCTCTTGTCGTTGAAGAAGCCGAAGTTGAAGCTCGAGCCGATCAGCGCGGCCACGATCACCCACGCCCCGATCAACGCGATCAGGAGGCCGAACGGAATCGCCTTCGGGGTCCATGCACGAGTTGTTGGTGTCCTTCTTCGAAAGGCCATGTAGTCGGTATCGCCGGACGCGCGAAATCGAAACGGGCTAGGTTCTCGGCATGCCGAAGGGCTACATGGAAGGGCCTGCCGCCGAGGAAGCCGAGCGCCGGCTCGAGGAACTCGAGCGGGGCGTGAGCGAGGATGCCGGCGCGCTCCGGCTCGCAGTGATCGGCTCGACTGACGACGAGCCCGAGCCGCATTTCCTCGGCTGGCGCGACGAGGTCGATCCGGACGAGCTGTTCGAGAGCGGCCGCGCTTGGGGCCTGAAGGTCGTGCGCCGCGTCAGTGCCTGACGCGGTCCGCGACCGCTGGGCCGAGTGGGTGCTCGACCGCAGCTTCGGCGGCGATCGCGCCCGGCGCGCGGAAGGGCTGGAGAAGCTCGCCGAGGTCCGCGATCGCGTCCTCGACGGCGCCGAGCTCGAACCTGGCCAAACGCTGCTCGACGTGGGCGCCGGCGACGGGCTGATCGGCTTCGGCGCGCTCGAGCGCGTCATGCCCCACGGCCGGGTGGTCTTCAGCGACGTTTCGGACGATCTCCTGGCGCACTGCCGCGTGCTCGCGGGCGAGCTCGGCGTGAGCGAGCGTTGCGAGTTCGTGCTCGCATCGGCGGATGACCTCGAGCCGGTCGAGGACGAATCCGTCGATGCCGTCACGACGCGCTCGGTGTTGATCTACCTCGACCGCGAGGGGAAGCGCCGGGCATTCGAGGAGTTCCACCGCGTGCTTCGCGCAGGCGGCCGGCTCTCGATCTTCGAGCCGATCAACAGCTTTGGCTCGCCGGAGCCCGCAGGCTGGTTTTTCGGCTACGACCTGCGCCCGATCGCTCATCTGGCGACGAGGGTCGTCGCCGCGTGCTCGCCCGAGGAGGAACGCACGCTGACCGACTTCGACGAGCGCGACCTCCTTGGTTGGGCCGAGGGAGCCGGATTCGACCCGATCCGGCTCCGGTACGAGGTCGACCTCGAGCCGGGGTCGTGGCTCGCTGGTTCCTGGGAAACGGTGCTACGGACGTCGGGCAACCCGCTCATGCCGACGCTGGGGGAGGCGCTCGACGAGGCGCTGACGGCGGACGAACGCGCCGTGTTCGAGGCGCACCTGCGCCCGCTGGTTGAGACGAACGCCGGCCGGCGGCGCGCGGCGGTTGCGTATCTGTCGGCGGCCAAGCCCGCGCCTGGAGCCGCCGGCGCGGCCGCCTGACCCCGCGCCGAGCCCGCCGCCGGTGGCCACTGAGGACGTGCCGCCGCCGGATGCGTAGCGCGGCGTCGTCCCCGCGAGCCGGCGCAGCCCCCATTGGGGGTGCAAAAGCGCCCCTACCAGCACGCTAGCGGGCGCCGGCGCGCGTGTCTGTCACGCGTCTGTGTCGAATCAGCAACGCAGCCGCCGGCGCTACGCCAACGAGCGACGCGGGCGCTGCGCTATACCTACGGCGATGGCGAAAGAGGCCAAGCCGGTCGAGCAGGTCGATAGCGTCATCGTCCGCTTCGCGGGCGATTCCGGCGACGGGATGCAGCTCACCGGCGGCCGCTTCACGAGCGAGACCGCGATCGTCGGCAACGACCTGTCGACGCTTCCCGACTTCCCCGCGGAGATCCGTGCGCCCGCGGGATCGCTACCGGGCGTCTCCGGGTTCCAGGTCCACTTCGCCGACCACGACATCCTCACGCCGGGCGACGCTCCGACCGTCCTCGTCGCGATGAACCCCGCCGCGCTGAAGACGAACCTGCGCGACCTCCCGCGCGGCGGCACGCTGATCGTCGACCAGGACACGTTCACGGAGCGCAATCTCGCCAAAGCCGGCTACGACGCGAACCCGCTCGAGGACGGGACGCTCGACGGCTACGACGTCCACACCGTCCCCCTGACGACGATGACGCTCGAGGCGACGAAGGAGGTCGAGGGCGTCACCAAGCGCGAGGCCGAGCGCGCGAAGAACATGTTCGCGCTCGGGTTGATGTCGTGGCTCTACCACCGCCCGACCGAGCACACGATCGGCTTCCTCGAGCGCAAGTTCGCGAAGCGGCCTGAAATCGCAGAGGCGAACAAGCGCGCGTTCAACGCCGGCTACGCCTTCGGCGAGACGACCGAGGACTTCGCCGTCTCGTACGAGGTGAAGCCGGCGCACCTGCAGCCCGGCACCTATCGCAACATCACCGGCAACCAGGCGCTCGCATACGGCCTGATTGCGGCGAGCGTCAAGTCGGGGCTGCCGCTCTTCCTCGGCGCCTACCCCATCACGCCCGCGAGCTCGATCCTCGAAGAGCTCGCTCGCCACAAGAACTTCGCCGTCCGCACGTTCCAGGCCGAGGACGAGATCGCGGCGGTGGGTGCCGCGCTCGGCGCCAGCTTCGGCGGCTCGCTCGGCGTCTCGACCTCAGCCGGTCCCGGCGTCGTGCTCAAGTCCGAGACGGTCGGGCTCGCGGTCGCGCTCGAGCTGCCGCTGCTGATCCTGGACATCCAGCGCGCCGGGCCGTCGACCGGGATGCCCACGAAGCCCGAGCAGGCCGACCTGTTGCTCGTCATGTTCGGCCGCAACTCGGAGTCGCCCGTGCCGGTGATCGCGGCCTCGACCCCGGCCGAGTGCTTCGACGCCGCGCTCGAGGCGGCGCGCATCGCGCTCAAGTACCGGACACCCGTCTACCTGCTCTCCGATGCGTACCTCGCGAACGGCTCCGAGCCGTGGCTTCTGCCGGACGTCGCAGCACTACCCGCAATCGACCCCGGCTTCACGACCGAGGCGCCGGACGACGTCGAGTTCCACCCATACACACGCGACGACACGCTCGCCCGCCCGTGGGCGATCCCCGGCACGCCGGGCCTCGAGCACCGGATCGGCGGTCTCGAGAAGCAGGACGTCACCGGCAACGTCTCGTACGACCCCGACAACCACGACCTGATGACGCGCCTGCGCGCGCAAAAGGTCGCCGGGATCGCCTCAGACATTCCGGAGCTCGAGGTGGACGATCCCGAAGGCGCCGACCTGCTCGTTCTCTCGTGGGGCGGGACGTTCGGTCCGGTAGCCGCCGGCGTCCGCCGTGCGCGCGGCGGGGGCGGCAGGGTCGCCCACGCGCATCTGCACTACCTCAACCCGTTCCCGCACAATACGGGTGACGTCGTCCGCGCCTACGAGAAGGTGCTGATCCCTGAGATCAACCTCGGGCAGCTCCGCAAGCTCATCCGTGCGGAGTTCCTCGTCGACGCGACCGGTTTCAACCTCGTCCGCGGGCTGCCGTTCCGCGCCGGCGAGGTCCAGGAAGCGATCGAGGCGATGCTCTGATGTTCCGCAAGCTGTGGGAAAAACTGCAAGGCTCGTCGCGGGCGCCCGACGACCTCGCAATCGGGACCACCCGCCCCGGCGACTTCGCCGAGGAGCCGGAGGAAGCCCAGGAGTACGGCGGTCCGCTCGAGCCGAACCCACACGACGACGAACACGATCGTCCGCCCGGGTAACGCCCCGAGGCGCCTCAGTCGCCCGGCGGCAATGCTCGCTGCTCGCCGCGGCGCAGCGCCCTGATGACTTCGCGGAACGACCGACCGACCCATGCCGCCGGGACGCGCCAGAGGTCGGCGGTGCCGAAGAGCGAGAAGATGTGGACGCGGACGAGCGGCGTCCCGGGCAGCGGGGGCACGTCGCGGCCCCACTCGCGGCGATGCCCGAGGATCCCGAAGCCGCCGAAGTCCACCTCCACGCCCTCCGGCGCGTAGACGTCGACGTTCCCAAACAGGATGAACGCGGTCAGCGACGCGACCGATCCGCGAAGCTCGGCCTGCCGGAGATCGAAGTCAGCGTCGCCGAAGAGAACGAGTGCGAAGCCGAATCTCGGCAGGCGCCAGCGACCGGTGCGGACAGTGCTGGCCAGAACGGCGAGCGTGAACGGCTTTGCCCGACGCTGGCGCCCGGCCGGCGCCGCCGCGGGAAGGTCGCGGCCGACGCTTGCCAGCTCCGTGACCGTCGCCGCCGCGTACGCACGCTCGGTCCGCTCGGAGAACTCGTCGAGCGTCAGCCTGCCGGCGGCGGTGTGTTCGCGAAGCGTCGCGACCACCTGGTCGCGGTCGGCGTCGGAGGCGCGAGCGGCGTCGGTCGGTTCGAGCGCCGCCGCCGGCGACTCCGCCACCCGTAGGGCAGGAAACTCCCGCCGCAGACGCGGCGCCGTCACCTGGTAGAGGCGCACACCACGCTCGAAGTCCTTCAGGCGCTGCTCGCCGAGGTCACGCAGGCCGATGTCCGGAAGCTGGTGCTCGTCGTCCTCGAGCAGCGCGGCCGTCGCGTGTGACAGCAGGATCTGCCCGCCGTGGCCGGCGGCGCAGATTCGCGCCGCGCGGTGGACGGCAAGACCGACGTAGCGCTCGCCGGCGAGCTCGACCGGGCCGGTGTGGATTCCGATTCGAACCCGGAGCTCGACGTGCTCGGGCCAGGTTGCGCCGGCGATGCCCTGCTGCGCGGAGACGGCCGCGAGAACCGCGTCGCGCGGTCGGGAGAACGCGACGAAGAACGAATCGCCCTGCGAATCCAGCTCGCGTCCTCCGTGCGCCTCGAAGGCTGCCCGGAGGATCTCGTCGTGATGCGCCTGCGCCGTCGCATAGCCGGCACCGAGCTGCCGCAGCAGGCGCGTCGACTCTTCGATGTCGCTGAAGAGGAAGGTCAGCGTCTCGCTCGTCGGCTCCGGCATCGCGGGGCTATTCTGGCGTTATGGCCGGGAACGGCAATGGCGCCCAGCCCAAGGTGACCGCGAAGGACTACAAGACCGACCAGGAGGTTCGCTGGTGCCCGGGCTGCGGCGACTACGCGATCCTCGCGGCGCTGCAGAGCTTCATGCCCGAGCTCGACGTGCCGAAGGAGCGGATCGTCTTCGTCTCCGGCATCGGCTGTGCGGCGCGCTTCCCGTACTACATGGAGACGTACGGGATGCACTCGATCCACGGCCGCGCTCCCGCCATCGCCACCGGCCTCTCCGTGTCGCGCCCCGACCTGTCCGTGTGGGTCGTGACCGGCGACGGCGACGCCCTTTCGATCGGCGGCAACCACCTGATCCACTCGCTGCGGCGGAACGTGAACATCAAGATCCTCCTCTTCAACAACGAGATCTACGGCCTGACGAAGGGGCAGTACTCGCCGACGAGCCCGCTCGGCAAGGTGACGAAGTCGACTCCCATGGGCTCCCTCGACTGGCCCTTCAACCCGCTCTCGCTCGCGATCGGCGCCGAGGCGACCTTCGTCGCCCGCGCGATCGACACCGACCGCGCGCACCTGACCGATGTCCTCCGTGCCGCCGCCCATCACAAGGGCAGCGCCTTCGTCGAGATCTTCCAGAACTGCAACATCTTCAACGACGGGGCCTTCGACTTCGTGCGCGAGGAGAAGGAAAACCGGATCTACCTCGAGCACGGGCAACCGGTCCGGTTCGGCCCGGAAGGAGAGCGCGGCGTCCGGCTGCGGTCGGACGGCTCGGCGGAGGTCGTCGAGGTCGCCGAGGCGGGCGAGGAGGCGTTGCTGGTCTGGGACGCTCATCACCCCGAGGCTTCGCCCGCGTTTGCGCTCTCCCGCCTGACGCGCGGCACGGTTGGGGCGACGCCGATCGGCGTCTTCCGCGACGTCGAACGGCCGGTCTACGACGAGCTGATGGAGGAGCAGCTTGCGGCCGCGCGCGAGCAGAAGCAGGGCGAGCTCGCCGGCCTTCTGGCCGCTGGGGACATATGGACGATCTCGTAGTCGTCGAGTCGGTCGCGACCGAGACCGAGGCGAATCTCGTCTGCGGCATCCTCCGCGACTCGGGCATCGAGTGCTACGACCGACCTACCAACCAGGCAGCCGGGGCCTTCGACGGTTGGGCGGCCGGCGGGGCGCGCGAGATCGTCGTTCGCGCCGAAGATGCCGAGGAGGCCCAGCGCATCCTCGAGGCCCAGCGCAGCTGATGGCCCTCCAATCGCCGCTGTGAGCACTGACGTCGCCGTTTTCGGCGGGCGCAAGGTCACGCTTCCGATCGGCTGGACGAACCAGACGCTCGTTGCAGTCTTCGGCGGAGCGTCGGTTGACGCAACAGCCTCGCCCGGCGACGGAGCGACGCTGAAGATCGTCACCATCCTCGGCGGTGCCGAGGTCTTCGTTCCCGAAGGCGCGCGCGTCACCGTCGGCGGCCTTGCGTTCCTCGGCGGCCGCCACGTGGAAGTTCCCTCGCGTGCAGAGGGACCGGAGATCCGGCTCCGCGCGTACACGGTTCTCGGCGGCCTCAAGGTCTCGGACCGCCGCTAGCTGTCGAGTCCGCGCGTTCGGTAGGCGACTGAGTAGGGGTTTTGTGACTCGCTCGCGTTGGTTCCCGGCGCTTGCGCTCGTCGCGCTGGCGATTCCGTTGCTCATCCTGGCTGCGGTGTTCGCCGACGACAAGCACGGGGTCAAGTGGGTGCTGGGCGGCATCGGCTGGTTCGGTTTCTGGCTCTGCGTGCTCGCGCTGATCGTCTGGGGGGTCTGGACGTTCTTCCGGACGATGCGGATGCGCGGCGGCGCGGCCTGACGAGTCGGCGGGACTTTCGCCGCTTGCCGCGGCGTTCTAGTCTCCTTCAACCAAACGTCTGGAGGACACATGGCCGCCACCGCAGACCCCACCGGCACCGACACGATCGTCCTCGTCCACGGCCTCTGGCTGACGCCGCTCAGCTGGGAGAAGTGGATCGACCGCTACAAGAGCCGGGGCTACAACGTCCTTGCGCCCGCGTGGCCGGGCATGGAGGGCGAGATCGACGACGTCCGCCGTGACACCCAGCCGTACGCGCGCCTCGGCATCGGTGAGATCGCCGACCACTACGAGCGGATCATCCGCGCGCTCGACGAGCCTCCGATCATCATGGGCCATTCGAATGGCGGGCTGGTAACCCAGATCCTGCTCGATCGCGGTCTCGGGGCCGCCGGCGTCGCCATCTCGCCTGCGCCGATCAAGGGCATCCTCGTCCTGCCGCCCTCGAGCTTCAGGGTGGCATCGGTCGCGCTCAGGAACCCGGCGAACAGGCACCGGGCCGTGCCGCTGACGCCGAAGGAGTTCCACTACGGCTTCACCAACACGCTCAGCGAGGAGGAGTCGCAGCGGGCGTACGAACGCTACGCCGTCCCGGGGCCGGGCCGTGTCCTCTTCCAGGCGGCGTTTGCGAACTTCGACATGGGCTCACCGCTGAAGGTGCACCCGAAGGACGGCAACCGGGCGCCTCTGCTCTTCATGGCAAACGGCAAGGATCACACGGTCCCGGCGTCGTTGACGAAGGCCGCCTTCAAGATCCAGCAAAAGGCAAGCTCGCCGACCGAGCTGAAGGAGTATCCGGAGCGCTCGCACTACACATTCGCCCAGGACGGCTGGGAGGGGGTCGCCGACGACGCGCTCGAGTGGGCGAAGGAGCACGCAAGGACCCCTGCTGGAGCCGCTGCCTAGCCGTTCGCTGCGAGCCACTCGCCGACGAGCTGGGTGAGCCTGGGCCCGCCGTCGTTCAGGACGTCGTGCGCGACGCCCTTCGCGTGGTGGATCTCGGCCTGCGGGACGTCCGCTGCAAAGCGGGCGAGGTCCTCCTCGGACGCATCGCCCGAGGCGACGAGGAGGACCGGCAGTCCAGTGGCGGCGAGCGCCGGCCGCACGGTCGAAGGAAGCGCCTGGGCCGTCCCGTGCTCGGCGGCCGCGACGACTGACGGCGAGACGCTGGGTACCAGCCGCCCGTCTTCCTCTCGCCAGCCCGCCCGCCACACCTGCTCGAGCGCAGGACTCCAGGTGTGGAACCGTTGCCGGACGCCGGCCAGCGCCGATTCCCAGGAAGGCTCGCACTTCTCCTCCCAGGCGTGCTCGTTCTCCTCGAGATAACTCTCGAACGGCTGCGAGGGATCGAACGGTGGATCGTCGTAGCCGGCGTCAAGGATCACGAGCGCGGTCAGCCGCTCCGGATGCCTGGCCGCGACATGGAGGCCGAGGTCTCCGCCCCAGGAGAAGCCCATGAAGCCCGCGCGGTCGAGACCGAGCCCGTCGAGGAGCGGCGGGACGAGGTCGCCGAGCGCGTCAGGGTGGTACGCCTCCTGGTCGAGTGGAGGCGAGTGGCCGAAGCCCGGTGCGTCGAGGGCGATGAGGAAGAGGCCGTGGCCCGCCAGGGCCGGCCCGGCTGGGCCGAGCGTCAAGCTTGCCCCCGCGGTCAGGCTGACGCCGTGCCAGTAGAGAACCGGCTTACTGGCGGGCTCGCCCCACGTGCGTATGAACAGCCGCGTGCCGTCGACGTCGACCCACCGCTCTTCCACCCGGGGATTATCCCGCGTCGATCCTGCGCAGCTTGACCGGATCGGCGACCAGGTCGATTTCGACGATCCGCCCGCCGGCGACGGTGAAGCCCACGACCGCGATCGGCTTCGTCGCCGGCACGACGATCACGCCGGCGTTGCCGTTCACGATTGCCGGCCGCGCGTACGGCGCGAACCGCGAGCCTCGCGCGAGGATCGTGCGCGCGACGTCTTCGGCGCCGATGACCGGCGGGCGGCGGTCGCGCCGGCCGCCGTCGGCTCGGAAGACGACGTCGGGGTCGAGCACCTCGAGCAGCGCCTCGAAGTTGCCGGCGCGCGAGGCAGCGAGAAACGCATCGACGACGCGGCGCTGCTCGCGCAGGTCGGGGTCCGTCCTTGGCGTCGCGCCCCGCACACGCCGCCGTGCGCGGCTCGCCAGCTGGCGCGTGGCTTCGGCCGAGCGGTCGACGATCGTCGCGATCTCCTCGAACGGCAGCCCGAACATGTCGTGCAGGACGAAGGCGAGCCGCTCGGCCGGGGCCAGCGTGTCTAGAACGACCAGCAGCGCGAGCCCGACAGAGTCCGCAAGAACGGCCTCGTCTTCCGGCCCGTCTTCGATCGAAACGACCGGCTCGGGCAGCCACGTGCCCACGTAGTCCTCGCGGCGCGCGCGGCGCGAGCGCAGCATGTCGAGGCAGACACGGGCGACAACCGTGGTCAGCCAGCCGCCGAGGTTCGCCACGCCGTCGGTTTCCGAGCGCTCCAGCCGGAGCCACGCCTCCTGGACGGCGTCCTCGGCCTCACTGTTCGAGCCGAGCATCCGGTACGCCACTGCGAGCAAGTGGCTGCGGTGGCGCTCGAACTCTTCGGTCGGCAGCTCGGTGGGGGTCAAGTCACATCTCCGCGTTTCGATCCGTCATCTCCCTGACGAACGAAACGAGGCAGTCGTGACTGCCCGAAGGGAGCGCCATGAACACGATCGAGGTGACGAACCTCCGCAAGACCTATCCCGGCGGCATCGAGGCGGTGAAGGGAATCGACTTCGAGGTAGCGGCGGGCGAGGTTTTCGGGCTGCTCGGACCCAACGGCGCCGGCAAATCGACCACCGTCGGAATGCTGACGACGACGATCGAGCCGACCGCGGGCAGCGCCCGGCTGGCCGGCTTCGACGTCGCTGCGGAGCCGCTCGCCGCTCGGCGGGCCAGCAGCGTCGTCTTCCAGGAGCCGGTCGTCGACCGGTCGCTGACCGGCCGCCGGAACCTCGACATCCACGCTCGTCTATGGGGCGTGGAGACGCGCGAGGCGGGCGCGAGGATCGACGACCTCGCCGGCACGCTGGGGCTGACCGAGCTCCTCGACCGACCGGCCGGCAGCTACAGCGGCGGCGAGCGGCGGCGGCTCGAGATCGCCCGCGCGCTCGTCTCGCACCCGCGGGTGCTCTTCCTCGACGAGCCGACTGTCGGGCTCGATCCTCGCATCCGCTCCGAGCTCCTCGACGTGATCGCCGGCCTGCGCACCCGCGTCGAGATGACGGTCCTGGTCACGACGCACTACCTCGACGAGGCGGAGCGTCTCTGCGACCGCGTCGCGATCATCCACGCGGGCCGCATCGTCGCCCTCGACACGCCCGCGGCGCTGCTTGCCGGCCTCGGCCGCGAGCTCGTCGAGCTCCGTGTCGACGGCAGCGTCGCTTCGGCACTCGCATCGCTGCGCGAGCATGGCGTGGCAGGCGAGGACGCATTCGCGGTCGGCTCACGCCTGACGGTGCCGTTGCACGACGCCAGCTCGCAGCACGCGATCGCAACCATCCACGACCTCGGCCTCGCCGGCGCGATCAGCGCACGCGAGCCGACCCTCGACGACGTCTACCTGCGGCTGACCGGCGACTCGCTGGCCGCGGCCGCCTGAAAGGAGTACACCAGATGTCCACCGCCGAAATCTCAATCGCCGCACCGCAGGCGCGGAGCCGGACGATCAGCCCGTTGGGGACGCTCGCACGACGGCGCTTCCAGCTGACCGCGCGGACGCCGCGTGAGCTCCTTGTCCCGCTGCTGACGCCGATCATGTTCGCGCTCGTGATCGCACCGGCGCTGAAGACCGCGCTGCACACCGACGCGAGCTACGAGTCCTTCGTCGCGATCGGCACCGTCGGCCTGCTCATCCCGCTGAACACGATGTTCTCCGGACTGAGCGTGATCGTCGACCGCGTCAGCGGCGCCCAGCGCGAGCTGCTGACCGCGCCGATCCCGCGCGGGCTCCTCGTGCTCGGCAACCTCGCCGTCGCGCTTGCGATCACCGCGCTCCAGGTCGCGGTCCTGATCGCCGCCGCGGTCGCGCGTGGAATCCACTTCCATGCCAGCGCGGGCGGGATCGCCTGGTTCGTCGGCGCCGCTGTCCTCTTCACCGTCGGCATGTATGGGCTCGCGGAGATCCTCGCCAACCGCGTGCCGAGACAGGAGGAGTACATCGCGCGGGTGCCCGCGATCGCGATCCTGCCCTGGTTCCTGGCGGGGGCGCTGTTCCCGATCACCGCGCTGCCCACCTTCCTGACCTGGGTCGCGAAGTTCCTGCCGCTCACGCACGGCCTCGCGGTGATGCGCTACGGGCTGAGCGGCGACGGGTCCGGCCTGCACGCGATCTGGGGGATGAGCGACCCGCGGGCGATGGCGGCGCTCAGCCTCGCCGTGGTCGTCGGTTTCGCGGTCCTCGCGACGGCCGCGTCCATCCGCGTCTTCACCCGGTCCGCAGTGCGGTGATCGTCGCGGGATTCCCGCGAGTCGAAAGCCGAGCCGCCTACGCCGAGACGCCGTCCAGCAGCGCCCAGTTGCCCTCGAGTGCTGACTCGGCCAGCGAGACCAGCTGTCCGTCCTCGGCGCCGTCGAGCACCGCGCGTGCTTCCGAAGCGTGGTCGAGGTCGCGTTCGGCGTGCACCTCGAAGTACGCGGTCGCAGCCGAGCCCTCCTCGAAGCCGTAGTGCTCGACCAGGCCGCGGAGCTTCGTCTGCGAGATCTCGGGCTGGCCGGACTCGATCGCGTAGAGGATGGCGGCCGCTCCGAGCTCGTCGTCCGCCGCGGTCCAGGCCTCGGCGCAGCGGCGAGTCTCGTCGAGCGGCCCGCGCTCCTCGCTCCCCAGCGCCAGGGCGAAGTCCTCCCAGAGGTCGACGTGAGCGGCTTCCTCGTCGTCGTGGAGGCCGGCGGTTCGCGCGGCGCCGGCGAGCGCGAGAACCGCGTGCCGGTACTCGCCGGCGTATCGGGCCAGCTCGCCGCGCGTCAGCTCGCCGCGCTCCCAGCGGAGGTAGAAGGGATGCTCGAGCACGTTCCAGCGCCTGCGAGCCGCGTCGATCCCGGCGATCACGTTCATGGAGCTCCTCTCGTCGAGCGACCCCGCGGGCCGATCCTACCGCCTGAACCTGATCAGCTCACGACGTCGCGCCGACGCCGCGGTACGCTGCGGTTGTGGTTGAGAACCCGCCCCAGGGTTACCCGCGAATCAGTCCGTATCTCTACTACGAAGACGCGAGCGCCGCCATCGACTGGCTTACCCGAGCGTTCGGGTTCCGCGAGCGGATGCGGATGCCGGGCGACGACGGCCGCGTCATGCACGCCGAGCTCGAGCTCGACGGCGGTGTCGTGATGCTCGCGACGCCGCCGCGGCAGGACTTCAAGAGCCCGCAGTCGCTCGGCGCGAACCACTCATCGGTCTACACCTACGTCGACGACGTCGATGCCCATTTCGCGCGGGCGCGCGACGCCGGCGCCGAGATCCTTCGAGAGCCGGAGACGATGCCGTACGGCGACCGGCACTACGGCGCGAAGGATCCGGAGGGCCAGGAGTGGTGGTTCGGGCAGCACGTCAGGGACGTCTCGCCCGACGAAATGGGCCCGCCCGAGGCATAGCCCGGCTCAAGAGACCCAGCGCCGGCGTGCGAGGTCTGCCGCGGAAGGAAAGGTGTCGGGATCGCCGGGGCCGTTTCGAAAGGCGAACCAGACGACGCCGACGACCCACGGCGCGGCGCCGATGAGGGGCAGCGGGCTGTCGGCGAGCGCCGTCGCGACCCCGACGACCGCGAAGACGATCGCGACTTGAACCCCGAGCCACCGACGTCGCCGGCGGGCGTCCATGCGTCCAGTATGCGGCCGCGGAAGCACGGGTCGCAACCTCTGTTACAAGCGCGGCTCTAGCGCGGGGCCTTGCCGCTGTGGGCGCGCGCCGATTCCGCGTGGTACTTCAACCACTCGGTCCGGAGCTCACGAGTGCGGTCCTCGAGGCCGTCGAGCAGCGCGCGAGCCTCGGCGAGCTCGCCTGCGAGCGTCTCGGAGCGGCGGATCTCAGCGGCCATCGCGGCGAGCGGGCTCGCAGCATCGGCATTCAGCTTCGCCAGTCGCCTCTCCGAGGCCTGCAGCTGCCCCTCGGTCGCGCGGGCCCAGCCGCCGGCCTGATCCGCCAGCGATCGCAGCTCGCTCTCGGTCGTGTGGGCGCCGGCGACCACCTCGCGGAGGCGCCTCGTGAGGGCGAGGTCCAGCCTTTCGGGCAATCGTGACACTGGGCGGCGCCAGACTGCCATATCGCTGCGCTGCGTGCAGCCCCGTCACGCGGTCAGACGGCGGCGGAGCCACTCCAGCTCGAACCGGTCGTCGGGAGCCAGCTCCACTCCGCTGCGGTCGAGCCCGGCGTCGATCCGTGTGAGCAGCCCCTCCGCTCGCTCGCGGTCGCCGCGCGCGAGGACGACTGCGGCGTCGTTCAGCTGGGCCAGCGCGACGCTGTACGGGTCGTTGGCTATGCCGCGCTCTGTGAGCTCGGCGAACAGGCGCTCCGCCTCGTCGACGTCGCCGCGATGGAGCCCGACGTGCCCGAGGTTGTGCAGCTCGACGCCGATCATCCCCGGGTCGCCGATCCGGCGGTTCAGCTCGAGGCTCTCGCGGAACAGCTTCGCCGCGTCGTCGTAGTCGCCCAGCATCCGGACCGACTGCGCGTGCAGGTGCAGCGGCGCCTGGCCGAGCGCGTCGCTGCCCGTACGCGCGTGCTCGCGCGCCGCGATCGCGAAAGTCAGCGCGCTTTCGGCATCGCCGTCCGAGAGCGCCGCGCGGCTGAGGCCGAGGTTCGCGAGCGCGAGAGCCTCAGGGTTGCCGGCCGCGGATGCGAGCGCCTCCTCGTTCCGCGTACGCGAATCCTCGATCGCTCCTTGCCAGAACGCGAACAGACCGTCGCCGTAGAGCGCGAGCGCCCGGTGGCGAGGCCGGCCGCCGCCGCGGCCGAGCACGTCGCCGACGAAGGCGCGGCCGCCGTCGACGTCGCGCGAGACCATCCACAGCCGCCAGGCACTCGCCACGAGCTCGACCGCCTCGTCGTCGGCGAGGGCGCGGGCCGCGGCAGGAAGGCGACTCTGCTCCGCGGCCAGCGGCTCGAGCCACGGCTCGTCGCCGAGCACCGGCTTGCCGGTCGAGGACGGGAACGTCCAGCGCGCCTCGCGGGACAGCTCGAGCAAGCGTCGCGCGTCGGTCTCGTTCATCGGCCGAACGGGAACGTCGCCCGGATCCGCATCCGGTCGGGCTCGTACTCCTCTTGCAGCGTGGCCTCGGTGACGACGCAGCGCACCGGCAGCAGGGGCTCCACGCGCTCCCTCGCCTGCTCGAACGTCGCGTTCTCCGGGTTCGCGTAGCGCGTGAGGGTCGCGTGCGGCGGGGGGTCGGAGCCCGGCCGCCCGTACGGCGGGCACTGTGGGTACTTCGCCCAGAGCGCGCGCATCGTCGACCGGAGCTCGTGGTCCGGCTCGGGCGCCGCATACGCGACGAGGCCGGGGAACTCGGTCACGTGGGTGAGCTCGAACTCGAGCGGCGGGCGCGCCGCGAAGAACGAACGCAGCTCCTCCAGCTCGTCGTCGGTCACCTCGGCGGCGGGCAGCCAGGGGTACAGCAGCGTCAACGAGAACGGGATGCGCTCCGGGATCCGCTCCGGGTACAGCTCCCTGTGCGCGCGGGAGAGCTCGGGATCGACGTGCTCGAGATCGAGCGTGATCGAGGTCTCGAGCGTCCTGGCTTCCATCACGGCTTGGGCGGAGCGGCCAGGTCGGCGCACACGCCGAAGTGGTCGCTGGCCCAGATGCCGCGCACGGGCTCGGTGAAGACGCGCTCGCAGGCGGTGATCTCGAGCGTCGGCCCCTCGTGCTCGCCGCAGCGAACGAAAATGTAGTCGATCCGCCGGAACGGCCAGTCGCGGCCGATCATGATCGGGTTCTCGGGCGTGAACGTGTGGCCCGGCTCACTCGGATGGACGCTCTCCCACGCGTCGCGGTAGCAGACGCTCGTGCCGTGGAGCGCCTGCCGGCCGGTCCAGAACCGCGCGCTCGACGACTCCGGATCCGCGTCGAGGTCGGCGGCCAGGATCACGTGCAGGTTCCGGCCGCCGTCGAGCTCCTCGACGAACCTGGCCGCTTCGACGGCCTGGAGCTCGCGCTCGTGCGCGAGGTGAAGCTCCCAGCTGGGGTTATGGAAGCCGAACAGGACCGTCCCGATCGGCTCCGGCGCGAGCACCTCGGCGACGAGCGTCCCGCAGGCGAACCCGGCGGTCCGCGGCGTCAGGTGCAAGTCGAGCTCGCGCACCTCACCCAAGGGCCAACGGCTGGCCAGCGAATGGCCCTGCCCCGGCTCGACGTCCGGGTCGTCGCCGGGCTCGCGCGCGGCCTGGTGGGCGATGTGATACCCGGGCCCGAGCACGTCGACGACCTGGTCGTACTCGTCCGTCTTGATCGACTCCGGCAGCGCGACCAGGTCGGGCTCGAGCCGGCGCAGCTCCCCCACGAGCACCGCCCGCCGCTCGTCCCAGGCGCCGCGCCGGCCCCACAGGTTCTGGGTGACGACACGCACGCCTAGTCGGTCGCCTCCGCCGGAACGAGCCTGGCACGGCGGGTCGGCGTCACGAGCAGTGCGAGCACCGCGCCGACCAGCGCCGCCACCGCTGAGATGGCGAACGCGATCTCGTAGCCGCGGACCTGCGGCAGGGACGTGCCGTCGATCAGATGGGCGGTCAGGATCGCAGCGCCGACCTGGCCGCCGACGACGCCGCCGACGGTGCGCATGACCGTGTTCATCCCGGTGGCGACGGCCGTCTCGGTCGGCCTCACGGCCTCCGTGATCAGCGTCGCCATCGCGGCGAAGGCGAAGCCGATGCCGACACCGAGCACCGGCATCGCGGCGAGGATCTGCCACGGGTGGTCGTGCCAGAGCGCGAGCATCCCCGCCGAGATGCCCGCGAGCAGCATTCCCGCGGCAAGCGGCCACTTCGAGCCGACGCGGCGGCCGATCAGGCCCGCGACCGGGCCGGCGAAGAGGAGCGCGATCGAGCTCGGCAGCAGGTACAGCCCGGCTTTCGTGGCGCTCGCGCCGAAGCCGTAGTCAGCCACGCGTGCGGCCGCCGCGCCCAGCCCGCGCGGGGTCTCGACGAAGTTCGGGATCAGCACGAACGTCCCGAACATCGCGAAGCCGGTAATCAGCGCGCAGAGGTTCGTGAACAGCACCTGCCGCTGCACGAAGACATGCATGTCCACCATTGGCTCGGCGACGCGCAGCTCGGCCACCACCCAGGCTGCGAGAAGCACGCCCGACGCGACGAAGAGGCCGCCGATTCGCGCCGAGCCCCAGCCCCAGCTCTCGCCCTCGGTCAGGGCGAGAAGCAGGCAGACAAGGCCGCCGGAGAGCAGCGTGGCGCCGACGAAGTCGACCCGCGACGGCGTCTTGATGGGCGACTCCGGCACGAAGGCGTACACCAGCAGGGCCGAGACGCCGACCGGGATGGCGCCGAAGATGAACAGCCAGCGCCACGACAGGTGGTCGACGATCAGTCCGGAAAGCACGATCCCGAGGCCGCCGCCGATCCCGAAGACGGCGGAGATCAGCCCGATCCCGACCGGCACGCGGTCCGGCGGGAACTCGTCGCGGATGATCCCGAAGCTGAGCGGGAACACTGCCGCGCCGAGCCCTTGCACCGCGCGGAAGAAGATCAGCACCCAGATGTTCCACGCCGCGGCGGCGCCTACGCAGCCGACGAAGAAGAGAATGATCGAGATCACGAGCAGCCGCTCTTTGCCGTACTGGTCGCCGAGCTTGCCGAGCACCGGCGTGGACACCGACGCGACGAGCAGGAGGATGGTCAGCACCCACGTGACCCAGGTCGTGGTCGTGTGCAGCTCGCGCTGAAGCGCCGGCAGCGCCGGGATGACCATCGTCTGCTGCAGCGCGTACGCCGTTCCGGCGACGGTCAGGATCGCGAGCGTGACGTTGTAGTGCTGCCGCTCCCTGTGCGGCTCGGCCACCCCGGCAGCGTATCGACGGCCTGATCGCCCTCCGACGAAACGAAGCCCGCCCCTGCGGCAAGGGCGGGCTTCGTCGAGGGAGAAGATGAAGCGAGGGGCTCGGCTAGTCGTTTTCCTCCTCGTCCTGCTGTCGCGTGACCAGTGCCGCCCTGGCCTTCACGTCAGAACCTCCTGGTCGGATTCGCTCTGATCGTTTCCGGCCTGGATCAGGTCTCGATTCGCCGCCGGTAAGCCGTCCGTAAAGCCGTCGGCTGCGGGAAGGTGGACGGTGAACCTCGCTCCGCGGCCCGGACTGCTCTGGACCTCGACCGAGCCGCCCATACCCTGCGTCAGCTGTTTCACGATCGAAAGCCCAAGCCCGGTGCCGACGTGTCGGTCGGAGCCGTAACGCGAGTAGAGGTAGAAGCGCTCGAAGGCGCGGGGAAGGTCTTCGCGCCTGATGCCCGGCCCCGTGTCCTCGACCGTGAGCGCGCCGGCTTCCGCGACCACGCGGACGACACCGCCAGGCGGTGTCAGGCGGAGCGCGTTCTCGACCAGGTTGGAAGCGACCTGGAGGACACGATCGGCGTCTCCGACCGCTGGAGCCGGGGCCGGTGCGAAGGCCTCCAGCGTGAGGTCGAATTCCCGGGCCTGGCCCTCGTAGCGCTGAACGACGTCGCGCGTGATCTCGGCGAGGTCGAGCCGCCGGCGGTGGATCGAGAAGTCGGTGCGGTTCATGCGCGCGAGGTCGAGCAGGTCGCGGACGAGGCGCTCGAGCCTCGCGGCCTCGGCCGCGATCGTCTGGGCCGCCTCCCTCGGGTCGAAGACGTCCTCGGAGACCCCCTCCGCGTAGCCGCGGATGGCGGTCAGCGGCGTCTTCAGCTCGTGGCTGACCGAGAGCAGGAACTGCTTCTCGGCCTCACGCGCCCGCGCCAGCTGCACCGCCATGTCGTTGAACGCCTGCGCGAGCGAGGCGATCTCGTAGGCGCCCTCGATCGGGACGCGCCCGGGGTTTCGCTCCGCGGCGAGCCGCCGGCTGGCATCCACGACGCGCCGCACCGGCCGCGCGATCCGCCGGGCCATCAGGTAGGCGGCGAGCGCGGCGAGCGTGATTCCGGCACCCGCGGCGATCAGGAGCCCGACGAGGAACGGGTAGAAGGCGGTGTTGCCGAGCCGCTTTGGCCGCAGGAGCACCAGCGCCTTGCTCTGACTCCGCGGCTTGCCTTGGCTGGCCGGCCGCGCAGCGAAGAAGAACGTCGTCTTGCCGATGCGGATCGTCCCGTTCGTGCGCCTCTTTGCGCGGACCGTCCTGTAGAGATCGCCCGGCAGGTAGCGCGACGGCCTGCTCAGGGGCACGCACGCGGCGATTTCGTTCTGGCGGTGGAAGTACGGCTGAATCTCCTTGAGCCGGCTGCAGGGGACGATGGCGTTGCGCTCGCGGGCCGCGACGATGTCGGCCTGGTGCGCGACGTCCTTGAGGGTCGCGTCCTCGACCGCGCGGCGCGTCAGCACGGAGCCGATCGCGAGCATGAGTCCGACCGAGAGGGCGACGACGAGCACGGTCGCCGCGAACAGATGGGTCCGCAGCGAGCGCCGTCGGCCGCCGTTCACCGTCTCGCGGCTTTGTAGCCGGCCCCGCGGACGGTGCGGATCAGCTCGGGCCGGCCGAGCTTTCGGCGCAGCTGGGCGACGTGGACGTCGACGGTGCGCGTCCCGCCCGGATACGTCATCCCCCAGACGCGGTCGAGCAGCTGGTCGCGGCTGATGACGATGCCCGGGTTCTCGAGCAGCGTCGCGAGCAGGTCGAACTCCTTCGTCGTCAGCTCGACGGAACGCCCGTCCACCGCGACCTCGCGTGCATCGCGGTTGAGCGTCACGTCGTCAAGCGTCAGGACGTCCTCGGCGCTGCGCCCGTCCGTTCGGCGCAGGACGGCCTTCATCCGCGCGACGAGCTCGCGGGGGGAAAACGGCTTCGTCAGGTAGTCGTCGGCGCCGAGCTCGAGCCCGGCCACACGGTCGGGCTCCTCGTCGCGCGCGGTCAGCATCAGGATCGGGATGTCCGAGCGCGTCCTGATTGTGCGAGCCACGTCGAAGCCGTCCATGCCGGGCAGGCGGATGTCGAGGACGACGATCCGGACCGGGTGCCGCTCGAGCTCGGTGAGGGCTTCTTCACCTGAGCGGACCCAGACGACCCGGTAGCCATGCCGCTCCAAGTAGCCACGCGTCATCGACCCGATCGAATGCTCGTCTTCGACGAGCAGCACCGTGCCGCTGTGGCTGCCGTTCGCAGGAGCGGCTGCGGAGTTCACTTCTTCCGCGTTGCGGCCCAGACCTGGTCGGCGGGCTTGTCGCCGTCGCGCATCGTCGTCGCCATCATGCCCTTTCGCAACTGGGCGAAGCTCGCGTTCTTGCCGTTCAGCTTGACATGCGCAGTGGCGGTGACGTTGATCGTGACCATCTGCCCGTCGGCCTCGCGGAGCGTCAAGACGTACGGGTTGACCTGGCGGACTCGGCCCTGGTCGAGCAGGTAGTCGTGGACGACACCGTCCGCCGACTTCAGCCCGATCTCGGCGCGGAGCATCTTGGGCCCGAGCAGCGAGGCGATCGTCGCGTCCGGGATCTTTGCAGTCGCGGTCGGCGAAGCCGTGTAGACGACGTCGGCGGGAAGGTTGTCCGTGCGCGACACCACCGCCTGCATCCCCGCGCGCAGCTGGCGCCACTTCGCAGGCTTGCCGTTCAGCATCACGCGCGCGTTGGCGGCGACCTTGAGCGTCGCCTGCGTACCGTCGCGCTCGGCGACCACGAGGGTGCCGGCGGTTCGCTTGACGATGCGGCCGCGGTCGAGCCGGTAGTCGTGGTAAGTGTTATTGGCGCCCTTCGCCCAAACCTCGGAGCGAATCATCCGGGGCCCGAGCAGGTATGCGACCGTGCTCTTCGGCAGCGCTGCCGTCAGCGCGGGCAGAGCGAGCGCGAGGGCGCACGCAAGCGTGGCAAATTTGACCGTTCGCCGGGTCACGGAATTCATTGTCGCCGCCGAGATCAGATTTCGTTGGCGACGATGTAAGACCGAGGTAAAAAGCCGTGCTGGAAGGGTTACCTCGAACGCGTTGTCGCGAAGATCTCCTGGCGGTAGCTGCCGCGAATCGGGGGCGAGGCGAACGAGAAGATGGGGATCGGCTTCCCTTTTACCCACGAGGTCGAGATGTAGTCGCCCAGAAAGCGCCCGAGTCCGGTGTCGGCGAGCCAGTTCGACCGGACGACCTCGCTCGTGACGCGCTGGGCGGGAGCCCAGGTGCGGCCGCCGTCCCGGGAGCGCGAAAGCCACGCGTTGACGGAGGCGTTGCACGAGTAGTTGCAGCCGGTCGGCTGCGGGGCGGAGTAGTAGGCGAGCGCGAGCTGCGCGCGGGAGCCCGTCCCTTGCGCGGCGAGGCCAGGCAGGAAGTGGTTGACCGTCGAGCCGCGGCCTCCCGCAGGGACGTGCGACGGCTCGCTCCACTGGATCCCGTCCCGCGACCTCGCCACGACGAGGCCGTTCGCGTCGCAGTCGCGGACAAATCGGCAGTCGCTCCAGCTGACGTAGATCGTCCCGGAGCCGTCGATCGCCGCCGAAGGTAGAGGCGGGACGCGGAGCTCGAAGACGTCGACCGCTGTCAGGTCTGCGATCTTGAGAGCAGGCAGGAAGCTGGCGCCGCCGTCGAGCGAGCGGATCGCGGCGATCTCGTTCAGCGCGCTGCCCGACGACTCGAAGACGGCGAAGGGGATCACGAGGACGCCGTTGGGTCGGACGACGGGCTGCACGCCGTTCGCGACGTCCTGGAGCCGTGGCGGGACGACCCAGCCCGCCTGCGCCGACCACGTCCTGCCGCCGTCGAGCGACCGCCGCGTCATTACGGCCTGGTGCTCGAAGTCCATGTAGGAGAGGTAGCAGCGGCCCGCGAAGGGGCTGCCGCGCCAGTTGTCGCACGTGACCCACTCCTTGTCGTAGTCGCCCTCGTCGCGCCGCGCGGCGGTGACCGGGGCGCTCCAGGCGACGCCGTTGCGCGAGCGGCTGATGGTGAGCACGGTCGCGGGGCCGGAGGCGCCGACGGTCGCGATCATCCAGGTCCGGTGGACGCGGTCGTAGCCCACGACCGGGTCGCTGACACGGTCGAGCGTCCCGCCCGGCGTCGAGAAGACGGACAGGCGTGGCAGCAGGCCGGTCGTCCAGGTGGCTCCGCCGTCGCGCGAGGTAGAGAAGCCAATGTTCGCGGCGCCGCCGTCCAGGTAGCGGCCGACCTGGAACGCGGTGACGATCGTCGCGCCGTAGGCGAACGAGTCCGGCTCGACCTCGGTGGCGTGCTGGGCGCCGATTCCGCGATAGGGATCGCGCGAGAGGCGGCGGCTGACGACCTCGCACGTCCGATCGACTTCGTCGCTCAAATCGGCCGTGACGATGTCCCGGCCGCTGCCGCATCGGACGACGTCGCTCATCCCGTCGACGCTTGTGATGCGGTCGTTTCCGGCCCTGCCGTTGAGCACGTCGTGGCCGACGCCGCCGTTCAACAGGTCGTTGCCTCCGCGGCCGTCGATGCGGTCGCTGCCGCCGTAGCCGTAGAGGACGTCGCTGGCGGCGGTGCCGACGATCGTGTCGGGGCGCGCGGTGCCCTTCACGGTCCCGCCCGCCGCGACGCCCGTCATAGCGAGCGACGCGACCGAGACGAGCAGCACACGACGCACCGCCGCCAAGACTACTCTCGGCGCTGCCGCGTGTCGCTTTCGCTACGAGCTCGTCGCGGTTTCGGCACGGATTCGCGGCAGCTGGAGCAGCGCCGCCGCCGCGACCACGGCGGTCGTACCGCCGGCGACGGCAAAAGCCAGCTCCGTGCCGCCGGTCGCCGCGAGCCACCCGGTCAGGATCCCGCCGAGCGGCGCTAGACCGTTGAAGGCGAAGTAGTAGAAGCCGATCACCCGCCCTCGGAGATGGTCAGGTGCGCGGAGCTGGAGCACCGCGTTCGAGTTCGCCGTGTAGAGCGTGAAGCAGACGCCGATCACGAACAGGAGCGCCGCCGCCGGCACCAGCGAGTGCTGGGGCGCGAGCACGAGCTCTGCCAGCCCGAGCCCGCCTGCCCCGGCCACGATCGCCTTCCAGCTCGCCCGGGACAGCGACGCCGTGAGCAGTCCGCCGACGAGCGCGCCTGCGCCGAAGCAGGCGGCGATGAAGCCGAAGACGGTCGGCCCGGACTCGAGCGTCCGCCGGGCAAGCACTGGCAGGAGCACGTTGAAGTTCATGGCGATCGTCGAGATCCCCAGCAACATCCCGAGCACGAGCCTGACGTGGGGGCTTCGGCGTGCGTACGACACTCCCTCGCGCAAACCGCCGACGATCGTGGGTCGCTGCTGGGCAGCGTCCACGCGCACGAGCGCCCCTGGGTCCATCAGCAGCAGCCCCGCCAGCACGGCGACGAAGCTCGCCGCGTTGATCGCGAACGCCGGCCCGACGCCGAGCGTCGCGATGAGGACGCCGCCGATCCCTGGCCCGACGATCCGCGCAGCGTTGAAGAGCGACGAGTTCAGCGCGACCGCGTTCGGAAGCTCGCGACGGCCGACCATCCGGAAGGTCAACGCCTGCCGCGAAGGAGCGTCGAGGACGAGCACGATCCCGGTCAGCGCCGCGAGCGTGTAGACCATCCAGACCTCGACGACGCCCGCAAGGACGATCGCGGCGAGCGCCGCGGCGAGCACCATCCGGATCGCCTGCGTGACCACGACGGTGCGCCAGTTGTCGAGCCGGTCGACGACGACACCCGCAAGCAGGCCGAGGACGCTGAAGGGGATGAACTGGCACGCGGCCAGGATCCCCACCGCCACCGCCGAGTGCGTCAGCGCGAGCACGAGCCACGCCTGCGCGACCTTGTCGATCCACGTCCCGGTCTGCGAGACGGCCTGGCCGAGGAAATAGAGGCGATAGTTCCGGTGGCGTCGCAGGCTGGCGAACGTCCGGTGATTGAACGCGAGGAGGGCGGCGGTCACTCGTCGATCAGCTTTTGCAGAGGCTCGATCGCCGCGTCGACGGCACGGAGCTCCGCGTCCGAGAGGCCCCTCAGCCGCGCGGCGAGCCAGGCCGTGCGCCGCGACTTGACCGACCGCAGCACACGCTCGGCCCCGGCTGTGACGTGGAGCCCGATTCGGCGCCGGTCCGCACCGGAGGGCTCCCGCGCGACGAGGCCGGCCTGCTCGAGCCGGCCTACGTACTTCGACATCCCCGGCGCGGACATCCGTTCGAGTGCAGCGAGCTCGCGAATCCCGATTCCGGGGTGCGCCTGGATCGTGAACAGGAGCGCGGCCTGCCCGCCCGTGACGCCGAGCGAGTGGATCTCGCGGCGGAGCTGCCGGTTCAGCTTCAGGAGCACCGGCCGCAGTCGGTTCGCGACGGTGACGGGATCGGCTGTGAGCATCGTCGTCGGCATAAATCGTTAACCAAGTTAACGGTAGCAGCGAGGGCATACTTGAACGGCCAATGAGCCCCAACCCTCTCGACGACGTCCAGCGCGGGCTGCAGGTGCTCCGCGAGCGCCTGCGCCAGAGCTCCGGCGCCGACCCCGTGGACTGGTTCACAGACCAGCTGCGCAAGCCCCTGCCGCCGCTGCCGCTCGAGGAGCTGCAGGCCGAGCTCGACTCACTGGTGGGGCTCGAGACCGTGAAAGAGCAGGTTCGCGCGCTGGTTGCGTTCCTCCAGGTGCAGGCGCGGCGCCTCGAGCACGGCCTGCCCGAGGTCGCTACGTCGCAACACCTCGTCTTCCTCGGGAACCCCGGCACCGGCAAGACGACGATCGCGCGCCTGCTGGCGCAGATGTACCGCTCGATGGGGCTGCTCCAAAAGGGCCACCTCGTCGAGGTCGACAGGGCCGGGCTCGTCGGCGAGTACGTCGGCACGACCGCGATCAAGACCGACCGCGCGATCCAGAGGGCGCTCGACGGCGTCCTGTTCATCGACGAGGCGTACGCACTCGCGCGACCGGGCGCCTACGGCCGCTTGGACTTCGGCCAGGAGGCGATCGAGACGCTCCTGAAGCGGATGGAGGACTACCGCCATCGGCTCGTCGTCATCGTCGCCGGCTACCCGCGGCTGATGGTCGAGTTCCTCAACTCGAACCCAGGTCTGCGCTCGCGCTTTGCGCGCGAGATCAGCTTCCCCGACTACTCGACGCCGGAGCTGCTCGCGATCACCGCGAAGTTCGCCGGCGAGAACGAGTACGTGCTGACGGACGACGCTGTCGCCGCGCTGTCGCGGATCTTCGACGGCGCCGGCCGCGGGGAGGGCTTCGGCAACGCGCGCTACGCGAGGACGATCTTCGAACAGGCGCTGAACGCGCAGGCGCTCCGCCTGGCCGCGCCCGATCGCGCGATGCTCGAGCAGCTCGAGCCCGCAGATCTGATGACGCTGACGGCCGAGGACGTCACGGCGGCCGCGCGGGCGCTCGGCGAGGCCGCGGACGGCGCCGTGCCCCGCCGGCGCCGCTGGCCCTGGGCCGGCTAGTCGTCCGAACGGATCCGTTTCGATCCCGAGATTCGGCGCAGACGCTTCGAGGCGCCGGCTTAACCGTGCAGGTGCTCGCCGTGCCGACGCAGGACCAGAATCAGGACGGCGACGTCATCGACGAGCAGCCGGCTGGCGGCATCCGCGCGCCCCAGCGGCTCATCGGTCGCGATCTACGTCGGTCGCTTCGGCGGTTGACCGAGGCTAGTCGGACTCGGGCGGATCGCATTCGGGCGAGGCGACCGCCGGAAGGCGCTCCAGCAGCGCCGCGAGTGTCTCCAGCTCGTCCCCGGCGAAGCGCTCGGCGAAGAGCTCGCGGATGCCGCCGAGATGCGTCGGCGCAGACTCGCGCAGCTTCTCGTAGCCCTCGTCCGTCAGCACGGCGTACGTGACCCTGGCGTCATCGGCGCAGGTCGCGCGGCCTACGTAGCCGGCGCGCTCGAGCCCGGCGAGGAGGCGCGTGATCCCCGACGCGGTGAGCAGGATCCGCTCGGCGAGATCGACGCGCCGCAGGCGCCGGTCCGGCGCGTGCGCGAGGTGGAGCAAGGCCTCGTAATCGTTCAGCGTCAGCCCGTGACGCTCGAGCAGCTCGCTCGTGAACCGGCGGGTCAGCGCCGCATGAACGCGGAGAAGCTGCGCCCAGGCCTGGATCTCCGGCGCCTCCCGCGAAACCTCGATTGCAGTCGTTTGAGTGCGCAACGGTCTCCGTCCACCTTACATTGGCCGGTCTGAAACCGTCCTCCATTCTCGAGCGCGCTCCCGAGGTCCTACGGGAGAATCGGGACTTCCGCCGTTACTGGACCGGGCAGACGATCTCGCTGTTCGGCGACCAGATCACCGAGCTGGCGGTGCCGCTCGCCGGCGTGCTCATCCTGCACGCGGGTCCTGCGCAGATGGGCTACCTGACGGCGGCAAACCTCGCGCCGTACCTTCTCTTCTCGCTGCATGCGGGCGCCTGGGTCGACCGCCGCGGGCGCCGCCGGCAGATGATGATCGCGGCCGATCTCGGCCGCGCGCTCCTCCTCGTCAGCGTCCCCGTCGCCTACCTGCTCGACGCGCTGACGCTCGGCCAGCTCTACGTCGTGGCCTTCCTGACGGGGACGCTGAGCATGCTGTTCTTCGTCTCGCAGAGCGCATTGTTCGTCGCGCTGATTCCGCGCGAGCAGTACGTCGCCGCCAACTCGCTGATCCACGGCAGCCGCGCCTTCTCGTTCGTGGCCGGGCCGAGCGCTGCGGGCGGCCTGGTCCAGGCGCTGACCGCGCCCTACACCCTCGTGGTCGACGCCTGCTCCTACCTCGCCTCGGCTTTCTTCCTCCGCCACATCGACCCTGTCGAGCCGCCGACCTCGGCGGGAGAGGAGGGGCAGGTGGTCGCCGGCGCCCGCTTCATCGCGCACTCCCCGATCGTGCGGGCGGGGCTCGGCGCGACCGCGACGATCAACTTCTTCAACTTCGCCTTCTCGGCGCTCTTCATTCTCTACGCGACGCGATACCTGCACGTGCGCCCCGGGTTGCTCGGGGTCGTGCTCGGCGCGGGCGCCGTCGGCGGCTTGATCGGAGCGGCTGTGACCGGGAGGCTCGGACGGCGGATCGGCATCGGTCCCGCTTTCCTCGTCGGCTGCGTGCTCTTCCCGGTCCCGATCATGCTCGTGCCGCTCGCCGGCGGCCCGCACGCGCTCGTGCTGGTCATGCTCTTCCTGGCGGAGTTCGGATCCGGGCTCGGCGTCGTCATCCTCGACATCAGCGGCGCCTCGATCTTCGCCGCGGTCGTGCCGGATCGGCTTCGTGCGCGCGTCTCCGGTGCGTACCTCCTGGTCAACTACGGCGTGAGGCCGCTGGGCGCGCTCTTCGGCGGCGTGCTCGGGAGCGCCATCGGCGTGCGCTCGACGCTGTGGGTCGCGACCGCCGGCGCCGTGGCCGGCTTCCTCTGGCTCCTGCCCTCGCCGATCCCGCGCCTGCACGAGCTCCCGGCCGAGCCCGAGCAGGTCTGAGCTCCGCCCGGCCCAGGGGTCGAACAGGATCACGCCCTGCCTGCTCCGAGGGGCGTCTCAGAGGCGGCAGGGCTGCCTCGTGGCTCCCAAAGAGAAAACGACCCGCTTACGGCTCTCGATCTAGCAACGGTCGCGGATTTGAGAACTCTCGGCGCACCCGTCCGCGTCCACTCTGAAACGTCAATGCAGCTGCGGAGCGTCAAGCCCACTTCGCACTTGTCACGTACTTCGACCTGGCGATAGCCGTAGCGCGATTCCCAAACAGGCGCGGCTCGCCCTTTAGCGGTTCATGGACGCCTACCGCTGGGCTTCACCTGATGAATTGGACTATCGGCCGAGCAGCCGACTTAGAAACGAGCGCCGAGGCGGTTCTGTGATCTCATCCCATTCTTCGCGCGTCGGGCCATCGACATCTAGCTCCACATCATGTTCGCGTGCGATAGCCGCAGCCGCGGCAAGCGTAATGAAACCGAGATCGCGTCCCTCGTCGCCGGTCGAGCCGTCGTCCAGGTGAAGGTACGCATGGCCAATCTGGCCGTCGTAGGTGCCATCCCCGTCATCCTCAGACTTGAAGTAGACGACTCCCACTTGACGACGCGCTTACCCAGCTATCTCTAAAGCCACACCGGCCGAAGTCCGCGTCCAGTTCCTGCTCGGGTCGATATGTCACGGCATCGTTCGTGAAGACGCTAGGACACAGCCTTAGGCTTGCGCCCACGCCGAGCGACGGCCCGTCCGCCCAAGCTTTCGGCTTCCTCGTCGGTCAGGTCGAGCTCACGGACTCCCCTGCGCGCGTCAGCGAAAGTAATTCGCACCGTCGCGCCTCTGCCGTCAGGAATTTCCTGGCCGCTGCGGTCTGATACTCGGATCGTCTTCTTTGCCACGGTCTTCCTCCGTCTGTTGGGGGAACCGGGAAGCCTAACGATGCAACGATTGAATTTACAACGCCTCAAAAAATCCGGGTCAGGGTTTCACCACGCTCGCCGCGAGTCCAAAGCTCGCACATGTTCTCGACCTAATCGGAGAGGTCTGTGGCGCAGATCGGCCGCGATCAGCGCCAAATTCCTTCGCCCGTCCCAAGCGGTGGAATGGGCTGAGGAAACCGCTGGGTGTCAGCGCCCTTAACCTGAACGAGAAGAGCGTCCCTTCAAGGCACTCTCCCCGGCGACCGCGAAGAAGCACAAGGGATACCAACAGGGGTACCAAAGCGTCGGCCGCTAGTCTCTGGAGCGCATGGTTGACAGGCGCGAGAGCCGAATAACGCCCTACCTGCTCTACGAAGACGTCCCGGGAGCGCTCGACTTCCTGTCCAAGGCGTTCGGCTTTCAAGAACGCCTCCGGTTCGCCAACGACGAGGGCACGGTCACCCACGCGGAGATGGAGCTCGGCGGCGACTCGATCATGATGGGGGATCCCGGCCCGGACTACGTGAGCCCGAAACGCGGTGGCCACACGGGGTCGCAGGTGCACGTCTACGTCGACGAGCTCGATGCGCATTACGCGCAGGCCAAGGCGGCGGGCGCGACGATCGTCTCGGAGCCGACCGACCAGGTGTACGGCGATCGCCGTTACGACGCCAGAGATCCCGAGGGCCACCTCTGGAGCTTTGCCACGCGCGTCCGCGATCTCGCGCCGGAGGCGTGGGGCGCGCAGGTGCCCGAGCGCTCTGCCGAACCGTCCTAAGGCGTCGACTCCGCGACGCCCCGAAAAGGCCGCACGGGCGTCGCGCGGGCGGTCTGTGTAATCCCGGCTCGCGTGGCTAGCCGGGAAAGCGCGCCGGTCACCAGTTGGCTAACCACCGTTCGGCGCCCCGGGAGTCGCCGTCGGGCTGACGGAGAAGTCGGCGGCGTTGTCGTCGGTGTCGTGGCCGTCCGGGAGCCGAACGTCGCTCGAGCCGGGGCTCGGAGTTGCCGGCGGCGCCGGCGCGGGATGGGCCTCGACGAACGCATTCGTCGCCGTGCCGTAGCCGATCGAGTCGGCCAGCGCGCCGGCAGCGTCGCGGATGCCGACGCCGCCGGCCGTCGCCGCGAGGGCAGCCGAGAACGACTGATCGGCGGGTTTCGTTCCCGCGTAGCGGCTGCCGCCGAACAGGTAGAAGGCGCCGGGGCCGAGCGTCGTCCCCGCAGGAACGGTCGCCAGCAGCACGTCGCTGGTGCCGGACCCGGAGCGGTAGACGAGGCGATAGCCGCCGAGGTCGAGGGGCGCCGTGCCGGCGTTGACGAGCTCGACGAACTCGTCTGTGGCCGCACCGGCCGTGCCGGTGGAGAGCTCGTTGACACGGATCCGTGCCTCCACGGGGTTCGGGACGCACGTGAAGATCGCGCGCGCCGAGTCGTCGTAGGTCAGCGCGACGGTGCCGTTATCACCGCGCGCCCGGCAGGTGAGACCCTGCAGCGCTTCGAGCGACGTGATCTGCATGCCGGGCTCGCCCTTCGGCCCCGGAGGGCCGGGCGGCCCGGGCGCGCCTGCAGGTCCAGCGGCACCAGGTTCCCCGCGCGGGCCCGCCTCGCCGACCTCACCCGGCGCACCGGCCGGCCCCGGATCGCCCTGTGGACCGGGCGGACCGGCGATTCCCCGAGGACCGACAACGGCCCAGGACACGGGCCGCTCGTGCCGCCGGCAGTCAGCGGCCTTGCCCACGAGCCGCAGCCGGCCGCCCTGCTTGCCGGCA
>JBKOYZ010000077.1:0-6402 GCA_046725655.1 Actinomycetota bacterium | reverse complement strand
CGAGGTCGTAGAAACGGATGCTCGTGCCACGCGAATAGACGAGGGTCGAGCCGTCGATGCCACCGGTCCGCGCGGGCACCCGGCCGCGACTGACCTTCCAGGCCCGTCCGCCTGCTGCACGCGCGAAGACCGCCGTCTGCCTTGCTCGTGGCCCCGACCCTTCTGTCCAGGCGATGAACCGACCGCCCGCAACCGGATAAGTTACGGCCGCCGCGCGGCGAACGACGAGCTGCGGCGTCGGCGCCGCGCTTGCCAGCGCAACCGCGACGACCGCTGTCGCTGCGGCTCTCGTTGGCTAGGCCGCGACCGTCTGCAGGTCGCGCAGCGCGGCGAGCCGGGCCAGCGCCTGGCTCTCCAGCTGCCGGACGCGCTCGCGTGTCAGGTCGAGCTCGTGGCCGATCGCCTCGAGCGTCCACGGCTCGCCCTCGAAGCCAAAGCGCAGCTCGAGGATCCGCCGCTCGCGCTCCGGAAGAGCGTCGAGAGCGCGGCGGACGCCCTGCTTGCGCAGCGATTCCTCGGCCTCGTCGAACGGGTCGGGGGCCTCGCGGTCGGCGAAGAGATCGCCCAGCTCGCCCTCGTCGTCGGCGCCGACCGTCTGGTTCAGCGAGACCGACGCCTGGGCTGCTCCGAGTGCCTCGTCGACGTGCTGGATCGGCAGCCCCGTCGCGTCGGCGAGCTCCTGCTTGGTCGCCTCGCGCCCGAGCTCGACTTCCAGCCGGCGTGCGGCGCGGCCGAGCTTCTGCTGGCGCTCGACGACGTGCACGGGCACGCGGATGGTCCGCGCGTGGTTCGCGACGGCGCGCTGCACCGACTGGCGGATCCACCAGGTCGCGTAGGTCGAGAACTTGTAGCCGCGGCGCCAGTCGAACTTCTCGACCGCACGGTTGAGGCCGAGCGTTCCCTCCTGGATCAGATCCAGGAAGGGGACGCCGAGTCCGCGATAGCCCTTTGCGATCGAGACGACGAGGCGGAGGTTCGACTCGATCATGCGCCGCTTCGCGGTCACGTCCCCGCGCTCGATCGCCTTGGCGAGCGTGACCTCCTCGGCGGCTGTCAGGAGCTTGTGGCGCCCGATGTCCGCGAGGAACAGCTGCAGGCTGTCGGCCGAGCCGACGAGGACGTGAGGCTCGGGCTCGGCTGCCTTCTCGCCGGCCTTTTCGGGCTTCGCCTCGGTCTCCTCGACCGGGTGGCGGATCTCGAGGCCGAGGGCCTCGAGCTCGCGCTGAAACAGCTCGGCGTCTTCCTCGCCGAGGTCGTGCTCCAGAGCGAACGCCTCGATCTCTGCCGGCTCGACGAAGCCGCGCTCTTCACAGCCCTCGACGAACGTGCGTGCATGCTCGGACTCGAACAACTCGTGCAACTGACTCTGCGTCAATTTCTCCTCTACTTCGTTAGACGTCGCGGCTCTTTCGATCTTTCGCACTGTAAGACGTATGTCCTCGGGCTACCAGGGTGAACGCTCACCCTTAACTACCTCGTTACATCGAAACCGAGTCCGGTTACGTGTTATTCCGCGACTGCGGGCTCTTTGGTTTGGGCTCGTGCGGGAAAATCGAACTCGACCTTCCCTTCGTCGTTCAAGACGAGCCGCGCCCGGAAAGGTTTGCCCGCCTTCGAGCGGAATCCGGAGAGGACATCCGTGGTGCGGCCGTTCTCGATCAGCTGCCGCGCGATCTCGGGCGTGATGGTGCGTCCTGCGACGCGCTTCCAGATCACGTAACCGCAGCCCGGCTCCTCGCGGCTCTTCCAGCTCGTGCAGCCGTACGCGCGTGAGTTCTCCTTGATGATCTCGCCGGTCTCGGCGCCGCAGCGGGGGCAGAGACCGAGCTCCACGCGCTCGGGGCGCAGCTTCTCCTTGTCGAGCGCGGCGATCTGCTCGACCGTCTGGGTCGTCAGGTCGACGATGCCGTCGATGAACTTCCGACGGTCGCCCTTCCCGTGCTCGATGTCGGCGAGCCGCTTCTCCCACTCCCCCGTCAGCTCGGCCGAGGTGAGCGGGTGCTCCTCGAGCATCGTGATCACCTGGAGTCCCTTCGGCGTCGGCTGAAGCTCCTTGCCGGCGCGCTCGATGTACTCGCGGCGAATCAGGACCTCGATCGTCTCGGCGCGCGTCGCCGGGGTGCCGAGGCCACTGTCCTTCATCGCCTCGCGCAGCTCTTCGTCGTCGATCCGCTTGCCCGCCGTCTCCATCGCGGAGAGCAGCGTCGCTTCGCTGTAGCGCGGCGGCGGCTTCGTCTGCTTGTCCTCGAGCTCGGCCGTCGCGCAGCGGACCGTCTGCCCCTGCTCCAGCGGCGGCAGCTCGGCGCTCTCGTCGCCTGCGTCCTCGTCCGCCGGCTTTCCCGATTGCTTGTCGACGTCGGACTCGAGACCGTAGACGCCGCGCCAACCCGGCTCGAGCGTGATCTTGCCGCGGGTGCGGAAACGCTCCTCCTCGACGTTGGTGATCACCTCGGTGCGCTGGAAGCGCGCCGCTGGGTGGAAGACGGCCAGGAATCGCCGCGCGACGAGGTCGAACACACGGCGCTCGTCCGGGGAGAACCGGTCGAGGTCGTGCTCGACGTCGGTCGGGATGATCGCGTGGTGGTCGTCGACGCGCGCGTCGTTGACGACCCGCTGCAGCGGCAGCCGGTCGAGCGCGAGCACGTAGCGGGCGGCCGCTGCGTACTCGCCGATCGGCTCCAGCGTCGCAGCGGTGGGCTTCAACTGCGGGACCAGGTCGCCCGACAGGTAGCGAGAGGACGTGCGCGGGTAGGTGATCGCCTTCTTGTCCTCGTACAGCGACTGCGCGGCCTGCAGCGTCCGGCGCGCGGAGAAGCCGAAGCGGCGGTTCGCGTCGCGCTGGAGCGAGGTCAGGTCGTAGAGCAGGGGCGGGCGCTCCGACTGCTCCTTCCGCTCGAGCTTCTCGACCGTCCCGTCCTTGCCGGTCACCTTCTCGACGATCTGCTCCGCCCGGGAGAGGTCGCCGAAGATGCGCGTCTCGTCGCCCTCGAACCAGAGGCCCTCGTAACGGGGGTCGAACTGCGCCCGCACCAGCCGGTACGGCTCCGGCGTGAACGCCTGGATTTCCCGCTCGCGCTTGACGATCATCGCCAGGGTCGGCGTCTGGACGCGGCCGAGCGAGACGACACCGCCGACCCACGCGCGGCCGCGGATGGTCGCGGCCCGGGTGGCGTTCATGCCGACGAGCCAGTCGGCCTCAGAGCGGGAGCGCGCGGCCGCCTCGAGCGGCTGCAGCTCGTTGCCGGGACGAAGCTTCTCGAAGCCCTCGCGGATCGCCTGCTTCGTCATCGAGTTGATCCACAGGCGGTCCACCGGCTTGTCGATGCCGGCCGTCTCGTAGATGTAGGCGAAGATCAGCTCGCCCTCGCGGCCCGCGTCGCAGGCGTTGACGATCCGGTCGATGTCGTCGCGCTTCATCAGCTTGTGGATGGCCGTCAGCTGCTTCTTCGCCTTCGCGTCGCGCGGCTGGAGCTTGAACTCCTCGGGCACGATCGGCAGGTCGGCCATGCGCCACTTCTTCAGCTTCTCGTCGTAGACCTCAGGCTCGACGAGCTCGACGAGGTGGCCGACGGCAAAGGTCACGACGTACTCCTCGCCCTCGTAGTGCGTTTGCTCGTTCGTGAAGGAGCCCGGCAGCGTGTCCGCGAGATCGCGGGCGACGGACGGCTTCTCAGCGACGACTAATGTCTTCACGCGGGACACCATAGCGAAGGGGTCGCGCGGCACCGGAGCGCGACTCTAGAGCCGAAAACCGCACGAAAACGGGTAGAAATGGGACGATTCCGCGCCGATGACACAACCTCTCTATCTCTTCGCCGGCGCGTTGAGCTGGCCGCTCGTCGGGCTCCCGTTCCGGCTCCGCTCGCGCGGCGTGGAGAACCTGCCCGACGGAGGGTTCGTGCTTGCAGCAAACCACACCTCGAACCTCGACCCGTGGCCGCTAGGGCTACCGCTCTTTCCGAAACGGCAGCTTCGGTTCATGGCCAAGAGCGAGCTCTTCAACCCGCTGCTGACGCCGATTCTCCGCGGCGGCGGCGCGTTTCCGGTGCATCGCGGGCGCGGTGACCGCGAGGCGATCCGCCGCGCCGTCGAGCTCGTCCGTGACGGCGAGATCGTCGTCATGTTTCCGGAGGGAACGCGGCGTACGAAGGGACTGCGCAAGAAGTTCGAGGCCACGCCGCACACCGGCGCCGCCCGGATCGCGCTGGAGGGCGACGTGCCGCTCGTACCGGCCGCGATCAAGGGCACCGACCGGATCTCGCGCCTCGGGCCGCTGCGCGTCGCGTACGGCAAGCCGATCCCACTCGACGACCTGCGAGGCCAGGACGTGAAGACGGCCTCGCGCGAGGCAACGGAACGGCTGATGAGCGCGATCAACGAGCTCGAAGAGTCGCTGTGACGCGCCCGCTCCTCGCAATCGACGGCGACTCGCTCGCGCACCGGGCGTATCACGCGCTGCCGAAGACGATCCGACGCGCCGAGCGGAAGCCCTCGAACGCGATCGTCGGCTTCACCAACTTCCTGCTCCGCCTGTGGGACGACGAGCAGCCGCGCGCGATCGTCGTCGGCTGGGACACGCTCACCGTGCCGACGTATCGTCACGAGGCGTTCGAGGGCTACCAGGCGGGGCGCGAGTTCGACGACGAGCTGCTCGAGCAGCTCGACCTGCTGCCGCAGCTGGCGGAGGCGTTCGGGTTCGCGTCGGCGAAGGCACCGGGCTATGAGGCGGACGACTTCCTTGCGGCCGCGGTCGCGTTCGAGGAGAAGCGAGGCGGGACGGTCGTGGTGGCCACGTCGGACCGGGACAGCTTCCAGCTCGCGAGCGAGCGGACGACGATCATCCAGCCGGTGCGCGGCGTCAGCGAGCTGACGCGGATCGGCCCCGCCGAGGTTCGTGAGCGCTACGACGTCGAGCCGAAGCAGGTGGTCGACTTCATCGCCCTCCGCGGCGACCCGTCCGACCGCCTGCCGGGAGCCCCGGGGGTCGGCCCGAAGAAGGCCGCCGACCTGCTGCGCCAGTACGGCACGCTGGAGGACGCACTCGAGGCGGGCAGGTTCGCAGCGCAGGCGGAGGAGCTCCGGCTCTACCGGCGAATTGCCTCGTTGGACGCCTCCGCCCCCCTCCCACCCCTCGAAGATCAGACACCCGCCTGGGCGGAGGCGTCCTCACTCCTGCGCAGCTGGGGCATGAACGCGATGGCCGACCGGGTGGCGGCGCGGCAGTAGCATCGCGGCGTGGATCAATGGCTGAGCCAGGCGCGTGACGAGCTCGCGCGTGCCGGCGGCGTCGCGCCGACTGAGCTCGAGCTGACCGACGACGACGCCGCGACGCTCCTCGACCTGGCACGCGTGGCGGCCCACGAGAGCGGCGAACGGACGAACGCGCCGCTGCTCTGCTACCTCGTCGGGCGCGCGCAGGGTGGCGCCTCACTGGACGACCTCGCCGACGCGGTTCGCCGATCGACGTCCTGAGCCACCCGGGCTTCGCGCGTCTGCATCCGACGCCGCACCATCCCGAGTCGCCGCAGCGGCTCGCGGTGCTGCTGGAGGCGTTCGAGTTCGCGGAGGTCGAGCCGGCGCCGGTCGAGGCGCTCCTTCGCTGCCACACGGAGCAGTACGTCGAGAGCCTGCGGTCGCTCGTGACGCCGACGTGGGTCGACGGCGACACGTTCGCCTCCGAGACCACCTTCGAGGCCGCACTGCTGGCGGTCGGTGGTGCGCTCGCCGCGGTCGACCGCGGCGCGTTCGCTCTCGTGCGCCCTCCGGGACACCATGCGCTCGCCGACCGGGCGATGGGCTTCTGCTTCTTCAACAGCGTTGCGATTGCGGCGCGGCACGCCCAGGCCGAGCTCGGGCTCTCGCGGGTCGCGATTCTCGACTGGGACGTCCACCACGGAAACGGCACCGAAGCGATCTTCTGGGACGACCCGTCCGTCCTTTACGTCTCGATGCACGAGTGGCCCCTGTATCCAGGAACTGGTGGCCCTGACGTGGGCAACGAGACGACGGTGAACGTCTGTCTGCCCGCGTATTCGCAGGACGACGACTATCGCCGCGCCTTCACGGAGGTCGTGGAGCCCGCGATTCGCGCCTTCGAGCCCGACCTACTGCTCGTCTCGGCGGGCTTCGATGCCCACGAGGACGATCCGCTCGCGAACATGGGCGTCTCCGACGCCGGCTTCCGCTGGCTGGCAGCCCGATCGGCCGGGCTGGCGCCGCGCGTCGCCGCGGTACTCGAGGGCGGCTACAACCTGGAGTTGCTGCCGGGCGCGGTCGGCGCAGCGCTCGACGGGTTCTCGGACAGGCAGGGGTCCGGGTAGCTCCGGCGTCTCGGATGCTCCGTTCCCAGCGATGTCCGCCGTATCCGGCGTTCAGGCGTTGGATCGACCGTTGCCCGCTGCG
>JBKOYZ010000202.1:0-4452 GCA_046725655.1 Actinomycetota bacterium | reverse complement strand
GTGATGTGGTCGCTTTCGTGGACAACTTCAGCTTGGAGTGCGTCTAAGCAAAAGAGAAAGGCCCGGCGTCGGGCCTTTCTCTTCCAGAAATACGCAGGCGGCGGCCATGCAGCTGCTCGCGCATGACGTAGCCGTTCGGGCACAGATTAGGCGGATGCGCTGAACGCCCCAGAGGTTGGTAGGCGTCGGGCGGGCGATGTCGCGAGGTGGTGCCAGCTGGCTTGGCTACGCGGTTTCAGCGCTCGCCCGGCTCCGTGAAGCCGAGCCCGTCGACGAGGTTTGGGCACGGATTGGGCACTTAGCTAGGTCGGGCGGCGAGCCGAACGCCCATCAAAACGATGCCCAAGCTCGTCGTCGCCACCGTCGCAAGCGTGATCGCTGCTTGCGCCCTCGCCCTGCCAGCAGCAGACGGCGCCACTCCTCGGCAAGCCACCGCGAAGATCACCATCTGCCTGCGCAAGGCCGGTGCCACCAAGGTCGTGAGACGCAAGGCATATTTCGGCAGGGCGCGTGGCACGGAGCCTGGTATCCGGTGTACGTCGCCTTGGAGTACGTCAGTTCCCGCGGCCAAGTCATAGGCACGACCACCGTTGAGACGGTCAAGCTGCTACCGCCTTTGCGAAGGCCCAGGCTCAGGCGCAAGATCAACCGCTGCCTGCCAGTGGGCCGTCAAGCGAGGGCCGGGTGGCGAGCGGAACGCCAAGCGCTTCCCATCCTCCCGGCCCGACGCTCAGGCTACGGCTCGAGCTCTGGCAGCACCGGCGCCGCTCCAACTTCAAGGGCGACGACGAGCGGGTCTTCTGCCACCCTGAGCGTGGTTCTGCCCACCACATCGCCTCGAAGTACAAGCCCGCCTTGAAGCGAGCCTTCGAGCGGGCCGGTCTCGAGTACCCGAGCGGTTCCGACCGTGTCACGACCTGCGCGTACCGGCATCACCACCGACGCCCGCAACGGCGTCGACCCGATCGCGATCATGGCCAACGCCGGCCACGCGTCCTCTCGACCATGAAGCGCTACATCAAGCTGGCCGGGGTGGTCTTCCCCGACGCGGCTGCGGCTCGCGCGGAGCGCCTACTTTCTACTGGACTTTCTACTGACCCGGTAGAACCTGAGACGACCTCAGACGACCTAGCACCGCACGAACAAGCGGCCTAGCACCCCGCAGACACCGCCTCAGGGAAGCGGCGATTGTATGCATGTGCGCGTCTTCACCATTGGGCACGGACGGCGCCCCCTCGAGGAGTTGCTCGCAGTGCTGACCGCGGAGGGGGTGCAGACGGTGATCGACGTCCGCCGCTTCCCGGGCTCGCGGCGGAACCCGCAGTTCAATCAGGCCTCGCTCGACGCGGCGCTCGCGGGCGCCGGGATCGCCTACCGGCACGCGGAGGAGCTCGGTGGTTTCAGGCGCGGCGAGGCCGGCGCGGAGCGGTTCGGCTGCATTCGAGTCGCCGCGTTCCGCAACTACGCAGCGCGGATGGCGCGCGAGGAATGGCAGCGCGCGCTGGCGGACGCGCTCGGGGAGCCTGCGCCGTGCTTCATGTGTGCAGAGACGCCGTGGCAGCGCTGTCACCGCCGGCTGATCTCGGAGCTGCTGACCGCTCGCGGCCACGAGGTCGTCCACCTCATCCGCGAGCGACAGCTCGAGCGACACCGTTTCTACGCCGAAAGCGAGGTCCGCGCCGGCAAGCTGTACCTGTGCGGTGAGCTCGTCGCCTGAGCAGGCGTCAGGGCGCCAGCGCGAGGCGAAGAGCTAAAAAGAGGCTGTAGGGCGGCGTTTTGGCCGCTCAGCCGGGGAACGTTAAGGAGGTCCGATCCGTTGAATACTGTGTGGGCCGGCATCGGCCTGCTTGTAATTTGGAGGAACTGTGAGTAACAACAATGTTCGCGAGCTGATCGTGATCGGCGGTGGGCCTGCCGGCTATACCGCCGCGCTCTACAGCGCGCGGGCGAACCTGAATCCGCTCGTGATCGAGGGCTTCCAGTGGGGAGGCCAGCTGATGATCACGAGCGACGTGGAGAACTACCCGGGTTTTGCGGACGGGATCATAGGGCCGCAGCTGATGGGTGAGTTCCGGCGTCAGGCGGAACGCTTCGGTGCGGAGTTCATCGCCGACGACGTGACGCGTGTCGACTTCTCGGAGCGACCGTTCCGTGTCTACGTCGGCGACGACGAGTATCGCGCGGAGGCCGTGATCATCGCCACCGGCGCGACGGCGCGCCAGCTCGGGCTCGAGTCGGAGCGCGCTCTCCACGGCCGCGGTGTCACCTACTGCGCCGTCTGCGACGCGGCCTTCTACCGCGACAAGGAGGTCGTGGTCGTCGGCGGCGGCGACTCGGCGATGGAGGAAGCAATCTTCCTGACGAAGTTCGCGTCGAAGGTGACAGTCGTGCATCGCCGGCACGAGTTCCGCGCCTCGCCGATCATGCTCGACCGTGCCCGCAGCAACGACAAGATCGAGTTCGTCACGCCGGCGGTCGTCGAGGAAGCGCTCGGCGCCGTCGACGGCAAGCTGACGGGCGTCCGGATCCGGAACGTCGAGACGAATGAGACGAGTGAGATTCGGGCCGATGGTCTGTTCGTTGCGATCGGCCACGATCCGTCGACGAAGCTGTTCGTCGACCAGCTCGACCACGACGAGGCGGGCTACCTCCGCACCGGGCCGGGGTCGACCGAGACGAACGTCGAGGGCGTCTTCGCGGCAGGCGACGTGGTGGACCACGTGTACCGGCAGGCCGTGACGGCAGCCGGCATGGGCTGTATGGCGGCGCTCGACGCCGAGCGCTGGCTCGCGGCGCGGGAGGGTCACGCCGAGACGGCGTTGACCGCCCCGCGGCGGCAGCCGGCGGCCGCAGAGACCGCCCGGGTCTAGCCGAGGCCGCGGCTACGCTCGGCCGCGTGGCCGAGTGGATCGATCTCCTCGACCCCGACGAGGACCGGCTGCGCGAGGTACTTCCGCCCCAGATCCACCCGCGGGCGCTCGAGCAGCTATTGACGCCCGCGCGGCACGGCGACGAGCCTCGCCCGCGGCTGGAGGGGCACGACCACTACGTCTTCGGCGTCTTCCTCGTGCCGATCGCCGTCCGCGAGGAAGATCGCGTCTTCTACCAGGAGGTCGACCTCGTCGCGACGCGCGAGCGCGTCGTCACGGTGCGGAAGAACCCAGAGCGCGGCCATGCGTGCGACCTCAGCCCGGCGCGCGAATCGATCGACCGCCTCGCCGACGACCGCGCCGGAGCAATCGTGTACCGAATCCTCGACGTGATCGCAGAGGACTTCCTCGACCTCGTCGACGCGCTCGACGACGAGATCGACGAGCTCGAGGAGGGCGTCGAGATCTGGAAGTCGGACCAGGTGCGGGCAAGGATCTCCCAGCTTCGCCACGATCTCCTCCATGTCCGGCGGACGGTGTCGCCGACGCGGGACGCAGTCCACCGCGTCGTCGATCGTCGCATCGAGATCGGCGAGGGGCCAGAGCTCCTTCCACGCGACATCGAGCTCGACTTCGCGGACGTGTACGACAAGCTGCTGCGTGCGGTGGACGGCCTCGACCTTTCGCGCGACCTGCTCGCGAGCGCCCGGGACTACCACCAGGCGAAGATCGCCAACGACCAGAACGAGGTGACGAAGCGGCTCACGGTGATCGCGTCGGTCTTGCTCGTCCCCACATTCATCGTCGGCGTGTACGGCCAGAATTTTCGCCACATCCCGGAGCTCGCGTGGGGCTTTGGCTACTGGTGGAGCTGGGGCTGGATCCTGGTCACGACGGCCCTCCAGCTCGCGTTCTTCCGGTGGCTCGGCTGGATCGGTGGCCCGCCGCTCGGGCGTCCGACGCTGGCGCCGCTGACGCAGCTCGACCCGCGGATGCTGCGTGGACGTCGGCGCCGTCCGAGTTCGACCTGAGCTCCCTCGCCGCCTCTACGATCAAGGCATGCCGTATTTCATCTGCCCGAACTGCAAGCAGCGGTCGATCGACCACGATCGGCGCGAGGGTCTGACGCAGCAGGCCGTCGCGTGCCAGCGCTGCGGCTTCGGCTTCCTGTTCGAGCTCATGGACGATTACTACCCCGCCCCGGGCACCGGCTTCGTCGTCTGCGACCAGACGGGTCGCATTCTCGCCTCGGGCCGCGGCATCTTCGAGCTCACGGGTTACAGCGAGGACGACCTCATGGGCCGGAACGTGGTGGACGGCTTCGAGCTCTCCGGGTTCGATCCGGCGAAGAACCCGGCCCGGCTCGCGCTCGAATGGGGCGTGCGGCGGCTCGGAGAACAGCTCGAGGTACGGACGCGCACTGGACACCTCAAGCGCGTCATCGCCGACTTCTTCCCCGCGTACGACGAGGACGGCGGCTTGCTCGTCGCGCTTACGCCGCACTCGTAGCCGCGAGTTCCTGCTCGACCCACGCTTGGAGCTCCTCGAGAGCCGCGAGCGACTCGTCGAGGTCGCGCAGCTC
>JBKOYZ010000118.1:0-30376 GCA_046725655.1 Actinomycetota bacterium | reverse complement strand
CCGCGAGCTGGGACTGTCGCGGCTGGCGGCGATCGAGCTGCGCCGGCGCCTGAACGCTGTCAACCGCGGCATCGCGCAGCTGGCCCACGCGCACGGCTTCCTCCTCGCCGATCTCGAGGAGCTTTTCCGCGGGCACGGGGTTGCCTCGGCGGAGCCCTGGTTCGTTCAGGTGATCGAGCCGAACCTCGCCGGCGCGACCGCCATCGCCGCGCGTTGGTGCGAGCTGATGACGTCGGCATCCACACCAGCTCCGGCCGAGATCTCCGAATGCTCCGATCAGTAGGCCCGAGGTCGCAGCGAGCTACTTGGCTGCGTGAGCGGAGGGGAGGAACTCCTCGGCCCAGCGGCTGATCTGTTCGAGCGCCGGCAGTAGCCCACGACCGGCCTCGGTGAGTTCGTACGCGACCGAGAGAGGAGGCCCCTCGTCGACGCTGCGAATCACGAGCCCGGCCTCCCTTAGGTCGGCGAGCCGATCAGCGAGCATCGAGTCGCTGATCCCCTCGACCGCGCGGGCGAGCGCGCGGAAACCGGTTGGTCCGCCGCTCAGGGTCCCGAGCACGAGGCCGGTCCAGCGCTTGCCGAGAAGCGCGAACGCGCGCGCGAGCGCGGCGTCGCTGCGCGCACAGGAGTCGGCGTCGAGGCGCGCGCGCCGCCGCGTCGAGGTGCTCATGGGAATGACACTAGCACCGTCAGCGTTACTTGTTTTTTTGAAGTAACTCGTCACCCAGTAGCACCTGGAAGGAGACGACATGACCCAGCAACTCGCAGCAACCGGACGCGAAGCCGTCCTGGTCGAAGACGCGGCGGAGATCCGGATGATGGGCTTTCCGATTCTCGAGGCTCTGCCCTCACGCGCACTGCCGTACGAACGGGTCGACCCGTTCATCCTCGTCCACGAGGCTCGCCTCCGGCTCGCGGACCTCAACGGCGTCGACACCAAGCATCCGCATCGAGGCTTCGACAACCTCTGGTACGTCCTCGAAGGCTCGGCCAGCACGGGTCACAGCACCGGGCCCGGCGGCACGATTGAGAGGGCGCGCCTACCCGAGGGCGCGCTTCTGGCGCTCAGGACCGGGCGAGGTGCGTGGCACGCCGAGGCGATCGGGGCCGACGAGCTCGACGAGGGCCAGCTCAACGCCGAGTTCCGAAGCGTCCTCTTCTGGGTGAACCTGGCCGGAAAGGACAAGCAGGTCGAGCCGAGCGCGCAAGTGCTGCAACCGGAGCAGATCCCCGTGCGACACGAGGGCGCCGCGACCGTCCGGGTGCTGGTAGGCGAAGGCTCTCCCGTTCAGCTCGGAACGCCCGCCCTCATCCTCGACATCGAGCTGCCGAACGGCGGCGAGGTCACGACATCCGTCCCACCCGAGTTCCAGGGCTTCGCCTACGTGCTCGAAGGCGAGGCCGAGTTCGGCGCCAACGAGCGACTCGCGCGGCCGCCTCAGCTCGTCCTTCTTGGCCGCGGCGATGAGTTCAGGGTCAGCGACGCCGCCCCCGGCACGCGCTACCTGCTCATGACCGGGAAGCCCTACGGGGAGGTGCCGATGTTCAACGGGCCTTACGTCGATTAGACGGGGCTCGTCTCTGGCGGAGGTGATCCGGTGTTCGGTCTCGACGAGAGAATCGCAGCATCCTCCGACGGCGCTTCCATCTGGATCGTTCTCGCCGTCGCCGTTCTGCTCGGGCTCCGCCACGCGAGCGACCCGGATCACCTTGCGGCCGTAACGACCCTCGTTGCGAGCGGCCGCGAGCGCGCCGCCTCCCGCGCCGGCGAGCTCGGGCTCGCCTGGGGCCTTGGCCACGCGGCGACGCTGTTCGCCTTCGGGCTTCCGCTCATTCTCTTCAACAGCGCTCTTCCGCGCGGGGTCCAGCATGCGGCGGAGAGCGCGATCGGATTCATCATCGTGTACCTCGCGCTCCGACTCCTCGTCCGCTGGCGCCGCGGTGAGCTCTGCTTCCATGCGCACCCGCACGCGCACGGTGCTCGCACGCGCAGGGGAGCCTTCGCGATTGGGCTCGTACACGGCATGGGCGGAAGCGCGGGCGTCGGCGTACTCGTCCTCGCCTCGGTTCCTACGACGGCTCTCGCGGTCACCTCGCTCGCGCTGCTCTCCGTCTTCACGGCCGTCTCCATGAGCATCCTCTCGATCGGCTTCGGCTTGATGCTCGCGTCACGTCCCGCCCGCGCGGCGTTCGGCGCTGCTGCGCCCGCTCTCGCCGGGACGAGCCTTGCCTTCGGGGTCTGGTACACGACGGCGGCGTGGAGCCTTACTCCGTACCCGTTCTAGAGCAGCGCTTTGGGCGGCCACAAACGCCAAGTCCTGCCGAACCCGAAGGCCCACAGGACTTGACCGAACGACTCTGACAGGCGACAGCCGTCAAGAAGCACCGTCTGGCTTGGGAGTGCGGAGGGCTAGGTAGACGCGACGAGTGAGGCGCAGCTGCCGTCGAGCAGGCACTCGCGGGCGCGGCGGTGCGCGATCGTGGGCACGAACCGGCGAACAGGCACGTCGATCAGTTCGGTGAGGACGGCGTCGGCGCAGGCGCGGGATTTCCTCGGCCGGCTTCTCGTCGCCGAACTCCTCGACGAGGGAGGGGATCAGCTTCTCAAGTCGCAGCTCGTGCGCGGTGCGGTCGGTCCGGACATCGTCGAGGCGCGTCTCGACGAACTCCTGCACGCGTCGTTCGATCTCGTCGCGGATCTCGCGCACGCGTTTGAGTGGCTCGCCGGCCGGATCGTCGACCTCCCAGTCCTCGACCTGTAGGGGACGAAGGGGCAGCTGGCTTCGCAGTGGAGCGTGATCACCCAGTCGTGTGGGTGCCAGAACCCTGTTCACACCTCGTGATCATCCCGATTTGCGGGCGGAACTCAGTGCTGACGCATGACACGGATGACGCCGAAAGACTGAGAGGTTGACCGTCGGATCGCTCTGCCGCCGCCCCAGAAACTCACGTGTCTCTGGTCGGGCACTGGGCGGCTTCCGGAATGGAGAGAGGCATCGAGTTCCGGGGAGGGCGTCACGTGCACGACCCACCGTTTGCGAAATCCCCTGGATTTGCAGAGGAATCGTGTTTGTGCACCCCACGCGGACGACGAGAGCCATGGGCTCTTCGGCTCGATCACGGCCAGCTAGCAAGAACGCTGCGGCGCGTCCGTTCCGGGCGCGCCAAGCGCGTGGGCTGTTCCTCGGTTTGACCCAGGCACCCCCGGAGAGCCCACTCGAGCAGGGGCGCCGACAAGATTGCTTCTTTTGCGGCGCCATTGGTGATCCCGAACAGCGCTGACGGCTCGAGGATAGAGCTCGTCGAACAGAGTTTTCGGCACCCACACGCGCTACATCGCGGCGCGGACGCGCTTCGGGAGCGACTCGACCACGAGCTCCTACGAATGGCCGATGAGCTCCTCGACCTCGTCATCTGGAACGGAGCCATCGAGGACGATCGTGTTCCAGTGATTCTTGTTCAGGTGGTAACCCGGAAGAACGGCCGTGTACGCCGTGCGGAGCACGTCCGACCAATCCGGGTCGCACTTCAGGCTCACGCGGGGGCGGGTGCGCGTCGCGGGGTACGAGCGCGAACATCTTCCCGCCGACCTTGTAAACCGCCGTGTTCGGCCCGAACGGATACGCCTCGGCAGCGCCGGGCGTCGCCGCACAGACCGCTCGACCTCGTCGTGCGTCACCGCAAGAGCTTGCCACTCCGACCGCGCCTCGCTTCGCCGAGCGCACGCTCGGTACCGCGTCAGTCGTCGCCGGCGCTTACGAGTGCCCGCCGTGCGAGCTCGAGCGCTCCGACCACGCCGGCTTGGTCGCCGAGGCCGGGCCGGACGAGGTAGTCGTCGATCGCGTCGCCGAGCTCGGCCGCCTCGAAGTAGCCGGAGGCCAACGCCTGGACGCGGCTGCGAACATGATGTAGCAGCGAAGGCTGGTTCATAACTCCGCCGCCGACGATGATCCGTTGCGGTGAGAGGGCGCAGATCACGTTCATGAGTCCGAAAGCCAGGTAATCGGCTTCGAGCAACCACGCCCGCTCGTCGGTGATCTTCTCGGGCAAACGACCCCAGCGCATGCGGATCGCGTCCCCAGAGGCGAGCCCCTCGAGGCAATCGCCGTGGTAGGGGCAGACGCCGTCGAACGGATCGCGAGCGCGATCGTGCGGGATTCGCATGTGCCCGACCTCGGGGTGGAGAAGCCCGTGCATCAGGTTCCCGTTCGCCATCCCCCCACCACCGATCCCGGTGCCGACGGTGATGTAGCAGAAGGTGTCGAGCCCGACGGCCGCGCCCCAGCGGTGCTCGCCGAGGGCGGCGGCGTTGACGTCGGTGTCCAAGGCGATTGGAAGATCGAGTGCCGCGCTGAGCGCGGCGACGACCTCGGTGTCGGCCCAGCCGGCCTTTGGCGTCGTGGTGATCCGTCCCCACGTGGGTGACGTGCGCTGGATGTCGATCGGCCCGAACGAGCCGATTCCGACTGCCGCCAGGGCGCCGTTGCCGTTAAAGAAATCGGCCGCCCGGGCGATCGTCTCCTCCGGATCGGTGGTCGGAAACGTGATGGTCTCCCGGATCTCGTCGGGGCCGCTACCGATGGCGCATACCCACTTCGTACCGCCGGCTTCGATCCCGCCCAAGATCATGCGCTTCGCTCGGGCTGGGGGATGAGCGCCCCGCTGGACTTGCGGATGACGAAGTCGGCGGGAAGTACGACGATCCGCCGCCGCGGCCCCACAACGCCGCTGAGGCGGTCCAAGAGCAGCTGGGTTGCGATCGTGCCGAACGTCTCGGCGGGCTGAGCCATGACGGTGAGGAAGGGGTGGAGGCGCGAGACGTGCTCGATGTCGTCGAAGCAGACGAGCGCGAGGTCATCCGGAATCTCGAGCCCGTGCTGCCGGGCGGCTTCGACGACGCCGACGACGGCGATGTTGTTCACCGCGAAGATCGCGCTCGGCGGGTCCCGTAGGCCCAGCAGGGTCGACGTCGCCTCGCCGGCGATCTCCGGGTCGATCGTGCTCGTCTCGGCGACGAGCTCGGGGTCGAACTCGAGACCGGCAGCCTCGAGGGCTTCCCGATAGCCCTGGAGACGGTCCCGCGCCGTCGAGACGTCCGCCGTCTCGGTGATGAACCCGATACGCCGATGGCCGAGCTCGATCAGATGCTCGACCAGCCGGCGGGCGCCGGCGACGCTGTCACCCTGGACGAGATCGCAGTCGAAGCCCGCGATCGAGCGGTCGATCAGCACGAAGGGCACGTTGTTTCGGGTCAGGAGACGCAGATGCGGTCGCGAACGGTCGCCGACGGGGGCGATCAACACGCCCTCCACCTGGAACGCGACCATGTCCTCGAGGTAGCCGCGCTCCCGCTCGAGGTCGCCCTGCGTGTCGCAGAGGATGACGTGGTAACCCGCGCGCCAGGCGACCTGCTCGACTCCGCGCACGGCGAGCGTGAAGAAAGGGTTCGCGACGTCCGGCACGATCACCCCGAAGGCACTCGTCTTGCGCCGGATCAGGCCGTGCGCGAGCCGGTTCGGAACGTACCCGAGCTTGGCGATCGACGCCTGCACGCGTCTCCGGGTGTCATCGCTGACGCGGGGGCTGTCGTTGATCACGCGCGAGACGGTCATCGCCGAGACGCCGGCGTGGCTCGCCACGTCGTGGATCGTGACCCTCGTGTTCATGGCGTGTTACTCAAGCTCATCGAGCGGACAAATACCACACTTCGCGCGAAAGCGCATGTCCGAAATCTCCCAAAACTAGGGCGCTTGACACGCATTTCGCCGCGTGTTATGCATACCACCCAGATCTCATCGCAGACGCAAAGCCGTGGCGCCGATGCTCGGAGCCACGACCCGATGAAGGGAGCAGAGATGCGTTTGTCCAGTCTGGCGCTGAGTCTGGGCGGTGCCGTAGGTTTGAGCCTCGCCCTGCTTGTTGGGATCGGCAGCGCCCAGTCGTCGGGGCGCGCCGGCCAGCCAACCTTGAAGATCGCGACCGTCAACAACGGCGACATGATCGTGATGCAGTCCCTGACCTCGAACTTCACGAAGAAGTACGGGATCAAGGTCAAGTACGTGACGCTGCCGGAGAACGTTCTCCGGCAGAAGGTCACCGCAGACGTCGCCACGGGCGGCGGCCAGTTCGACATCGTGACGGTGGGAACCTACGAGGTGCCGATCTGGGCGAAGAAGAAGTGGATCGTCAACCTGAAGCCGTACTTCTCGAAGCTCGCTCCGCGCGCGTCCAAGGCCTACGACCTCAGTGACGTGATCCAGAAGGTGAAGCTGGGCCTCTCGTACAAGAACAACCTCCACGCCTTGCCCTTCTACGGCGAGAGCTCGATGACGTACTACAACAAGAAGCTCTTTGCAGCGGAGGGGCTGAAGATGCCGCTGCATCCGACCTGGTCGCAGATCAAGTCCTTCGCGGAGAAGCTCGACAAGCCGGGGGGCAACCAGTACGGCATCTGCCTGCGCGCTCTCCCCGGCTGGGGCGAGTTCGGGGCGCCGTTGACGACGGTGATCAACACCTTCGGGGGCCGGTGGTTCAACATGAAATGGGAACCGCAGCTGACGGCATCCGAGACGAAGAAGGCCGTCAACTTCTACGTCGATCTCGTCCGCAAGTACGGCGAGCCGGGTGCGACGAGCAGCGGCTTCACGGAGTGCGAGACCGCGATGGCGCAGGGGAAGACGGCCATGTGGGTCGATGCCACCGTCGCCGCCGGGCAGCTGACCGACCCGTCGAAGTCGAAGGTGGCCAAGGACATCGGCTTCGCGTACGCCCCGACCGCTGTGACGCCGCGGGGGTCGCACTGGCTATGGGTGTGGTCGCTCGCGATCGAGGGGTCGAGCAAAAACAAGGACGCTGCGTTCAAGTTCCTGACCTGGGCGACGAGCAAGGGCTACATCAAGCTCGTCGCGAACAAGAGCGGCTGGGGCGCCGCCCCGCCGGGCACGCGGGTGTCGACCTACAAGAACCCGAACTACAAGAAGAGTGCGGGCAAGTTCGCGAACATCGTCTTGCGATCGATGATGACCGCAGACCCGAAGCACCAGACGCTGAAGCCGGTCCCCTACACGGGCGTGCAGTTCGTCGGGATCCCGGAGTTCCAGCGCATCGGGACGCTCGTGACGCAGAACCTCGCGGGGGCGGTAGCGGGCCACACGAGCGTGGATTCCGCGCTCAGCACGTCGCAGCGGCAGGTCAAACGCATCATGCAGCAGGCCGGATACTTGAAGTAGGGACGTTCACCCTCCGACGCCGGATGAGGGCGGGCGCGCCGGTGTTCGCCCTCATCTCGGCGCAGGCGATTCAAGATCACGCTTGCGGATGACCGTACGCCCAGCATCCATCGAGCCGCCGGCCGCGCAGCTTCGGGGGAGGCGCCTCGTGTTCCTGCGCTCGCCGAGGATGTACCGCGTTGGGCTCCTGCTGCCGGCGCTCGTCTTTCTCGTCGTGATGACGCAGGCGCCGTTCGTGCTCACGCTCTGGTACAGCTTCCACACCTGGATCCTCACGTCGCCCGAGCTCGGGCACCCGTGGGTCGGCCTCGACAACTTCCGCTACGAGCTGACGGAAGATCCCGTCGTTCGCACGGCGATCGTCAACTGGCTCGAGATCACCGGCGGGATCGTGGGCGGTTCGCTCGTCCTGGGGCTCGTCCTCGCCCTCCTGCTGAACCGCCGGTTCCCGCTTCGCGGCATCACGCGCTCGCTGATCATCGCGCCGTTCTTCGTGATGGCCACGGTGAACGCCGTCGTGCAGAAGAACCTGTTCCTGAATCCCATCTTCGGCCTCGTCAACTGGGTGACGACCTCGCTCGGCTTCGACCGCGTCGACTGGCTGGCCGAGTACCCGAAGCTCTCGATCATCTCGATGGCCGTCTGGCAGTGGGCGCCCTTCATGATGCTGATCTTGCTCGCGGGCCTGCAAGGGATCTCGGACGAGGTTCGCGAGGCCGCCCGTGTCGACGGCGCCGGGCCCGCGACGGAGTTCCGCCGGATCACGTTGCCGCTCCTCGGCCCCTATCTCGAGCTGGCGGTGCTGCTGGGGATGATCTACGTCCTCCAGCTCTTCGGCGAGATCTTCGTCGCCACGCAGGGCGGCCCCGGAACGGAGACGACGACGATTCCGTACTACGTCTACCAGACGATCGCCGAGGGCAACGACGTCGGGACCGCCTCGGCGCTGGGCGTGATCGCGATCGTCGTCAGCGCGATCATCGCCGCGCTCCTGCTCCGGTTGCTCGCGCGGACGTTCAGACGGGGGCTGACGGCGTGAGCGCCGCGCAGACACGGCCACTGCGGCGCCGTCGCCGCCGCGTCCGGCCCGGCGTCCTCGCCTTGAACCTCGCCACCTACGCCATCGCGCTGTTCGTGTTCTTCCCGATCTTCTGGACGGTTCTCACGGCGTTCAAGACCGAGGCGGACGCCGCGGCGACCCCGCCGGTCTTCTTCTTCCACGCGACGCTCGACAACTTCCGCGCCGTCTTCGACGCCAACTACCTGAGCTACTTCGAGAACACGGTCTTGCTGGCATTCGGCTCGACGCTGGTCGCGCTGGGCCTGGGCCTGCCTGCGGCCTACAGCCTTGCCTTTCACCCCTCCAAGGGGACGCCGAAGGTGCTCTCCTGGGTTCTGTCGACGAAGATGCTCCCGGCAGTCGGGGTGGTGATTCCGTTCATCGTCATCTACAAGCGCATCGGTCTCTTCGACACCCGGCTGGGGATGATCCTGCTCTACGGCGCGCTCAACCTGCCGCTCGTGATCTGGATGATGCGTTCGTTCTTCGCCGACCTACCGAGAGAGATCATCGAGGCCGGCCTCGTCGACGGCGCCGGATTCGCGAAGATCATGACCCGGATCATCGTGCCGTTGACGGCTCCGGGCCTTGGCGCGACAGCGCTCCTGTCGCTCGTCTTCAGTTGGAACGAGTTCCTGCTCGCCGTGAACCTGACCGGCCCGAATGCCGGCACGCTGCCCGTCTTCATCTCCGGCTTCATGACGAGCGAAGGCCTGTTCTGGGCGAAGATGTCCGCCGCCTCGGCGCTGGCGGTTGCGCCGGTGATCGTCGCCGGCTGGCTCGCTCAACGCTCGCTCGTCCGCGGTCTCACGTTCGGTGCCGTGCGTTGAGGGCGGCCTACTACCAAGCCGAGCGCCTCGTCGACGTACGCGAGGCGCCCGACCCCAAGCCCGGCCGCGGCGAGATCGTCGTACAAGTCCACGCCTGCGGGATCTGCGGAACCGACCAGCACATCTTCGAAGGCGACCTCTCGTCCCCGTACCCGTTCATCGGCGGCCACGAGCTGGTGGGCGAGGTCACCGCAGCGGGAGACGGCGTCGAGAACGTAGCGGTTGGCGACCGTGTTGCCGTCGATCCGAACATCTTCTGCGGCGCTTGCTTCTTCTGCCAGCGCGGCCAGGTGAACCACTGTCAGCGCTGGACGGCGATCGGCGTCACCCGCGACGGAGGCTTCGCCGACTACGCCGTGGCACCGGCCACCAACGTTTACTCGATTGCAGACGTGCCCTACGAGGAAGCGGCGTTCATCGAGCCGCTCGCATGCGTCGTGTACGGGGTGAAGCGCCTGAACGCGCAGCTAGGGGCGAGCGCGCTCGTCTACGGCGCCGGCCCGATCGGCCTTCTGATGCTCCAGGTCTTGAACCACGCAGGCGCAAGCACCGTCGTCTGCGTCGATCTCAAAGATGACAAGCTCGAGCTCGCACGAAGGCTCGGTGCGAACGAAGCCGTGATCGCGGGTCCCGCTGCCGACGCAGAGTTGTCCAAGCTCTCGCCGCTCGGCTTCGATGTCATCGCCGACTGCACTGGCGTACCAGCGGTCGTCGCGCAGATGCCAACGCATGCGCGCAAGAACGGAAAGCTCCTCTACTTCGGTGTGAACCCACCGGCCGCGCGAGTCGAGATCAGCCCGTATGCCATCTATCGAAACGACCTCACGATCTACGGCTCATTCGCAAGCCGCCACAGCTTCCCGGACGCGATCAGCCTGCTGCAAAGCAGAGCCGTGAAAGTCCAGCCGCTCGTGTCCCGGCTCTTCCCGATCGAGCGGTTTGCGGAGGCGCTCGATCTCGCCTTCTCGGGCGAAGCTCTCAAGGTGCAGATTCAGCCGCGGTGACCAACTCACCCTGTCCACTGGCCGTCGGCCTTCGCCGTCTTCACCAACCCCGCCAGTCAGGTCACCTCGCCTGGACAGCCCGCCGCCGGCGAGGGGGCGCCTCGAGCGCACGCGCGAGGTCGCTGATCGACAGGAGCCCGACGAGCCGGCCGTTGGAGACCACGAGCCCGCGCTGGGTGTTCGACTGGCTGAGCTCGGCAAGCGCATCGATTGCCTCCTCGTCCTCGGTGAGGACGGCCACCTTGTCCGGGCCGAGCATGGAGTCATGGACGTAGCGCTCGTCCCACTCGCGGCGAGGAACCTCGGCGACCTGATCCGCGAGATGACCGCTTTCGTCGCTCCGGAGACGTTCCCGCGGTTCAACCTGCCTCAGGAGCTCTCGGCCTAAGACGAGCGGATGCGAGTTGGCGGGCGCTGGCTATCTGCGCCGGAACGTGATCGCGAGGTCGTAGTCCCACGTCGAGTCGTCTCGGGCCAACTTCCAGACACCCTCGATCGTGTTGCCATCAGCGCTGAGCTTGCCGTTGAACTTCTGTGAGAAGCCTGGCGAGTGCCGCCACATCCTCCAAACGCCGGCGCTCAAGCTGACCTGGTAGATGCAGTGGACGCCGCGGGAGTCGAAGTAGTTCATCGACAGACCGTCCTCGTCGGCGCCGAAGACGATCAGCGAATCCGGGAACTCGGGGTGGTCGGTACGGGAACGCTGGAGGAGGAACCGCTCGCCCTCGAGCCATTCGAACTCGGCGATGCCGTGGACGACGTGGACGGGAACATCGGATGCGTCGCTTCGATCTCCCACGTCCCGACGAGCGTGTTGAGCGGCTCGAGTACCGGGTCGATCGGCATCTTCGGCTGCCTGACGGCGCACCTACTGCGGCGGCCATGCGCCAAGAGGCGTGCCGATCTCCCACTCATGGCCGAAAGGATCGATGATCCTGCCGAGTCGCCAGCCGTGCTCGTTGCTCGCGGCCGACGTCTCCGTCGCTCCCGCGGCGACCGCTTGGCGGACGACGGCGTCGGGGTCGTCGACGACGAGCAGCGTTCGGCTGGTCGCCCCGTCGATCGCGCGCGGGCTGAGCCGCTTCATCGAGGCTGACGTTCCCGCCACCCAAAACGCAGCGCCGCCGACGGCGAGTTGCGCGACGAGGTCGTCTGCCTCGCCGACGCGGTGTAGGACGATCGCGCCGAACGCGGCTTCGTAGAAAGCGAGTGCGTCACGTGGGCTCTCGACCCATAGCTCCGGCTGAATGCTCGTCATCGCGACTTGGTTCGTTACGTCGGGCGGACCGTTACCGGCCTCTACGGTGATGCCGTCCCACGGTATCGAGGAAGTAGGCATCGTGATCCAGCAGCGGCGCCTGCTGGCCTGTCGTTTCGACGCTTCGGCGAGTCCCCCTGATTCCAAAACCGGCTTGGGCGGACGCTACTGCGGCGAGCCGTTGTCGATCCAGGCGCGGAAGCGCTCGACATCCTCCGCCGGCCAGCGGCCGTCGCAGGGCATGGTTCCCGCGGCGAGCCTCTCGTAGATCGCCTCGGCGTTCGCGCGCACGTCCTCGTACGAGGAGAGATCGAACGCGAACGACATGGACTGGATGTCGCCGTCGCGAAACAACGGGCGGATGTCCTGTTCGTATGTGACTTGGTCTGCCATTTGCTCCTTTCCGGCTATCACGGCGCCGTCGGCCGCTGTGCTCTCCTTGGCGGGCTCGCGGACGGCGAAGCGGCTGACGGCGCCCCAATCGCCGAAGTGGCTGGCAAGCGAGTCGGCGACGCCGAGCAGCGCTGTCCGTACGTGCTCGAGCTCGGTGGCGACGGACTGGTCGCTGATCTCCCGTATTAGGTCGCAGAAGTTCGCCGCCTCGCGCACGCGCTCTTCGAGGAGGGCCCAGGCGGCCTCGCGGTGGGGCAGCAGGTAGTCGTTCTCGTAGAAGAGCTCGAAGCTCGGGCCCGCCGTCATAGCCGGGTGCTCTGGCCCGACCGGGAGTGTCGTGATCAGATCGCCGAGCGGCTTGAGCACGCCGACCATGAGTGCGATCGCCGCGCGCGACAGGGTCGCCAGTTGTGCGTCGGTCTCCTCGGTGTGGGCAAAGTAGCGCTGCAGCAACTGGAGCAGGACCTCGTAGCCGACGTTGAACAGGTCGGTGCAGCGCGAGGTGACGCGCTCTGCGATCCGAGGGACTTCATCGTCGTGCTGGGACGGGCGCACGGTCGCGAAGAGGACCGGCCGTGTCGGCTCGAAGCCCGGGTTCGCCGCCTTCAGCTGGCGGTACTCGTCGAGGATCCGGACGAACTGCCCGAAGTGGGCGTTCTGCCAGTGGCCCCGCGCCCCTTCGCCCTGCTCGAGGATCGTGTCGATTGCTCGGTGGGCCGAGGCGACGTCGGCGACGGCAACGAGCTCAGGCCAGTGGAAGTTCTCGCTGCTCGCCTGCGCTCGCGGCGGGCCGACGAACAGGTTCTGCTCGCCGAACTTCTCCGCTAGGTGGTCGATGCCGCGCTCGATCGACCGGTAGAGGTGGCCGACCGTCGCGAAGTCCTGCGGCTGGGGAACGATGTCCCGCTCCGCCATCAGCGGCACCGCCTCGTGCACCGGAGCGTCGATCCCCTTTGCGCCCTTCAGCTCCATGCCCTCGGGGCGCTCGAGGAACATGAAGTGGCGCAGTGCGGGCTCGCTGAACGGCACCAGGGTGAGGTTGACGCCGGCGGGGTAGTGACGCGCCGGCGCGGGCAGGTTCGGGCGGGCGAGGTGGGGAGCGGCGCCGATCGCCGACAACAGGTTCTGCACGAGCGCGAGGTGAAGCATCTCCTCGGTCGCGACGTGCGCGATCACCCTCCGCCAGCGAATCACCGCCTCGAGCGCGTCGCCGCTCAGTTCCTCGTTTTCGCGCTTAAGGGAGAAGGCCGCGAACAGGTACTGGCACATGATCCCGTGCTCGAGCTCGGCGGCCTCGCAGAGCATGTAGATCAGCGCTTCGCGGTGCTCGATCACGAACGGCGCCTCCGGCGCCGCTGTGCCGCCGCGCGTTGCGATCACGTCCGCAAGCCGGCCTCGACCCGCCGTAGCCGCGTTCTTCGTCGTCTCGGTCATCGCTTGCGCAGCGCGTCGAAGACCCGTTCGACCCGGATCTCGAGCCTGTTCGCAGTGCTAGCCGTGGCGGTGTTCATCGTGCTCCTTTCGTCCGTTCGGGGACCTGCGCGGAAGCGGTCGTGCCCTTTTGCAACCACGTGCTTATGCCCTCGAAGGCTGCGCCTCAGGCCACCGCCTTCTTTACGAGCGCGGCGATTGTTGCCTCGTCGGCGGGGGTCAACTTCGTCAGCGCGAAGGCGACCGGCCACATGGCGCCTTCGTCGAGGTTCGCCTTGTCGTTGAAGCCGAAGGTCGCGTACCGATCCTTGAACTTATGCGCGGGGCGGAAGAAGCAGACCACCTTGTCGTCCTTGGCGTACGCGGGCATCCCGTACCAGGTTCTCGGCGAGAGGGTCGGCCCGCTGGCTTTGACGATGGCGTGGAGCCGCTCGGCGATGGCGCGATCCGGTTCCGGCATCTCGGCGATCTTCGCGAGCACGTCGCTCTCACCGTCCGCCTTCTTTGCGCGCGACCCGCGGCGTGCTTCGGCCTTCAGCTCTTGGGCGCGCTCCTTCATCGCGGCTCGTTCCTCGGCCGTGAATGCCTTGGGCTTCTTGTTGGCCGCGGGAGTGGTCTTGGTCGACTTCTGCGTGCCTTTCTTACCAGTTTCCTCTCAGCCATCGCGGAGTACCTCCCTTGCGTTTATGAGTCCCATCGTGGGCCTTTGACGACCGCGCCCCGCAGCTAGCGGCCGGATCCTGTTAGCGGCCTCTACGACCCTCCGCCGCTCGCTCATGCGCTGTCGTACTCGTCATGGCGGCGGTACCAGACGGCAGCGTGGAGGTCACCCATCCCTTGCATCACCGTCTCGTCGCGCCCGAGTGGCGCGGTCCGTGCCATAGACGCAAGAGTCTGTTCGTCGCTGAGATCGCTGCGGGTATCCATTGCACGGAAGTTGTGCTTGACGACTCCGACTGCTGCTGCTCCTCGGTGAACGACACCTGGAGGTCGTAGTTGAAGTCGCTGCCGAACGACGATGCCCACGGGAAGTGACGATCCCGACCTTGCCCTCGAGCTCACCACTCATTCGAACCAGTAGTCGAGCGTGACGTCCGCTCCCTGGCCAAGCTCCGCATCGAAGCCGCCGTCGCCGCGCAGTCCTTGCAACTCACCGGTGCCGGACCCCGGGACGACGAACCACGTGCCGGACACGGTCGTGCCTTTCAGCGCCCCTTGGTCTTGGAGGACGAACGTTCCCGACTTGCCGCCGAGTCTTCCCGTCACCCGCTCGACGCCGACGAAGCTCGCCTCTTCCTCATCGCGGGTGGCTTGCAGGAACTCGGCCGCGCCCCGGCCCTCGATGTCGCCGGAGAAGTCCTCGGCAACGCGGATACGGACCAGCCCTGGCCCCTCCGCGGGCTCGTCGTACGGGGTCGGCTCATAGGTCTTGACGTCGATCTTCCCAATGGCGTGAGTGCGTTCGCCGCTCCTCCCCGGCAGGGATGCCACAACAGTCGGCAGCTCGGTGAGCCGCGGTGCGAAGAAGTTATGGAGCGGAGTGACCGCGATCGTCATTTCTCGGTCCAAACCGATCGCCTCGCTAGCCGCGGTCAAGCGCCGCTCCATGAATCGATCGAAGCCCTCCTTTTCGTCCCAGATCTCGACGACGCGGAAGCCGAAATCGGTGGGAGCGGTCAGATGGAGGTAGATACCGGCTTCGGGTCGAGTCTCGACCCCCAGTTCGTCCATGACCGCCCGGTACTCCTGCGCGGTCAAAGCGTGGACATCCAGCGTCGAAACGACGGTCATGGGTAGCTCCTTTCGCGTTGCGTGCGGAGCGATGGGCTATCCGACGACGGTAGGCGCTGCACGAGCCGCTGAACAAGCGCAAGTCCTTGTTTGGCGACAACGGGTGCTTGTCGTTGAACCGGAAGCGGGCTCGCGCCCGCGCGGTTAGGACCAGTGACGCTCCTGCGCGAGCTGTTTGGCGGTTTCGAAGAAGCGGTCGACCGCAGGGAGCTGGTGGTCCTGTCGCCAGACGGCGTTGACGGTGAGCATAGGGCGGGGTGGAACGAGGTCGAGAAGCTTGATCCCGCGCGGAAGCTGCTCGATCAAGGAGCTGACGACGAGGCCGAAGCCGCGGCCTTCTGCGATGTAACCCCACACGGTCGAGCCGGCTCCGTGCTGGTCGATCGTGGGCTCGAAGCCGGCCATGTGGCAGGCGGCGATGACCGCGTCGTAGTAGCCGGGCGCCATCTCGTGCGGCCACAGCTCCAGCGTCTCCTCGCGCAGCCTGACCAGCTCGATCTGCTCCAGCTCGGCGAAGCGATGCTGTTCTCCGACCGCGACGCGCACGACCTCGCGCCGGACCGTTCGCTGGCGGATGTCTTCGGGGTAGGACGTGAGCGGCGCGAGCGCGAGATCGCAGCCGCCGTCGCGCAAGAGGGCGGTGACGTCGCAGCCGAAGACCTCGCGAGCGTCGACCTTCAGCAGCGGATAGTCGCGGTCGAGCCGGTCGAGGAGTAGTGGCACGGTCTCGAAGGCGCTTACGAGCGTGTAGGCCACGCGCAGCGTTCCGGCCTCGCCGCGGGCAGCGGCCTGCACCCGCCGCGCGGCGCGGTCCGCGCCGGCCAGCACGCGCCGACAGTCGGCGAGAAACACCGCTCCCTCGGGCGTCAGCTTGACCCGTCGCGAACTGCGCTCGAGCAAGCTGACGCCGAGCAGTTGCTCGAGCGCCTTGACCTGCTGGCTCACCGCCTGCTGGGCGACATGCAGCTCCCGGGCGGCGCCGGTGAAGCTGCCGCGTTCGGCGACGGCGGCGAAGTAGCGCATCTGGCGCAGGTCGGGAGTCGCCACAGAAGCGAGTGTACGACCGGTCGAACTGAGGGCCGTACAAGCAGAGGTTGTCGCCGAACAACAACTCGCGCTTGTTCAGCCCACGGTGCCGCGCCTACCGTCACCTGGCGATCGACTCACAACAGAGTCGCACCGGCTCCCGCCACCGGAAGGAGACCGAGATGGCAACCGTGCAGGGCGCGGATCAGCATCACGAGATCATCGACGTGACGACCAGCAAGCGTCCGAAGGTGCTGATGGTCGTCGCCAACCCGACGACCTCGACCACGACCGGCTGGCCGATCGGCTTCTGGGCTGCCGAACTCACGCATCCCTACTACGAGTTCAACCAGGTTCGCTACGACGTCACGATCGCCAGCCCCGACGGCGGCAGGGTCGAGCTCGACGCGCTCTCCGACCCGCGCGACGAGTCGAAGTGGTCGGCCGACGACCTGATCTCGATGGGCTTTCTGAACACGCCGGAGCTCGTTGCGCTGCTGGAGGACACCCCGCGGCTCGCCGACCTCGATCCGGACGAATTCGACGCGATCGTGGTGTGCGGTGGCTTCGCGCCGATGTTCTCGTTTCGCGAGAACGAGGACCTCAAGCAGACAATCGCCGCCTTCTACGAGGCCGAGAAGCCGACCGCCGTCCTCTGTCACGGCGTCTCGGCCCTGATCGACGTGCGGCTGTCGGATGGCTCCTACCTCGTCGCCGGGAAGACGCTCACCGGGTTTGCAAACGTCGAGGAGGACTACTCGGACCAGGCGGTCGGGCAGAAGGTGATGCCCTACCGGATCGAGGATGAGCTCCGCAAGCGCGGCGCCAACTACATCCAGGGCGGCCTGCTCAAGCCCTTCGCCGTTCGCGACGGGCGCCTGATCACCGGCCAGCAGCAGTACTCCGGCGCGAAGGTCGCTCGTCTGGTGATCGCCGCGCTCGGGATCTAGTCCGATGCCTGAGGGGAGGGCCGCGATGATCGACCGCTTCTACGATGCTTGGAACCGTCACGACGCCGCGGCAGGGCCGCCTCCTTCGCGGCGGGCTGCGTGCACGTCGATCCCCTGACGCGCGTCGATCTCTCCGGCGGCAACCTGACAGGCCACGTACAGCCGCGGCATTCGCGCGCAGCATGGCGAGGGCGAAGCGCCGGCAACGTCGTACTCCGCGTTGTCCACGATTAGACGGCGCGCACACGCTCGTTTCGACAAGCGACGATGGAACGCCGCTTGTGATCTCCATACGAGAGGTCCGGACCGACGTGAGCCCAGATCGAGGTCGTAAACGACGCCTCGTGCGGAACGCGTCCAAGTGCGAATGAAGGGTTCCCGTCGCCTCTCCGACCTGCACGATGCAGCCTTTGCGCGTGACGAGTGCTGGCGTGAGCGAGCGTCTCGTTCGAGCCGACGAAGTCCGGCACCACCTCGGCCGGTTCGTCGAGCTGCTCGGGTGATGTGGCCTCGTCGGCACGAGCGCCAGCGCGCCCCGCTCGCTTGTCGGCGGCCCGATCGACGGCTAGGACCCCCCGCATCGCTGAGGAGCTTCAGGTGCTGGATTGCGAGCTGGCCCAGCCCGCCGCAGCCGATGACGATCCCTCGATGTCGGTGAACAGGAGCGTGACCGTTTCGGCGGGAAGGCCGGGCATGGGTCAATGATGCGTTATGTCTTCGCTCAGCGACGGAGGGGGACCCGGCCCCGGCCGGAAACGCCGATGGCCTTCCGCACACCATCCGTGTCGTAATGTGCGGCTCCTCCTAGAGCACGCGCGAATGTCTGCGTGCATCGGCTTGCAGGCTCAGTCGCTTGCCGGGACAGCCGCGGGCTCGAGCTGCTCCTGAGGGGCGCCGCGCGGCCGGCCGAGAAGCAGGAGCGCGAGAGCCACGCCGATGCCGGCGAGGATGGCGACGACCGCGAAGGCCGACTGGAAGCCTTCGGTCAGCGCGACGAGTCGGCTCGCGTGGGCGTGCGCGGCCAGGTAGTCGTGGGTGCGGGTGACGGCGACGGTGGTGACGATGGCGACGCCGAGGGCGGCGCCGATCTGGAAGGCGGTGTTGCTGAGGCCAGAGGCGAGCCCCGATTCATGCTCGGGTACGCCGGCCAGGGCGGCGATCGAGGCGGTGACGAAGGCGAGGCCGACGCCGGGGCCGAAGACGAGCAGGCCGAAGAAGATGTCGCCGAAGTAGCTGCCGCCGACGGAGACCTGCGTCAGGAGCAGCGCGCCTCCGCCCATCAGGGCCATGCCGAGCGCCGCGACCGGCCGGAAGCCGACCCGGAGCACGATCGCCTGCCCGAGGATGGAGCCGAGCGCGGCCATGGCGGGGAAGACGAGCGAGGTGAGCCCGAACTTGACCGCCGAGTAGCCCAATACCTGCTGGGCGTAGAGGGTGAGGGTGAAAGAGAGCCCGTACGGGAGCGTGCCGAAGACGAGCATGACGGCGTTGGCGCCGACGATCGATCGTCGCCGGAAGATGCGGAGCGGCACGAGCGGCGCCGGCTGGCGCGACTCGACGAGCACGAAGGCGGCGAGCAGGGCGGCCGAGCCCGCCAGCAGGCCGATCGTCTGCGTCGATCCCCAGCCGGCGGTCGGCGCCTCGACGAGCGCGTAGACGAGCAGGCCGAGCGCGCCAGTAATGGTGAGCGCCCCGGCGGGGTCGTAGCTTCGCCGAGCCATCGTCGCCCGGCTCTCGCGCAGGAGCAGGGGCGAGAGGGCGAGCGCGGCGAGGCCTACGGGGATGTTGATGAAGAAGATCCACTCCCAGCCGAGGCCGTCGACGAGCGGCCCGCCGATCAGCCAGGCCGTGGTGGCGCCGATGCCGCCGAGAGCGCCCCAGATCCCGAGGGCCCTGTTCCGCTCGCTGCCCTCCACGAAGGTGGTGGTAATGATCGAGAGCGCGCTCGGAGTCATGATCGCAGCGCCGACCCCTTGGAAGCCGCGGGCGCCGATCAGGGCCGTATCCGACCAGGCGAGCCCGCAGAGCAGCGAGGCCGCCGTGAAGACGACGACGCCGACCATGAAGACGCGGCGGCGCCCGAGCAGGTCGGCGGCCCGCCCGCCGAGCAGGAGCAGCCCGGCGAAGGTGAGCGCGTAGGCGCTGACCACCCACTGCAGGCCCTGGGCCGAGAAGTCGAGCTCCCTCTCGATCGAGGGCAGGGCCACGGTCACGATCGCGGCGTCGAGGATGACCATGAAGAAGGCGCCGCAGAGCAGGGCCAGCGCCCACCAGCGGCGCGGGTCAGGTGCGGTTGGGGGTACGGCTGCGTTCACGGCGCCCTCCTTGTCGAGCGGGGTGTCGAGGCTGGCCATCGGAATCCCGGGATCTCGACCTCCGTCGGTCGCTCGATTGTTCTGAGATTCAGACGGGGCGGGGCGGCGGAATTCATCGATCGTTCGAAGGCGCGATGCATCGGGCGCGTTCAGCGGCGATCGCCCACATCGCCGGCGCGGCTATGGACCGGCGCCGGTCAGCGATCGAGGTGCCGATCTGCGTCGGCAACACTCTGCTCATCGCGCCTCTGCTCGGTTCCTGCGCGGGCCCAGCATCGCACCGATCGTGCCCACGCCGGCCGGCGGAGTCGATTACCTGCGGGGTAAGGCAGAGGACGCGACGCAGCGGGCGCAGGGAGGTCGACGACCTTCACATCACGTTTCGGCGGAAGACGTAGCCGTCGCTCTCGCGGCCGATGCCGTCGCGTCTCCGTCTAGGCGACCCTGCTGATCGACCGGAAGCCACTCGATTAGTGAAACCGCCTCCGCAGCGATCAGATGCCGGCAGTTGTTAGCAGTGCGGCACAGGTGTTCCGGGACCGTCGAACTCCAGTTCGTGATCGAGCTCGGCATCGAACCCGTCGCAGCCCAGGCTCACGCCCGGGGTGAAGTCAGCGCCCAAGCCGTTACCGTCAGATCCGAATCCTGCGAGCCCTGTGCCTCGGCCCTACGACCTGCCTCAGGGATCGACTCGACGTCGCGGAGACGCCGTGCGGGTAGGCGGCTTCCCGGTGCCGATCGCGTGCCTGACGATCTGGACGGCCTAGGCCGAGGGTGGCCGATGTGCGCCGCCATCGCCCGACGCTGCTAAGCCCGGCGGAATGTTTTGGTTGCGGTGCAGGACGTTGTCCGGGTCGTAGCGGGACTTCAGAGCCTGGAGGCGCGCGAATGAGTCGGGGCCGAAGGCGGCGCGGACGCGGTCGATGGGTTCGTCTGCCTGCATGTAGTTGGCGTAGCCGCCGCTGATCGACCAGGGCTCGATTGCGGCCGCCGTCGTGCGCGCCCAGTCGATGCTCTCGTCGTCGCGGGCCGGGTCGGTCCAGCTCGCCATCGCGCTGACATTGAAGGCGGCTTGGCGGTAGCCGAGGGCGGCGCTCGCCGGGTCGACATCCTTAGGCATGCCGTGGAGCGACTCAATCAGGAGTCCACCGGGCGGGCGGCCGAGCACGGTCATGCGGCGAAGCAGGTCGTCGATCAGCTCGTCCGGCAGCTCCGCGACGAAGTGGCCCTTCCAGTAGTTGCGGTCGACGCCGTAGCCGGGATCGAAGATGCGCTGCTGCTCGAGGAAGCCCTGGCGCCGGACGCCGTCGTTGGCGAGGCCGGGCGCCGCGCGCAGCGGCCGGAGCGCTTCCGGATCTTCGCCCGCGCCCGTGTAGCAGGGGACGACGACGAGCTGCGGCGCGAGCGACGCGTCGGTGGTGAGCTGGGCCTGGATGCTGAGCTCGCGCGCGCCGCCCATCGCGAGCTCGCGGAAGCGGCGGAGCGCCTCGGCCACCCCCTCTCCCTCGTACTCGAGCCGCCCGCCGACGACCCGCTCGAGCGGATGGAGCCGGAACTCGGCCCGGGTGACGACGCCGAAATTGCCGCCCCCTCCGCGGAGCCCCCAGAGCAGCTCGCGGTTCTGATCGTCGCTCGCGTGGACGATCCCCGCGGCCGGGCTGACCAGTTCGGCCGCGATCAGGTTGTCGCAGGTGAGCCCGCACTGCGCGGTCAGGTGCCCGATCCCGCCTCCGAGGGTGAGACCCGTGACGCCGGTCGAGCCGACGACGCCGCCGGGCGTGACCAGGCCGTGAGCTTGAGTCGCAGTGTCGAAGTCGAGCCAGCTGGCGCCGCCCTCGGAGGTTGCAATCCGCTTCTCGGGATCGACATGGACGTCCCGCATGCGCGAGAGGTCGATCACCAGGCCGTCGTCGACCGCGCAGTGGCCGGCCGGGTTGTGGCCCCCGCCCCGAACCGCAATCTCGAGACCTCGGGCCTCGCCGAAGGCAAGGGCCGTCGCCACGTCGTTCGCATCGACGCAGCGGACGATCGCCGCCGGGCGCCGATCGATCAATAGGTTGAAGCAAAGGCGCGCCCGCTCGTACTCACGGTCACCTTCGACAAGCACGTCGCCCGTCAGCGAATCACGAAGGTCCTCCAGAAGCTCAGCCATCAACGCTGAAGACTCTGTCACGGAGAAGAAGTCATCGCCGGAGCGAACTACTCGGCGTCACGCCTCGGCGAGCCCGACCAACGCGGCGATGGTTTGTGGGAAGTCACCGCTGATCTCGGGGCCTACCTGGGGCCCGAGCGTGTCGGAGGCGGGGCCGCTGATCTCCATGCGGTAAGTGACCCGTGCCCGGTCGGAGTCAATGCGCGAGACACGATGGGTCGTCCGGACGACGATCTCGCCCAGGTCCGCCTCGTCGACGAAGAGCTCTGGCTCCAAGGCCTCTGCGATTCCGGAGCTCGATTGGCTCATGTCCGATCGGCGTCATCACGATCTTGCTGCCGGCCGCGAACGGCCCGATCAACTCGATCCGCTCAATGTCGTCGTTCCAGTCGGGCCATCTGGCGACGTCAGCCCACAGCCGCCAGACTTGCTCCGGTGCAGCGGTGGTCTCAATGCTGTGCTCGTTCGCCCACATCGTGACCTCCTTGAATGCTCAAGTAAGTGTGAAACTGGACGACTCGCCTGCTCTCGCTTCCCAATTCATGTGCCGACGACGAAGAGCTCCTCGAGCCGGGCTTCGCGTTCGCGGGTTTCCACCTTTGCACCTCCGAGCTCGCTTTGATCAGGCCGCGTCCGATCGTGCCTACGCCGGGTTCGCGCGTCGATTACCTCCGGCGTAAGGCGGCGAGTACGGTTGCGTTGGTCGCAAATCGGATAGCCCGCGGCTAGGGTCCCGGCATGGCCGTTCCCGAGGGTGCCCCTTCGGCGGGGGTGCTGCTTCGCGAGTGGCGGCAGCGGCGCAACCTCAGCCAGCTCGAACTCGCCCTGCGCTCGGCGATCTCGGCGCGGCATCTCAGCTTCATCGAGACGGGGCGCGCGCAGCCGAGCCGCGAGATGGTCCTCCACCTCGCCGAGCGCCTCGACATCCCGCTGCGCGAGCGCAACCGCCTGCTCCTGGCGGCCGGCTTCGCGCCCGTCTTCGGCGAGCGGTCCCTCGACGAGAGCGAGATGGCGCCAATCCGCGAGGCGCTCGACCGCTTCCTAGCCGCGCACGAGCCCTATCCGGCGGTGGTGGTCGACCGCCACTGGAACGTCGTCGCCTCGAACCGCGGCGTTGCCTACGTGAACCACAACGTGGCGCCCGAGCTCCGGGCGCCGCCGGCGAACGCGCTCAGGATCGCGCTGCACCCGGACGGGCTGGCGCCGCAGATCTCCAATCTTGCCGACTGGAGCGGCTTCCTGCTCGCGCGGCTCCGCCGCGAGATCGAGGCAACGCGCGATCCCGAGCTCGAAGCTCTCTACGAGGAGCTCTCCGCCTACCCCGGGGTGGCCGCCGAGGAGGATCGGGCCGAGGTGCCGTCGCCGAACGAGATCATGCTCAAGCACGAGCTTCGCCTCGACGACAACGACCTCGCCCTCTTCTGCACCTTCAGCACCTTCGGAACGGCCCGCGACCTCACACTCGCCGAACTCTCGATCGTGGCCTTCTACCCGGCCGACCGGCAAACCGCGGAAGCCTTGAGCGCCGCGGTCAGCGAGGCACAGCCCGACTAATCACTCGTGGCGATGCTGAACGCGTAGATCGCCGCGTCTATCTCCACGGTGGCGAAGGCGGCCTTCGGCGGGACGTGATCCGGGACCGGGATCGCGTGATCACCGCGGGAAAGCTCGTCGTCGAGGAGCAGGAGCGAATCGCTTCTGGGGTCTGGCGGCACGAACGAGGTCTGCCACCAGACGGTCACCTTGACATCGGCCGGGTCCGCGAGGGTCAGCCGGATCGACCGGTCATCGGGCCTGTACGCCGGTGCGTGGGCGGGGTCTTGGTGGCTCGCCGCGAAAGCGCCCCGGACCTGGTTGATGATGAGGCCCGGGATGCCGGCCAGGCCTTGGACGAAGATGACAGCCGGCTCGCAAGCGCCGATCTCGTCTCTCAGCTCGGCCCTGCGGTCCGCGGGGACTTGTCCGCCGAAGACGACCAGGTCGATCTGCTTCATATCGAACCGGCCGGTGACGTCGGTGAAGTCATTCGTACCCTCAGCCTCGTAACCGAGCGCGCGGAGACCGGCGACCGACTCGTCGAGGACGAGTTGGCTCTTGCCGAGCAGCAGCACGCTGCGCTGGGTGTTGTCGGTTCTCATGATCAGCTCCTTCGTCTCCCCTGGGTGGGGAGAGATCAGACCCCAAAGGACACTGCGGCGTCGTGGCGCCCGGGTGACGGCGCCGTCGTCTTGCCTAAGGAACCTCCCCAGGGTGTGCTGAAGGGTCGCGTCTCTCGAGCGGTGGTGCGCATGGCGTCTGTCGTCCGCTCGTCGGTCGGGAAGAACGATTCGATCGAGAGCTCGCCGACGCTCACGTCGAGGGCGTTTTCGAACCTTGTCCTCGTGCTGATGAACGAGAGCTCCGCGCCCCGAGCGCGCAATCGCAGCGGCACGGCGACCTCGGGAGAGACAAGGCCGTGAGGGTCTCCGACGTCGCCGCCCGGATAGGAGGCAAGCTCGTCGTGCAACGCGTCCAGCGCGGGATCGCCGGTCGCGAGCGCGGCCCGTCGTAGGCGCTCCAGCAGCTGCGCGCGCCACTGCGCGAGATTGACGATCCGCGGCGCAACACCCTCGGGATGCAGGCTCAGCCGGAGCACGTTCACGGGCGGCTCGAGCAGGTGTGCCGCGGCTCCTTCGACGAGCGACGCAAGCGCACGATTGGCCGACACAAGACCCCAGTGCCGATCGACGACGACCGCTGGATACGGCTCGTGCCCCGTCAGCACCTGCTCGATCGCGTCGCGCACGGGACGCAGCTCGGTGGCGTCGAGCTCACACTGTCTGTACGCCGGCGCATAGCCTGCGGCCAAGAGCAGGTCGTTGCGCTCGCGGAGCGGCACGTCGAGTCGCTTGGCGAGGTGGAGCACCATCTCCGCGCTCGGACGCGAGCGGCCGGTTTCGACGAAGCTCAGGTGCCTCGACGAGACGTCCGCCTCCAGCGCAAGCTCGAGCTGACTCAGCCGACGGCGACAGCGCCACTCACGAAGCATCACCCCGACAGGCGGCCGGCCGACAGCGACGGTCACGGGTCAATCGTAAGTCGGCACGCGAATTAAGCCATTACCTCCGAGGTCATCGACACGAACCACAGTTGACGTGCACTCTGGCCAGAACCACGGAGTCGAGAGGAGCCGCACATGAGTGGCGTGATCCAGTGCCGGCGCGAGAACCGAGCGGAGGGCGATGAGCAGGGTGAAGGTGACCATCACGATGTCGCTCGACGGCTTCGTCGCCGGGCCGGACCAGAGCGAGAAGGATCCGCTCGGGATCGGCGGCGAGCAACTTCACCAGTGGCTGCTCCCGCTCAAGGCGTTTCGCGAGGGGCACGGAGAAGAAGGCGGCGAGATCAACGCGAGCACGCCGATCGCCGAGGAGATCCTCGGCAACGTGGGCGCAACGATCATGGGCCGGGGCATGTTCAGTGGCGGCCCGGGACCGTGGCGCGAGGACGAATGGAAGGGCTACTGGGGAGACAACCCGCCCTACCATCACCCGGTCTTCGTCCTCACCCGTTATCAGCGCGAGCCGCTCGAGATGCAAGGTGGAACGACGTTCCACTTCGTCACCGAGGGCATCGATTCCGCGCTGGAGCAAGCCCGAGCAGCGGCCGGCGACCGGGATGTGTCGATCGGCGGCGGCGCCAAGGTCGTCCAGCAGTTTCTCGCCGCGGGCCTGCTCGACGACGTTCTCGTCTCCGTAATGCCGATCCTGCTGGGCGGTGGCGCGCGGCTGTTCGACAACCTCGGCGAGCCGACACCGAGGCTTCGGCAGGTGGAGGCGGTCGAGGCGCCCGGAGTCACTCACATCAGGTACGCCACTGCGGAGCGAGCGAGCTGACGCGTCCTGGCAGCCCCACAACGAGAGCCAGAGACGCCGTAAACGAAGAGGAGGTAGCCGAATGGGGAGGGTGGTTGCTGCAGAGTACGTGACCCTTGACGGCGTGATGACGGATCCGGGCGGCGTCGGCGAGATCGAGCACGGGGGCTGGTCGAACCAGTACTTCGACAACGAGCTCGCGAAGGTCCAATCCGAACAGCTCCTCGCGAGCGATGCGCTGTTGCTGGGGCGTGTGACCTTCGAGGGCTTCGCGGCCGCCTGGCCGTCAATGGAGGAAACCGAGGGCGAGTTCGCGGTCCGGATGAACACGCTTCCGAAGTTCGTTGCTTCGCGGACCCTGAAGGAGCCGCTCCCGTGGAATGGGACGCTGCTGAAGGGAGATCTTGCCGGCGCGGTCGCGCAATTAAAGGAGCAACCGGGCGGCGACCTCTTGATCTACGGCAGCGGTGAGCTCGTCGACGTGCTGCACGCGCACGGACTGGTCGACGAATACCGGCTGATGGTCTTCCCGGTGACGCTCGGGGAGGGGAAGCACCTCTTCAGAGAGGGGAACGACAAGCATGACCTGAGGCTGAGCGACGCGAAAACGACTCGCACCGGCGTCGCCCTGCTCACGTATCACCCCCGAGGCGAGCAGTTGCAAGGGGTGTGACTCCGGGTGGGTGCTGACGCTCACCTCGAGAGTCTGCGGGTCGAGGAAAAGGGCCGGGCTAGCCTTAGCGACAGGCGCTGGCTAGCGCTCCTCATCCTCTGCCTCGGCGACCTGATGATCGTCCTCGACGTCACGATCGTCGGCGTCGCCCTCCCATCGATCCGGGCGGATCTCGGCTTCTCGGAAGAGTCGCTCGCGTGGGTCGTCAACGCCTACCTGATCACGTTTGGAGGCTTCCTCCTGCTCGGCGGGAGGCTCGGCGACCTGTTCGGGCATCGGAGGCTCTTCCTGGCGGGCGTCGCGCTCTTCACGTGCGCTTCGGCCGTGTGCGGCTTCGCCGGCTCGCAGGGCCTGCTCATCGGCGCGCGCGCCGTGCAGGGCGTCGGCGGCGCGGTCGTCTCGGCAGTCGCCCTGTCGCTGATGATGACGCTGTTCACCGACCCCGTCGAGCGGGCGAAGGCTATGGGCATCTTCGGTTTCGTCGCCTCCGGCGGCGGCTCGCTCGGCGTCCTACTTGGCGGCGTCCTCACGGATGCGCTCGACTGGCATTGGATCTTCCTGGTCAACGTGCCCGTCGGCATCCTGGTCGTCGTCCTGACGCTCCTCGTCATTTCGGGACCGCGCGCCACGACCGCCGCGCAACGGCTCGACGTGGCGGGCGCGGTGACGGTCACGGCCTCGCTCGTGACCGCGGTCTACGCGATCGTGAACGGAAACCAGGTCGGCTGGCTGACCGCGCGCACGTTAGGCCTGCTCGCGGCCTCGGCCGTCCTCCTTGCCACCTCCCTCGCGATCGAGGCGCGCGTGCGCTCGCCGCTCGTGCCGCTGCGCCTCTTCCGGCTTCGCAACATTGCCGTCGCGAACGCCGTCGGCGTCCTCTGGGCCGGTGCGATGTTCGCCTGGTTCTTCCTCACCGCGCTCTACCTCCAGCTCGTGCTGGGGTACACCCCGCTCCAGGTCGGCCTCGCCTTCCTGCCGGGGAACCTCGTCATGGGCGCGATGTCGATCGGCCTCTCCGCGAAGCTCGTCCTGCGCTTCGGCATCCGACCTCCTCTCGCTGTCGGGTTGCTCTGCGCCGCGCTCGGGCTCCTGCTGCTGGCGCGGGCGCCGGTGGACGGCAGCTTCGCCACCGACGTTCTCCCGAGCATGATCCTGCTGGGTCTCGGCGCGGGCATGGCCTTCAATCCCGTTCTCCTCGCGGCGATGGGCGACGTCGAGCCCACGGAGGCCGGCCTGGCGTCCGGCCTCGTCAACACGTCGTTCATGATGGGCGGCGCGCTCGGGCTGGCCGTGCTCGCGAGCCTCGCGGCGTCGCGTACCGATGCGCTCCTCGCGGACGGAGAGAGCCACGCGGCGGCGCTCACCGGCGGTTATCACCTCGCGTTCCTCGTCGGTGCGGTCTTCGCGGCGGCCGCAGCTGGGCTTGGCGCAGCCCTTCTCCGTGTCCCGACACCACAGCCCGCGCCGGCGGAGCCCGACGAGGCGCCGGCCGAGCCCGCACCTTGCAGCGCATTCTCGGTCAGGGACTGCCGGGCGGCAGAGCAAGCTGGGTGAGCTCGGGAGCCATCGCGCGTTGCTCTCGCCCTGCGAGCGGCGGATGCCCGCGCCGACTCTTCACCCGCTCCAAGGCGACAGGAGGACACCGTGACTGACTTGAGATATTCGGACGGGATCGCGGCGGCGCGGACGATGATCGTGCTCGAGGCGAACCCGTCCGCACTCCAGCGGCGGCTTCAAAGCGGCTGGGAGCTCGCCCCCTACGCCGGCGACGACCTGCGCGGACGCTCGCTCCGAGGCGCAAACCTGCTCGTCCCCTTCCACGAGGTGTTCGCGGTCAGGAGCCACGACGACCAGGTGACGGGCCTGCCGCAGCTGAGCTACGTCCCGTTCGTCTCGCAGGCGCGCGAGCAGGCCACGGGCGAGCTCGCGCACATGCACTGGCTCACCTACACCGAAGACCCCGCGGGCGTGCCGGGAAAGTACGAAGACGGTGCGCTCGCCCAGATCACCCGTTCACAGACATTCAACAAGGAGCGGCGCGGCGACACCAACGTCCGCGAAACCTTCTCCGCGGTGGCCGAGCATGGCGAGGTCCATCTCTCGCTCGCATACGAACAGGGCGGCGACCTCGTGCTGTGGGCGAGCCCGCACGAGCCGAACCTGCCGCTGCGCGCCGCGAGGAACCCAAGCATCGTGCGCTGGTACCAGGAGGACCAGGTGATGAACGTAGTGCGCAGCGGTCCGTTGAACATCGACCGCGTCACCGAGATCAACCTCGAGGTGAAGGGCGAACTGGAAGACGTCTTAGACGGCAGCGAGCGCATTGTCGCCGTCGTCATCCAGCGACCGTACATACGCCAGGTGTACGTGCCTTGAGGGCGCGCCAAGCCAGGCCCACGGCTCGACAATCCCTCGGAACGTCGAAGTGCCGTCCGGAGAACCCTTCGGTAGCGCGGTGAGCGTCAGGCTGCGCGCCATGGGCGACGAGGAGTTCCCACGCTGGCTTCCGACCATACGGGACGCTTATGCGGAGGACATGGTCGTCAACGGTGGCGCATCCGAAGAAGGAGCGCACGCCAAGGCCTTGAAGGATGTGGAGCTCCTCTTTCCAGGAGGAAAACCATCGGCCGACCAGTCGGTCTTCATCATTGAGCACGACGGTCGGCCCGTAGGCGAGCTCTGGCTCGCAGAGCGCATTGACGACTTTGGCCATAGCCTTTGGATCTACGACGTCCACGTCGACAAGCAGCACCGGGGTCGCGGCTACGGAAAGATCGCGATGCGCTACGCGGAGGATGAAGCGCGGCGTCGTGGCTTGAGTGCTGTTGGACTGATGGTCTTCGGTGGGAATGAGGTCGCCCGCAGCCTCTACCGGTCGCTTGGCTAGGACGAAGACGCCGTGTTCATGAGCAAGCGAGTCTGATCTAGGCCCTCGTTGGCCCCTCCTTATCTCTTCGTCGTTGACCCTGGGCCTTCGCGACCGGTAATTGTTCGTCGATGAGGCGGCGGTGCAACTGAGGCTGTCGCCTCGAGGGAGACGGATCTCACTACTCAGTTGCCACGCGTTCGAGAGCTGATCGCGGACATCCCGCCCCGGCCTGGCCCGATCCAGCACGATGACCGTGTAACACGAGGGAAGGGCCAAGGAAGGAGTCGGTGATGGCGGTGACAGCGCAGGAACGCTCGGAGCTGGTGAACGAACTCCTGGAGCGGATTGCACAGACGGTCGGCCAGAAGGCCCAGGCGTCGACCATCTTCGGCGAGCCGGTCGAGCGCGAGGGCATGACCGTGGTTCCGGTCGCGAGGGCGCGGTTCGGATTCGGTGGCGGAGGCGGTGCCGGAACCCGCGAGGAGGGTCAAGGCTCGGGCCGGGGCGGAGGCGGCGGTGTCAACGTGAGCCCGGTCGGCTACATCGAGGTCCGCGACGGCGACTCCGAGTTCAAGCGAATCTCCACCCCGAGGGACCTGCTCCCGCTCGTCGCAGCGGCCTCTCTCGCCTTGATCGCGCTCCGACGCCTGTTCGACTGAGCCTTGTTTGAGTAGGGCGTGCCTGACCGACCGCGTCCGTGTGTGGGGTGTCAGCCGTGTGCGCGCTTGTAGGCGAGCTGCGAGCTTCTGCGCCTGCCTGAGCGTCAGCGAGCCGTTGCAGACCTCTTTGTGCCAGGCGCTCTCAAGCGGGTCGCTCTTCTGCGCCTGTGAGCTTCGGCCGCGACTTTTAGCTCAATCCGCTTCTAGCATCAGTTGAACTCGGCGATCTCGGCGCCGTGCCCCTCCCGGTGCGCCTGCAGCACCTCGAGCCGCGCTCGCCTCGAGTCCGCGCACGCCGCTCGCGCGCCTATCGATCAAACAGGGCGACGTGACACGGCCGGGAGATACTGTCCGGGGATGATCACGACGGGGCGGGTGTGACATGGCGACCCTCGAAACCGCTTGGCGGGAGCTGACGGCGGTTTTGGAGGACGAGGTCGTCCTCCCCGGCTCCCGGCGATACGACGAGGTTCGCAGGCCGCCGATTCCGCGCTTCTACGACGTTCGCCCGCAGGCCGTCGTGCTTTGCCGGACGCCCGCCGACGTGGTCGAGGCGCTCGCGTTTGCGCAGCGCTCGGGGATCGCGGTCACGGTCCGGAGCGGGGGGCACGACTTCGCGGGGCGCTCGTCTGGCCCCGGGATCGTCCTGGACCTTAGGGCGATCGACTCCCTCGAGGTCGCGGACGGCCTGGCCACCGTGGGGCCCGGCTTTCGGCTCGGCGACCTCTACGCCGCCCTCGCCCAACACGAACGCACGATCCCAGCCGGTTGCGGCGCCACGGTTGCGATCGGCGGCCAAGCGTTGGGCGGCGGGCTTGGCCTGCTTGGCCGTAGCCGGGGGCTCACGTCGGACCACATAGTCGCGGCAGAGGTTGTGCTGGC
>JBKOYZ010000132.1:0-8773 GCA_046725655.1 Actinomycetota bacterium | reverse complement strand
CTCGCCACCGCTCCACCTCCAGCTGCCACTGCGGGTGGCGCTTCCAGACCGAGATCGTTTCCGGTGCGACCCCGATGATCGCGGCCGTTTCTTTGCGTGAGTGGCCGTGCGCCTGCAAGAACGCCGCCCGCCGCGCGCGCGTAGAGAAACTGCGGCGCGCCCCCCGTCCACGCCCGGCCTGAGCGGCAGCCCCACCCATCACGAACCTACAGCTGACCCGCTCGGAAACATCGATCAGCTCATCGGCATCGCCCAACCAACACAAAAGACTTTCCGACCACGCCGATCACCCCCGGCCGCCCCGAGCGGACAGCCACCGACGCGTTACAAAACGTGAGCACGACACCCGCTCCAACCGAACGCGATCCGGCTCGCGCAGCCGCGAACCCCCGAACCGCCCCAAAAACGCATCGATCAGAAGTAACGCAGAGAGACTCCAAACAACGTGCGGGCACATTCTGTAACGCTGCCCAGCGACGGTCGAGGTGGAAGGGACGGCCTGGCCTCGTTGATGGCCGCGCAGGCGGCCGGGCTTCCGGCGCCTGGTCGCGTCGCCTTGCTGTTTGGCGGGCACGCTTGCTGGCTGTGGCTGACGGTGGGCGCAGTGATCTGAGAGAGGCTCCGGATCAGGGCACGATCCGAAGCGTGCGCCGGTCGGGCGGGGCCTGGCTCGCGCCGGCACGAAACTGTGGGATCGCCGCGAAGGCCCTCGTCAGGACGAGCCGGCAGGCCTTCAGTTGCGTCGCCCAGTCGGACTCCTCCTTGACGCCGGTGGGCGTCCGGACGCGCTTGGTTGCGCTGCCCATGATCAGCCATAGGTGCGCGAGCGCCTCGATCGTCGCCTCGGCCGCCTCGGGCTGGAGGCGTAGCTGCGTCCTGTCGAGTGGCTCCTCGGCAAGCGCGCCAGCGATCCACCTCGAGCTGCCACTGCGGGTGGCGCTTCCAGACGGAGATCGTTTCCGGTCGAACCCCGACGATGCTGGCGGTCTCGCTCCGTGAGTGGCCGTGCGCTTGCAGGAAGGCCGCCCGCCGGGCACGAGCAGAGGAAGCTGCGCCGCGACCCTTGACGACGGCTATCGGGTGCCGTTGCCCCGCCGCCGCCCATCGTGGCGATGCCTGACCCGTTCGAAGCATCGAAGCACTCATCGGCATCGCTCGCCGCTCCAAAAGGCAATGTCGACGAAGCCCGTCGCCCGCTCCACCCCCGGGGCGCTCCCCCGCTCACGCGTCACACAATGTGAGCACGACGTCCGGCCCCAACCCGAACGCAAACAGCCTCCCAGCGCCAAAAACCCCCCGACTCAGCCCGCGCATCAACCGAAGGTGACGCCGCACGGATCGACGAAGACGTCTCAGACGACGCCCTCCTAGTCCTGCATGTCGGCGAGCGTAACGCTTTGGAAGCGGCTGCGAACTTGGCTCTTCAGGCCACGAAGGTGAGCGACGTTTCCAAAACGGGTAGCCGTCCCACCCGGCTGCGACAGTGAGTCCGCGCCCTACTGGACGAACCCGTTCAAGCCTTGGTCGACGACCTGGATCGTGTCGTCGAGCAGCTCCTCCTGCGGTGGCAGTGCCCGAAGCGTCCTGACCGCCTCCAGCGCCTTGTAGATCAGCGCCAGCTCGTCGAATGTGAGCCTCACCTCATGCGTCAATGTGCCATAACCCTGTCGCCGGTTTTCCATTTCGGAATCTCGTTGAGTCGTGTTCATCAGAGCCTCCTTCATGTTGCTGGAAGGCTCGCTCCTCGCCGTCGGTCCGACTACGCGGTAGATGCCGAGTCTCTTGCGGCAAACCCGCAGGTGCTGACGGGCTCGCCGGCGATCTCGGCAAGCCCGGTCTCCGTGGTTACTGGCCCGATCAGGCCGGCCAACGACGACTTGCTACTTCAAGCTGGCCGCGGAGGCGGCCAGACTAATCCCTGCGGCGAGCTCACGACTCCGAATGACGGCTCCGGTCACCGGCCTCCTAGCGCCAGGCAGATCATGGCGAGATGCTCCGTCTGCTTGTCGGAGAGGCGCTCGAGGAAGTGCTTCTTAATGCCGGAGATGTGCGTCGGCGTGACCTGCGCAAGGAGCTCGGAACCACTGTCCGTAATTCGAACGTAGATCTCGCGTGGGTCGACTTCGCTCTCCTCCAGCTCCACCAGTCCACGGCTCTGAAGTCGGTCGACTAGGCCGGTCAACCCGCTCTCGCTCAGAACGATCGCATCAGCGAGTTCGGACATCGACAGCCGCTGGTTGCGAGCGATGCTGAGCTGAAACAGCACGTCGAACCAGGCGAGGGGTATGCCGTGCTCCTGCTCGAGCTCGCGATCCAGTGTCCGAACGACTTGGGCGTGAGCCCAGAGGAAGCCGGACCATGCTGCCAGCTGCTCGGGCGTCAGCTCTCGCCACGCAAGAAGGTGGGCGTCCGGTGAGCCAGCTCCGGGCGAGGCATTGCTCATCCAAGGCGAGAGTACTGCTGCGAAGCGGTGAAATCGACCCAGCCGCGCTTGTCGGGCGAGTTCGACGGCTTTTCGCCACACAAGGGGACGCCGTCCCGGCGCGCCTACTACCTGGGGCGGCGGATTATGAGGCTAGGTCGGTCCGATTAGTCCATTCGCTAGCGCGTAGTTGACCAACTGTGCTCGAGTCTCGAAATGCAACTTCCGCATGATGCTCGCGCGGTGCATCTCCGTCGTACGCGTCGAGATGAACAACTGGCTAGCGATCTCCTGGTTCGTGTGGCCGAGCGCGATGAGCCGAAGGACGTCGAGTTCGCGTGGCGAGAGAGGTCCGGTGGGGGCCCTGCGACCTGCCGCGAGCGCCGCACCGAGTTCGGGGTGAACGTAATTGGATCCCGTTGCGACGGCCTGCACGGCAGAGATCAGGTCCGTGTCGCTCGCCCGCTTGATCGAGTAGCCGGTGGCGCCGGCCGCGAGCGCCCGCTCGACCGTCGCTGGCTCGGCACTCGACGAGAGCATCAGCACACGGCTCTTCGGCGAGACCTCGAGCAGCTCTGGGATGAGCGCAATCCCTCCCTTTCTCGGCAAGAGAACGTCGAGGATGATCACGGCCGGCTGATGGGCGCGCGCTAGCACGACCGCGCGCTCCTCGGTTCCGGCCTCGCCGACGACCGCGATCCCGGCCGCGCCGTCGAGGACGAGCCGGATCCCTGCGCGGACGACGGCATGATCATCGACGAGCAAGACCCGGATATCCACGTCGGGAAAAGGTAGACCGGCCGTTCGGCCGGAGCAATAATCGGACCCCTGACGAGCACCGCCAGCTCCACGCGCGCGTCGGCCGTCGCGCTCGGCGTTCCGCTGCGGATCGCCGAGCAAACGGCGGACGGCCTCTACATCGTCGACCACGACGGCAACTTCGCCTTCGTGAATCCGGCGGCAGTCGCGCTCTTTGGCTACGACGACGAGTCGGAGCTGCTCGGCCTGAACGGCCACGCGACGGTGCACTACCGTCGGCCCGACGGCTCGCCCTTCCCCGCCGAGGAGTGCCCGCTGCTCAAGCCGCGCGACACGGGAGAAAGCGTTCGCGTCGACGACGACTGGTTCATCCGCCGCGACGGCTCGCTGATCCCCTGCGCCTACTCGTCGGCGCCGTACCCGATGGACACCGGCACGGGCGCCGTCGTTGCGATTCGCGACATGACCGAGCTGCGGCGCACGCAGGACGAGCTACGTCTGTTGTTGAGGGCGACGATGCTGATCAGCTCGGCGGAGGACTTTGAGAGCGCGGTCGCGGCGGTCATCCGTGCGGTCTGTGTCGAGGCGGGTTGGGTCGCTGGCGAGATGTGGATCCCGAACGGCGAGTGCGCGCGTCTCGAACTTGGGCCCGGCTGGTGGGCGGCTTCACCGGCGATGGAGGAGTTCTTCGTCGAGGCAAGTGCGCCGCAGACGATGGCGCCGGGCGAGGGTCTACCGGGCACGGTCTGGCGGGACAAGCGCGCGGTCTGGATCGACGTCACGACGACGCGACGCCAAGGCCCGAGGATCGAGACGGCAAAGAAGGTCGGCTTCGCCGCGGGTGTCGCCGTGCCGGTCCTGGCCGAGGGAGAGGTCGTAGCCGTGCTCGGCTTCTTCGCTGACCACCGCCGCACCGAGGATGAACGCTGGACGAACGTCCTCTCGGCGATCGCTGCGCAGCTTGGTCCGGTGCTCGCACGGAAGCGGGCGGAGGACGAGCTCGCGCGGCAGGCAGTGGAGCTCGCGCGGTCGAACGCCGACCTGAGGCTGTTCGCTGAGCTGAGCGCACACGAGCTACAGCAACCGCTGCAGGCCGTGATCCACTTCCTGCGGCAGGCGCTCGCGGAATCGAGAGATCGAGTGGCGCTGCTCGAACCCGCGCTCTCGTCAGCTCAGCGGTTGCAGGATTCGATCGAAGGTCTCCTCCGCTACGCCTCGGTCGCCAAGCCGGCTCGACGACCGATCTCGACCGACGAGATCGTCAACGAGGCGATCGCAGATCTGACACTCGAGCTGACCGAGGCGGGCGCGGAGGTCGTGCGCCAACCTCTTCCGTCTGTCGACGCGGATCCAGCTCAGCTTCGGGCCGTCTTCCATAACTTGATCTCGAACGCGGTCCGGTACCGGTCAGCTCGGCCGTTGCATATCGAGATCGGCTCCGCGGAAGGTGCGCTCTACGTCCGCGACAACGGGCGCGGGATCGACCCGCGCGACCACGCTCGCATCTTCGAGCTGTTCGCACGCGGCGGCTCCGCCGGGGACGTCGACGGCCTCGGCCTCGGGCTCGCGCTCGCACGCCGGATCGTCGAGGCCCACGAGGGCGAGCTCTGGCTCGAGTCCGCGCCGGGAGCGGGAACGACCTTCTTCCTTCGGCTGCCGGCCGCCGCCTGACCGCCACCCTCGGGTTTCCCGCAACGGACCCGGACTTCGCCTCGTAGTCGTAGCTGACGACTGAGAGCACGATCGGAGCCGTAACCGAAAGGAGGCTCCGATGAGCTCAATTCATCGACATAACGTAGGAATCGCCGAGCGGCTCGGCCGCTGGAGCGCGCGGCATCGCGGGAAGGCGCTGCTCGCCTGGATCGCGCTCGTGCTGGTCGCGTTCGTCGCGGCGGGCCTCGGCGAGAGGACCCTTTCCTCTGCCGGCGAGGCGAGCGGTGAGTCGGCGTGGGCAGAACGGATGCTCGACCGGGGCGGCTTCAAGCAGCCGGCGAGCGAGCAGGTCCTGCTCCAGGTTCGGGGCAACGAGACGATCGGGAGCGCGAGTGGCGAGCGAGCGGCCCGTTCGATCGCCGCGGCGGTCAGCGCGACCGGCCGCGTCGCCCACGTCCGGCAGCCGTTCGCGCCCGGCAACCGGGGGCAGATCAGCCCGGACGGGCGCTCGGCGGTCGTGCTCTTCCAGATGAAGGGGAAGCGTGACACGGCCGACAAGCGCGTCGAGCCCGTCCTTGCCGCGGTCAAGCGAGTCGCAGCAGCGAACCCGCAGCTGCAGATCGCCGAGGTCGGCGCGGCCTCCGCGAACAAGGAGCTGAACGACACCCTCGGCAAGGACTTCAAGCGCGCCGAGGGCATCTCGATCCCGTTGACGTTCGCGATCCTCTGGCTCGCCTTCGCCGCGCTCGTGGCGGCACTGCTCCCGGTTGCGCTCGCGCTGAGCGCGATCGTGATCGGCACTGGACTCGTGACGCTCACCAGCCACGTGATCCCGATCGACGGCAACGCCCACTCGCTGATCCTCTTGATCGGCCTCGCCGTCGGCGTCGACTACTCGCTCTTCTACTTCCGCCGCGCCCGCGAAGAGCGAGCGGGCGGAGTCTCGAACCTCGACGCGGTCACGACCGCCGCGGGGACCTCGGGCAAGGCCGTCCTCACGTCCGGAATGACGGTCGTCGTCGCGATGTCGGCGATGTTCATCACCGGTCTCGGGACGTTCATGGGCATGGCCGAGGCGACGGCAATCGTGGTCGCGGTCGCGATGCTCGGCTCGCTGACCGCGCTGCCGGCGCTGCTCGCGAAATTCGGCGATGGTGTGGACCGCGGCCGCATCCCCTTCCTCGGACGCCGGCTCGAGCGGCGGCGCGGCTCGGGCGAGAGCCGCGTCTGGGCAGCGATCGTTCGCCCTGCGGTCGCGAAGCCGCTCCTGACGATCGCACTTGCCGGCGGGTTCCTGGTTTTGCTTGCGGTGCCGGCGTTCCACCTCCGCACCGCCTCGCCGGGTGTGACCGACCTGCCGCGGAACTTAGCCGTGGTCAAGGCGTACGACCGGATCCAGCACGCCTTCGGCGGCAACCCCGAGCCGGCACAGGTCGTCGTCCAGGCGAAGGACGTCGATGCGCCTCCGGTTGCAAACGCGATCGCGCGGCTGAAGACGGCGGCACTGGCGACCGGTGAGATGCACCAGCCAATCACGGTCGACGTCAACAAGCAGCACACGCTGGCGCGGATCAGCGTGCCGCTCGTCGGCAACGGGACGAACGAGCAGTCGCAGCGGGCACTGAAGACGCTGCGGAACTCGGTCGTGCCGAAGACGGTTGGCGCGGTCGCAACCGCGGCCGTGACCGGAGTCACCGCCCACTCGGTGGACTTCAACCGTCAGCTGAGCTCGCGGGCGCCCTACGTCTTCGCCTTCGTGCTCGGCCTCGCCTTCCTGCTCCTGCTCTGGAACTTCCGCTCATTGGTGATTCCGACAACCGCGATCGCGCTGAACCTGCTCTCGGTCGGCGCGGCGTACGGCGTGCTTGTGTCGGTCTTCCAGGGCGGCTGGGGCCTCGTACACGTGCACGGCGTACAGCACGGGCCGATTGCGGCCTACCTGCCGCTGTTCCTGTTCGTGATCCTCTTCGGCCTCTCGATGGACTACCACGTGTTCATCCTCAGCCGGATCCGCGAGGGCCACGACCAGGGACTCAATACGCGTGAGGCGATCCGGAGCGGGATCACGCACTCGGCAGGTGTGATCACAAGCGCGGCGATCGTGATGGTCGCGGTCTTCTCCACGTTCGCGACCCTCTCGATGACGTCGATGAAGCAGCTCGGCGTCGGCCTGGCCGTGGCGATCTTCCTCGACGCGACGATCGTCCGCGGCCTGCTCGTCCCGGCCGTGATGACGCTGCTCGGCGAGCGCAACTGGTACCTGCCTCGCTGGCTCGACCGGGTGATCTCGCGCGAACGGCGTGAGCCGCAAGTGAACGGGATCCCGCTCCCGCACGCGAAGTAGCTTCCATCTCCCGACAGAGGCCCGCGCCTAACTGGCGCGGGCCTCGCTTTTCGTCACCGTCGCGTGACCCGGGCAGCCAAGGTGCGGCCGCTGGATCTCAGCATTGCGCAGGCATCGGCGACTCGCGCCGCCATCGATGCTTCAGCTGCGCGACCCCACGCGCGCGGGTCATACGACGCCTTGTCACCGAGGCTGCCGTCCGTCTGCAAGACGCCGTCGTAGTTTCGGAACATGTGATCGGCAACTGCTCGCGTGTAGGCGTACTGCAGGTCGGTGTCGAGGTTGAACTTGACGACGCCGTATTCGATCGCCTCATCGATCTGCTCAGGCGTCGAGCCGCTTCCGCCGTGGAAGACGAAGTCGAGCTCGGCATCGGCACCGAAGCGCTCGACGACGGCGTCTCGGAGCGCGCGCAGGATCTCCGGCCGGAGCTTCGCGTTCACCGGCGCGTAGACACCGTGGACGTTTCCGAAGGCGGCGGCGAGGAGGTAGCGGCCGCGCTCGCCGGCTCCGAGGCGCTCGACGACAGCGACGGCGTCCGCGGGCGTGCTGTAGAGGCGCTCGTCTGCGACACCGCGCGCATCAAGTCCGTCCTCCTCGCCACCGACGACTCCGATCTCGATCTCGAGGATCACGTTCGCCTCACGGCACGTCCCCATGAGCTCGGCAGCCATCTCGAGGTTTTCGGCGAGAGGAAGCGAGGAGCCGTCGAACATGTGTGATTGGTAGAGGGGTGGCTTGTCTCGGCGAACCCGCGCCGCCGACTCTTCAAGCAGCGGCCGTAGAAAAGCATCGACCTTCGCCGGCGGACAGTGGTCGGTGTGCAGCGCGATCAGCACCGGATAGTCGTCCGCGACCTCGCGTGCGAAGGCGGCCAGGGCTCTTGCGCCTGCCACCGCGTCCGCCGCCTTCCCGGACGCGAACTCGGCACCGCTCGGTGTCAATTGGACGATTCCGTCCGAGCGTGCGCCCGCGAAACCGGCGAGAGCAGCGGTGAGCGTCGTCGAGGAGCTGACGTTGACGGCCGCGTAGGCATAGCCGTCCCTCTTCGCCGCATCGAGCATCTCGACGTACTGCTCTGGCGTAGCAAGAGGCAACGAGGTACCTCCGGTCGTGCAAACCCGGCGTTTCGGCCGACGATCGCGAGTCTACGCCTCCCCGTGGTGGCGAGGTCGCCTCAGGGTCGCACGGCGGTGCGAAACGACCCTCGTCATACCTGTCACGCCAGAGGTTCCCTGAGTCCCAGCGCTACCGCACGGCGGCAGAAGCTTGGCTTCGTCCCCGATAGTCGGCGCCGAGTTGAACCTGATTTCTTCGCGCGCGTGTACCTATAAGCTGCACAATCCATCGGCACAGGTTCATAGTGGTTATCAGTCGCATCCACCAACTCCGGTATCTGAGGACAAGCAACGCAGCAAAGGTGTGACATCGCGACCCGTTATTTGATGTCGTGCTTCCGCCAAAGAGCGACACCGCTTACGCACGCGAGAACAAGATTGACGACGTGAGTGCCTGCTGCGGTACGGGATGGTGCCGACGACGAGTGAGCTCCGCGAGCACGGCCGGGACGACGCCGTACCCTAGAGTCGTGGAAT
>JBKOYZ010000181.1:0-14466 GCA_046725655.1 Actinomycetota bacterium | reverse complement strand
GTCGAACTCGCGAACCGCATCGCTGAGGTTCCCGCCGCCGAACAGCGCGCTGACGGCACGCGTCAGCGTCAGGAAGGCATGGACCGGGGAGTCCGGCTCCTCCGCAAGGAGCCGGTCCGCATTTGCGAACCATCCGTTCGCGACTGCGAAGGCGCCGCGGCCGACGTGATCCCACGAGATCGTCAGCGCCAGCCGCGCGGCCGTCTCCTTGTCACCGGCAGCCGCGAAACCGGCGTACGCGCGCTCGCGCAGGTCGATCGCGGGCTCGATCTTGCCGGTCCACCATGCCGCCTCCGCAAAGCCCTCGAGGTCGGCGGGCGTCAGGTCCTGTTGATCGACGTCGGAGAACGCGTCGAACGCCTCACGCCAGGCGTGACGAGCGTGCGCAACGCGCGCGGTTTGAAGAGCATCGGCGACGGTGGACACGGTCTCATCATTGTTCCATGAGGCATCAAGTACGCGGTCGGCGGCCACTCTTCGGTGCATGGAGCGACGCGAACGAGAAAGTGGGGCCGAGCAGCCACAGTGAGGCAGAGTCCATCCGGCCCCGTTCCGTCAGCGACCCCGCCTTCGCTCGGCCCCAGCACATCATTTGCCCCCCGGCGATTCTTTAATCATCGCGCGCCCCGCGCCGTCGCACGGGGGTCAGGTCTTGCAGTGAAACATCCCGCCGTCGCGCCCGACCTGTGCAGGCGCGGCTCGCAGACGTCTACTGAGAGTGCCGTGCTCGAGTGAAGACGGAGTCTGAAGGCTCGCCGGGTGGCTAGCCGCCCAACGCCGCCAGGCACTCCTCGACGCCACCGGCATGCTGATGCGCCCCGGCCGCGTCGAAGGAACCGGGTGGCAGTCCCGCCGCCTTCGTTTCGGCATGGAACTCACGCGTCAACGCTGCCACGACCCCAGGCTGACCCGCGAGCGATGAGACGAGTACGCCGTTACACGACGCACGCTGACTCGCTCCAGAAGCGGTGGTGACAGCAATGGCCATGGCGACGAGGAGCGCCGCCGCTGACAACGAGATGATCCTCAGCACTGTGTGCCTCCAATCCTTTGGCCGCAGAAAGTCGATTATCCCGGGAACCGATCGCGTGTTACAAGCTGCGCTCTCCGAGGGCCGCGAGCCGTTTTTCGCCTCTCGCGTACATCACACGGGACCGGACGGCCCGGTGAGCATGTCGTCAGCCGTTCGAATCAAGCACGGACGAGCGGCAGGTTCCCACCACGGCGATTCCTTGATTTCGGCGGGCGGTCAACTTAGGCTCAAAAGGGTCAACTGCGGCTGGCCGCGCCGGGAGGGGACGCGGCGGCTTTTCGGGGGAGAAGGGAATCACGATGAGGATACTGGTGTGCATTGCGGTGGTTGCCGCGGCGCTTGCGGTTCCGGCGCTTGGTCTCGCCGCGCCGTCCCCGCAGGCGGTGATGACCGGGCTCGACAACCCGCGCGGGCTCGCATGGGGTCCGGAGGGCGGGCTCTATGTCGCCGAGTCAGGACGCGGCGGCTCAGGCGTCTGTGTGCCGGCTCCGGACGCGCCGCCGCCAGCCGTGCGCTGCTACGGCGCAACTGGTGCCATCTCGCGACTGTGGCACGGCGTGCAGGAGCGAGTCGCCACCGGTCTGCCGTCGATCGCCTTCCAGCCGGCGGGCGACACGGCGGCCGGGCCGCAGCACGTCTCGTTCCAGGGACGCGGCGGGCTCTTCGTCACGATCGGGTGCAGCTGCAACAAGGCCACACCCACGGGAGCGCTACTCGACAGCCTCGGCTTCGGCTACCTGCTGAAGGTGTCGGCGTCGGGCAACACGAAGCCGATCGCAGACGTCGCTCGTTACGAGGCGGACGCGAATCCGGACGGCGGGCTGATCGACAGCAACCCTTATGGGCTGCTCGCACTCCCCGGCCATCGTCTCGTCACGGACGCGGGCGGCAACTCGCTGGTCGACGTGTCCGCGAATGGCGACATGACGACGGTTGCGACGTTCCCGAAGGTGGGGCCTCGTGACGCCGTGCCGACAGATGTCGTGGTCGGCCCTGACGGCGCGTACTACGTCTCGACCCTGACCGGCTTCCCGTTCACGGCAGGGACCGCTTCGGTCTATCGCGTCGTTCCGGGCCAGGCTCCGACGCTCTACGCGTGGAACCTGGCCGCGCTGACCGACCTCGCGTTCGGACCCGACGGGTCGCTCTACGTGCTCCAGCACGGTTCGGCGATCCCGGGCGTCCCGTTCCCGTTCGCAGGCCCGGGTGCGATCTGGCGAGTGCCGCCGGGCGGCGGCGGCACATCGACGCTGGTCGCCGGTGGCCTGCCCCGCGCGACCGGGCTCGTCGTGGGCGCCGACGGAGCCCTGTACGCCTCCGTCAACGGGGCGTCGGCGGGCAACGGCGCGGTCTGGCGGATCGAGCCCTGAGGTCTTCGGTGTGAGGTGGGGCGGCTTCGCCTCACCTCACAGCCGCTGCTTCGGAGAGCGGGCTTCACGGTACCGCGAAGCCGGGCGGCTGGCGGCTGGGGCTGCTCGTCGCGCGCGATGTCGACGGTAGCGCCGTCCGCCCCAAACGCGAAGGGGTGCACCTCCCCGCCGGCGGCGCGCGATTCGCGCGCGGTCGTCCCGCGTCTTGTGTGAGCAGAGGGCTCGTAGAATCGGCGCCGTGGAACGCGACACCATCCTCGGCCCCCTCTTCACGCTCGGCGCCGTGCTGGTCGGCGTCGCGGCGCGTCGCCGCTCGTGGCTCCTCGCAGGAGTCGGCGTGGCGGCGATGGTCGCCGATCAGCGACTGCCGCTCGCTCGGCGTCTCAACCGGGCGTTGGTAGACCGCCTAGCCTCACCACCGACCGCGGAGTGATTACCCCGGCGAAGGGCACGGCGTCAAACGTGACGACCGACGGGGAAGGTGAGCGCGACGCTGCGATCGCACCGGTTGCGTCCGACCCGAGGGCGGCGAACCCCGAGGACAGCACCGGGGACAGCACCATCCGGTCACCGGCGAGGCCGCCCCGGCACCGCTGACCCGCGAGAACAAGCCATTCCCGCATGATCAGCGGCACCGAAATGGGCGGTGCCGGGCTCGAACCAGCGACCTCCTGCTTGTAAGGCCATTCCGGGCGGTTTGCGCTGATCGCCGCGAATACGCTCGAACCCCCACGGATACACGGCTCGCGGGCGATTCGAGGGACAGACCCGCCTCGCTCCTAGACCCCGGTTTCGGACCTTTGGGGCATGAATGGGGCACGAAGGGCCGGGCGGCGAGCCGACCGCCCCGTTGCTTCCCACGATCCGGCGCATTCCGCACCTACGCCAGCGGTAAGGGTGCGACGGCTCGGACGCGCGTGGAGCGGCCTGAAGGCCGCTCCACGCGTCGAGTCTTAGTGCGCGGCTGCGAAGAAGTGCTTGTGGATGTAGCGCTCGACTTCGCGGCCGAGGTTCGCCGCCTGGGCGTCGGCATTCCGGAAATGGATCCCGCCCCAGATGCGGGCTTCGAGCACCTCGCTCGTCAGATCGGAGAAGCGATCGAAGGTGCGCTGTTCGCCCGGGAACCGGCTGCTCGTCGCATAGAACGTCATCTCGTCGGTGCCGAAGAAGGACTCCAGCGCGTGCATGCTCGCACTGGCGTAGGTGGTGGCGCCCGACGGGTGCTCCGGGTACGGCGGTGTGATCAGCGCGGGACCGGTTCCGCCGATGGCCGGATCGAGCGACGGGTCGAACATCGGCGTCCAGGTCGGGTCGGCGACCGTCGCCGGATTGCCGTCGATGTCCGCATGCCGAATCGCCGTGATCGGCCGCCAGAAGTTCCGGTAGTACTTGTCGTTCCACGTGGTGATCAGCGCGTCCGCCGCACTCAGGTCGAGCATCGCCAACAGGCGCGCGCTGTCGCTGACGTCAAGCGATAGCTGGTCGACGAACCTGCGAGCGATGGCGTTGTAGTTCGCGGCCGGGTTGGTCTGCCAGAAGGCCGCGGCGTGGCTCTGCGCGGCGGTCCGCGTGATGCTGTTCAGCGAGCCGATCTCCTTGACCTCGTTGAATTCCGCCGCGTACTCGGCGCTGGTCAGATCGAGCGGGCCCGCGGTGCGGAACTGCGACGCGCTCTTGACCAGGAACGGCACCGCGTTCCCCACCCACGGGCTCGGGTCGCAGAGCGGGGCTCCGGTCGGACCGGCCAACGGCTGCCACTCGCCCGCGGCGCCGCTCCCGAATGCGCACCCGATCAGCGTGCGACCATCGTGGCCCTGCGCGAGCATGGCGTCGGCCGCCATCGTGCCGACCTCAATGCCGGTTGCCTTACGCGGCCCGTCCGGGATCCCGGCGAGCGAGATTGCGTACGCCGCCTAAAGCGTGGCGTGCTGCGTTGGGAAGAGCGAATCGAGCACGCGGAACGCTGCGGTCGCGGCGGCAGCGTCTTTCGACGCCTTCGGGTAGCTCGGCTTCACGAGGTACGGTCGCCCGTGCCGGTCGGCCGCGTTGACTGCTCCGTAGACGGCGCCTTGCGCCATCGCCACGAAAACGCTCCCGGCGGGCGGCGCCGAGGCGATCGGAAGCTGCGCATTGACAGTGTTGACGGCGATCTCGTTCCATTTCGTCACTTCATTGGCCGAAGCCACGGCCGGCACGGCGAGCGCAACGGTCGCGCCCAGAACCGCAAGCCGGCCAAGTCGTATGGCCTTCATCGTCCTGCCTCTCTCCCCCTGCCGCAGTAGTGGGCACTACCTTTTCGCGGCGCGCCCCAGGAGGCAAACGGCACGAGCCGAAGAGCAGGAGGTCCACCTACGACAGCAGACGGCAAGCGCAATGACTGTGGCGGCTCAACAAATGATGATGATTCGCCGCTCGGTCCAGGGTTGAAAAAGACATCGTCCGGCGGAAAGAAGGCCGGGCGGCGAGCTGAACGCCAAGGCGCTTCCCACGACCCGGCCCACGTCGAGCCTATGCGCGGCCCGGCTGGCCGCGCTAGACGGCGGCAGGTGAGTACTGTCGGCCTTCTCCGCTAGCGCCTGGTTTGACCACAATCTGCGTTCGCGCCTGCCCGAGCGTCTGCGCCCCGTTCCAGAAAGGGGCATCCCTGCGTCGCTCGGAGTCGCTCTGGAAGAAGACGCCAGCGGGCACCGTCTTAGAGAGGCCGGCGGTCACTTAGCGGCCGTACGGGCTGGCGAGCGGCCGCCGGCTCTCATAGGGGGATGATGCCGACGGCGTCGATCCCTTACGTGCAAATTACAACAAAACCTCACGGGAAATTACAACAAATGCCTCACGAGAAATACAACAAATCCCTCACGAGAAAGTACAACAAATCCGCTACGTCGCTCGCGAGCTGCGCCTCGTCGCCTCCCGCCCTTCTTCGTGAATGTAAAAGAACGGGCTAGAAGCCCGCATTTTGCGGCTTTTTTGTCGCAAACTCGTTGTGCCCCGTGATAGGACCCGTAGAGCTAGGGAGAGCGGTCCGTCCACGACCACCCACGGGAGGGACCGATGAGGGAATTGGTCGCGAACTCCGTCTTGAACAGAGGCCCTGCGCCGCGATTGCGCGCGACGCAGGGCCAGTCACCAGCCTCATTCCCCGACGCCCGCGAAGACGACGGAAGAGGGGAGGTGGTGCTTAAGGCCTGAGTCTACTGGCGTGCTCGACGCCAGCCATCTGACGGAAAGGCAAGCTGCCCGCATTTTGGGCAAAGAATGGAGGATCACCAATGCGACGAATGCTCTTCGTCCTCGCCGCCGTCTTCGCGACAGCGGCGATCGCGGTGCCGGCCGCGCTCGCGGACAGCCCGCACTTCATCAGCGCAAGCGCCAGCATCGACACGAACACCGGAAACCTCGTCTGCAGCTTCAAGGAAGCGGGCTTGGGGCAGGTGCCGACGGCGAACATCACCTGCTCGGCGTCGGCGACCGTCGTCTACCAGTGCTTCAACAACGGCGGCAACCATCCCAAGGCCGGCAACAAAGAGACCATCCATGCCGACGTGAGCGGCTCGGGCACCTTCCCGGTGCGCAACGGTCAGACGACGGGAAGCATCTCCGTCCCACCACCAGGGCCCGGTGATTTTAGTTGTCCGTCAGGGCAGACGCTCTTCCTGCAATCCGTGGAGTACGACAACGTGGTGATCAGCGGGCAAGGAGCGAGCGAGAACCTCGGCAACGTCGGGCCGGTGACGCTCCACATTCCGGCTTAGCCGCACGAAGCCAAGGGCGGGATCCGCTGATCGCGTAGTCGCTCGGACAGGGATCCCACTCGTTAGCGAGCATCAGCTCTCTCGCAAAGCGCCGGAGGCCGCCGCGCCTCCGGCGCCCCGGGGGTATGGCCCCTCGTTCGAGCCGATACCGCCGAGAGTTCGGGTGGGACTCCGACAGTCTTTCCGCGCAATGAGTTGGTCGTTCGCGGCCCCTCCTGTGTTCATCGCCAACGCGAGCACCGACCGCGTCCTCAAGGACGGCGCGCTCGAGGCGATCGTCCTACTCTCCGAGGCGTGAGAGACCGGCGCTACTCGACCGCAGCCTGGCAGAAGCTCCGCCGAGCCGTGCTCCACCGCGACGGCTACGCCTGCCAGATCCGCGGGCCGCGCTGCCGCGGTCACGCGACAAGCGTCCATCACATCATCCCGTCCTCGCAGGCGCCGGAGCTGTTCTGGGAACCGTCGAACCTCGCCGCGGCCTGCGGGCGCTGCAACTACGGCGACGGCGCCCGTGTCGCGCACGAGAACAGACGGGAGACGATCGCGAAGCTCCGCGCCCTCGTCTGGGAGCAGCAGGCCGAGATCGATTCGCTGACCGCGAGACTCGCCCGCTACGAGGATGCGGACAGCGCGAGGCGGGCTCGCACGCCGACGATCCGCTGACCGTCCGGGCGAAGGTCCGCAGCGCGGCTCAGGCGGGCGGGCGCTAAATCCACGAGCCGAGCTTCGATCCCTCTCAGGGCCATTTGACAGAGCTTGGCTACGCCTGATCCGCATGGTTACGCGGGTCAGGCGTGGCAGGGATGCCGGAAATGCTCGCGCGGTGCCTACCTGGGTGCCTACCTAGAAAATTGCCGCCGCTGGCAACCGGGCCGGGAAGACGAGCCGAACTAACAGTCGGGCTGTGCTAGATGCTCTTCCGGCCATGTCCGTTGCAGAGATCGAATAGGGAATCCATAATTTCTGCTTCTGCAGCCACGGGGGGTGGGAGGTGAAGCTATGCGCCGGATCCTGCTCGTCGGGGCTCTCGCCGCGCTTGTGGCCGTCATCGGGGCAGGCGCTGCTCGTGCAGACCAGCCGCCGCTGGAGCTCGCGGGACAGCCGTTCTACTTCAGCGCGACCTGCACCGGGATTGGCGAGGTGATCCTGTTCAACCAGTCGCTCGCACCGAGGCCGGCGCTGGTTGTGGTCGGAGGACACGGGGCCGTCATCCTGACGTTCGGCAACCCTCACGCTCCGGCAAATGGGACATGCACCTTCACCGGAGGCGGTTTCTCGATCGACTCGATCGAGCCGTTCGAGCCGTTCACCGAGGATGCGCTAATCGTCCCCTAACTGTCGCGGGGTGGCACGTGCGAAGGAGGGCGCCCACCTCGGCAGGGCGCCCTCCACTGCGCTAAAAACGCGACCAAAGATTCTAAGAGTCGGCCAGGTAATTGCAGAAGGCGGCGCTGTTCCCGTCGTCGAAGTCGTGCGGCCCCGCTTGGAAGACGACGTCGAAGTTCGAGTCGAACACCAGGCGTCCAGTCGACTGGAGGATCGTGCCGAGGCCGGGAACGACGAAGTTGTAGATGAGGCCGCTACTGCTCGATGATGCAACCGAGCCGTCCGGGTTGAACTTGGTGATGGCCACGACGGTCTGGGACTGGGTGGTTGTGGACTTCCCGTTAGCCGGGTTGATCGCGGTCAGCGTGAAGGGGCCGCCGAAGTTATTAACGATTTCCTTGAACAGAGTGCCGCTGTTGTCGAAGTAGTCCGTAATCTTGAATGACCCGTCGACGCGGAGGTCGACGGGGAAACCGCAGGCATCGGTTGCATCACCAAACTCGAAGGTGTCATGGATCGTTACGACCTGCGTCTGGGTGCTGTTCGCCGCCGCCGTCGCTGTGACGGCGAGGGGCAAGGCGATGATGGTCAGAAGTAGCGCAAGTTTGCGCACGGGTGCTCCTCCTTTGCTCCCCCGGAAGGCACTGAGCGGGAGAATTGTCGCGAAAGCCTTTCGCGCCGCTCGCCGGAGGTCAATGGGCCGTTCGGCCCAGAGTTGAAAAGCGTGTCCTGTGGCGGGAGACGAACGGGGTCGGGCGGCAAGTCCCCGCGGCTGCTGACCAGGCCCAGGTGACGGTGTCAGACGAGGGCGCCGTCGCGCCCTCGTCTGAGACCGTTTCGTCGTCGCCTAGGCTGGGCCGAGCGCAGCGCAGATCGCGGTGAAGATCTCCTCGTCGCTGTTGCGGTTGCCATGGCTGATGACGGTCGTCGAGTCGGTGAAGTCGACGATCGGGATGCCCTCCGGCGTGAAGTCGACGACAACCGCGTTCGCGAAGATGTCGATGCCGGCGTTGGACACTCCGAACCCCGGCACAAGACCGAACCGCAACAGCCCCGAAGACGTGAAGTTGGCTGTCGAGCCCAACGTCGCGCCGCCCGGGTAGGTGTAGTGGGAAGTCGCTGCCTCCGGGAAGCTGAACGAGCCGTAGGGCGAGCTGAAGGTCGCCGTCGCCGCGGGCGTGTTCTCGATCTGCCGCACCACGAGCCCAGCGTCGTCGTAGATCAACGTCTCGTCGAGCGCGCCGCTGACCGTGACCGTCACCGGGAACCCGCACGCCCCACTCAGAAGTGGAGACTGGAACGTGTTGGTGATGTCGATCGCATCCCGAAGATGAACAGCCCGTTGCGCACTGCTTGTCGCCGCTACTGCGAGCGCGCTCAGAGCCACAGTGATGAAAACCAGAAGCCGCCGCAAAGCCTCTCCTCTCCCCTGCCAGGGCAGGTCCTTTCCGACTCCGCGTCTCACCCCTCCCTGACGAGGCGCCTTCTAGGTGACCCTTCTCCTTTGTGGCAAGAATGTCAAGCTCGCCCTTCGGCGGTCTTCGGGCGACGGATGGACGGCGCCGCAATAAGAAGATGGGATGCCGGGGCGGCGAGCCGAACGCCCGGGCGCTTCCCACGACCCGGCCCAGGCCGAGCGTAGGCGCGTCCGGCCCCGCCGCGCTAGACGCTGTTCAGGTCGCGTCCTCTTCGGACGAGTCCTCGACGATCAGCGTCGGGTCGTCGTCGAGCTCCGCGCCGGCGACGACGCCGACGACCCCGAGCGTCCGGTCTCGGCGAATCGGGATCGTGTCGCCGGGACGCCAGTTCGGCACGGCGCTCCGAAACGACGGCGGCTCGGCAGGCGTTCCGTCTGTCTGCTCGAGCTTGAGAGTGAAGTCATCCGGTCTCCTCTCCGGGGCCGGACGGCGCGACAAGTCTAAGCCCCCTGCGCCTTCACCTAATGGACGCATCTGGGTTAGGCCGCCAGGGACGGGCAGCGTCTACGCTGGATGCGGGATGAGCGAGCCCTCAGGCGAAGGCAAAACGCACGAAGGCGCCGGCGCGCACGACGGCCATATCGACCGCACGATCGTCGCCATCCGCCAGCACCCCCGCGACCCCGCCTCGTGGTGGGTCGGCGTGGCGCACGACCTGGCCGACGAGGTCGAGCGACTGCGCGGCGAGCTGGCCGCGGCGCTGCGATTGCCGCGCCCGATTTCCGCCGCGGCGTCGCGGAACGACGCTTCAAGGGTTGGGCGCAGCGGCCGCCGAGAGACGCGGAGCGGCGAGCTCTAGACAGTCGCGTTGCCTGGGTAGAAACTGCGCTCGTGGCTGCGCCGGCGCAGGGGCTCGAGGCGCTCGTCAGAGACGAGCTGCGCGGCCCCGTCGCCGAGCTCGTCCGCCGGCTCGTGCCCGAGCTCGTCGCCGAGACGCTGAACGGGTCCGGGCCGAGCGCAGCGGTGGTCCTCCCCGGCGCTGATACGCCGCCTCAGCCGACGAACGGGGCTGCGGCGACACCTGACACGTCTTCCGTGTCTACGGCTCCGACAACGCGCCGCTGCAAGATCTGCGGCGTCGACAAGCCGCTCTCCGCTTTCGGCCCGCACCGGCATCAATGCAAGCCGTGTCGAAACCCGCAGGCCGTCGCGCGGGAGCGACGGCGGCGCGAGGCAGTAGCTGCCGACGACGACGGCGACCAGGGGTTAGCCGGCGCGGCCTGACCCACGCCGAGCTGCGGGCCAGCTCGCCGCGCCCCGGCGTGTTGCTGGCCGTCCTCTCAGACGAGCTGCGCCGCGGGCGGGTGAAGTGTGAGGCGGGCCGCTGGGCGTTGGTGCCTGGCGCCTTCCCGGTCGATCTACTGGAGGCGCTACGAGCCTTCACCTAGCGGATCAGCAGGGTCCAGGTACGACGCCGCTTGTGCCATCGGACGGACCCCTGAAACTGAACGTTTCGGTCCCGACGGTGTCCTCGATGCAGTACGTCCCGGCCGTCGCCGAGGCGACGGTGAGGCCCGCGGACACCCCGGAGTCGTACTGCCGAAGCAGCTCGGCAGTCATTCCGCTGTAGTTGCCGTGGTCGGCGTAATAAGCCTCGGCGGACGGGACCGCCACGCGGACGTTCGCCTGGGCGTTCGCGGCGTCCTGCGGGGAGGTGTCGGCTACGCCTTGAACGTCCCGCTGGTACCTCTCGGCGTCGTCGCCGCAGAAGGTTGCGCCGAAAGCGTTCTGAACGCAGTCGTGGTAGTTCAGCCCGACGTGCGACAGGAACGGGTCCATTCGCCCCGAGACCCACAGGCCCATGAGGGCAAGGACAGCAACGAGCAGCCCGACGATGATTCGCTTTCGCCGGACGCTGGCGTGTCGGTCGCGGAGTTCGTTGGCTTCAGCAGCTCCGCCCGTCTGCCTCAAACGGACTACTTGCTACTGCCGGGTCTGCTCGCAGATTCGCTGCAACTAGCGGCGGATGATTCCGGCCACAAACGACGCGGCGCAGGACTCGGCTCGGCTGGTGCGGGACCAGGACGCCGACCTTCGCCGACCGCCTCCCGCTTGCTGTCTTGATTCCGATGCAGGCCAGGCGCGGCTCTGATCCAACCGTTGCTCGCGTAGGTATTGCTCGACCGCCAGCGCCAACCCGGTCGGGCGCCGTTCGCTCAAACGAGCCCGCCGGCCGGGGCGACCTGCCTTGTCGGGCAGCGGCTTCCGCGCCCGTAAATGTTCGACCACAATCGGCTCGGCCGCGTTGAGACGGTGAGCTGGAGCGAGGGCGCTTCTCAGCCCGCCGAGTGCGGAGGGCCGTAGGGAGACAACCAGCCTGCCCTCGTTCGAGACTTCCAGCTTGCCCCCGGTACGCTCGGTGTCTCCCTTGGCAACGGGCTCAGCGGCCCGTCCAGGCTCAGGGAAGCGGGCCTATTTCCGCTGGGAGGATGAAGGTGGCGGCCATCGGCTCTCTGACACGCGCCAGGTCGTAGACCTGAACGCTGTCCTTCCAGAAGACGACCTGGTACCGACCGCGACGGGTGCGAGAACAAAAGAGGTTCGGGATCCCTCCCTCGTGGCTAGCCTGGCAGCGGGTTGCGGTCGTCGGAACCCGAAGGATGTCGCCCGGACGGACCGTGAAGATGTGGTGGCCGGATGCGGAGACGGACACGGTGTTGTCCCGTGCGTCGCCTTCTCGCCAACCAAAGGTGTAGATGGCGAAGCTTGCTACACCCCCGGCCACAACGATTGCCAGCGCCAAGAGCGCGGGGTGTGGTTGGAGGCGCATGGTTCCGTACTTCCCGACGGCTGTGTTTTTACATTCTGCTCTCGTCGCGCGAGGTGTACGGTCGCCTCGGTGTCTCGGAAGACAACGACGCAGCGAGGCTACGGCTCGGATTGGCAGCGGCTGCGCCGCAGCGTCCTGGCCCGTGACGGATGGCGCTGCCGCTGGTGCGGCCGTCCTGCAAACACGGTCGATCACGTTCAGGCCCTGGCCGAAGGTGGAGCGCGGCTCGACCCGGCCAACCTCGTTGCCTGTTGCAAGCGGTGCAACACTGAACGCGGCCAGGCGACCCAGCGCCGCCTGGCCTCCCGACCGCGAGCCGGTGCGATCGGACAGTCGCCACTACCACCACCGCGGTGGGAAAGTTGGGCGAGCGGCAGCCGAAGCGACGGACCTACCCGGGTGCCATAGCCCTCGACTGACGCAAGGGCGCTGCGTGGGCGTTCGCTTTAGCCCGAACGTGTCATAGAGCGCCAACGGGCGGCGGGCGAGACCAGGACTGTGAGCGAAAAAGATCGAGGTCGCGTCGTGAGCCGGTTTCTCGGGACACTCAAGCGCAAGGTTCTTGGGCTCCTCGTCTGGATCGGGGCGTATGCGATCGGCCTCCTCGGCTGGTCTGTAATCGTCCTCTTGTGGTCGTTCTGGGCACGAGGCTTCGGCCCGCCAGTCGGGCTCGCCCTCGCTAGCGGAACGTTCGGCCTTGCCATAACAGGCGGTGGGCGCCTGATCGACTGGCTCCGGCCGTCGAAGGATGAGCGGTGACGCCGTCCGGCTAATCTCGGTCTCGCTTGCCGCGCCGAGCGCCTTTTAATGGGCGGCGCGGCCCATGACCAGCTAGTCATCGGAAAGACGGGAACACGCGCGGTTTCGCCCGAGTCTCGTCACCTCTTGTCCGATCTGGCGCGATTCGAGTCCAGGTCGAGCCGTTGGGGCGAAACCCGCCGGAGTCGTGTCTAGGCTGGCGACGCCGGTGTCCTGGATCGCGCAGTGAAGAGTCAGCGTTCGCTAGCGAGACAACGCGGAGATCGGTGCGTGCCACACAAGTGCCCTAAACGTCCAGGTGTAAGGACGCTGGCGCACGCCAACGCGGTTTCTCAGGCGACTTCGCTCACAAAATGGTGGGTCGGCCTTGACACGCATCACGTGGGCGAGAAGTATCAGCGTGCGACGACGCGCGTGGCCGGCGAGCGCAGGGAGGGGCAACCGTCCGATCTTCCGCATCCGTCGTTCGTCCAGCGGATGAATCTGGGGAGAAAGGACGGAAAAATCGATCGATCGAAAGATGCGACGCCTGCTTCTCGTGCGCTCGCTTGTCATCTTCGTGGGTGTGTGTTGCCTCGCTCTGTTCGCCGTCGTACCCGTTGGCTCAGCGACACGCCAGGAGGGTTTCAGCTGTCAACCGGTTGGGGGCGGAACGATCTGCCGCGACTTCCTAGTCGAGGTGAAGCCTCTGGAGGAACAGGACATCGTGTGCGGAAGCGGTGCGGGAGCCTTCCACGTTTTCGACCAGTTCGTCGACAACCAGACCAGGACCCTCTGGCTCGACGAGAACGGCAACCCGACGAGGTTCACCGACCACGACGTCTACAGCTTCGGTCAGTGGAGCAACCCGCTCACCGGCGACGTCGTGCCGTATACGCAGCACAACCTGGAGACGATTGTTTGGGCCGTTCCGGGCGATGACACCACCGCCACGGACACGATCACGGGCGAGAACATCTACCGACTCCCGACGGGCGGCAAATTCGTGCTTCAAGCCGTCGGCATGCAGGTGTTCAATATCGACCAGAGCGAACTCCTGTCCAGTCGGCTCTGAGTCGCCCCCAGACTCAGTAACTACGGAGTAGCGGTGATACCTGACTAGCTGGATCGAGGGAGAGGACGCTTGCGCACGCCGCCATCATCGCGTGTTGAATCACCGATGTGGATGTCGCGGAGGCAGCCGCTCGCTGGGCCGATACCTGGTCGCAAGCATGGCCAGAACGAGACGCCGAGGCGATCGCTGGGCTGTCTTCCGACGCCGTTGTGTACCGATCGCCGCCGTTCCGCGACCCAGACTTGGGCCTGGCGGGGGTCCGCCGCTATCTCGGTCAGGAGTTCGCGGCGGAGCGGAACATCGAGTGCTGGTTCGGTACCCCGATCGTGTCGGGTGACCGAGCGGCAGTCGAGTGGTGGGCGAGCTGGACAGAGGAGGGCCAGGAGCTTACGTTCGCGGGAGCGACCGTCCTGCGCTTCGACGAGCATGGCAAGGTGGTCGAGCACCGCGACTACGACAATCAAGTCCAGCGGCGCGAGCCACCTTACGAAGAGTGGTCAAGCTCCTGAAATGGCCTGAGACGCGTGGCATCGGCATCCGGAGGGCGCGCTGACGTGATGTTCTCCGGCTTGGCCGATCCGCACGCCGATCGACGGCTGCTGCAGTCCGTCCTTCGCCGCGCAAGGGGCCCCGGAAGGCGAAGGACGCCAGCGTCGTTGCTAAGGAAGAGCAGGGAGGTGACTGCGATGGTGGGTGTGGTTTCGGTCGGCGCGTTTCTGATCCTTGCCGGGCCGCTTTCCTACTTCCTCGGGGTCGATTCGCGTCTAACTGCGAAGCGCGATCGCGACTGGTGGCCGGCGCGGCCGCGCCGGTGGTGAGCATGAACATCGCATGGCTCAAGAGACTCGTGGTGGCCAGCGCGCGCCATCCGTGGTGGGCGATCGGCGCGTGGATCGTTGCGATCGTGCTCGCCGTCGTGGCGAT
>JBKOYZ010000056.1:0-6066 GCA_046725655.1 Actinomycetota bacterium | reverse complement strand
TGCACGACCTACGAAGCCTTCGTCTACTCGAAGACGGACGGACGGAAGATCCGCAAGACCTTTTCTGCTCTCAGCGAAGCGAAGACGTGGCGGCAGGACGCGATCGTCGCTGTCCGTCGGCACGAACTTCAAGCACCCTCGCCAACAACCGTTCGCGAAGCGTGGGATCACTGGATCGCTGGCGCCGAAGCTGGAGTCATCCTGACCCGCGGCGGCGACATCTACAAGCCGTCGGCGCTGCGCGGCTACCGGCAGTCGATGGAGAACCACGTCCTTCCTGACCTCGGCTCGCTGAGGTTGGGCGACGTTCGTCGCGTGCATGTACAGGGGTTCGCGAACCGTCTGCTCGCGCAGAAACTCAATGCGAGCACGATTCGTAACGTGCTCATGCCACTGCGGGTGCTCTACCGGCACGCCATCAGGAGCGAGGTTGTCTCAGTCAACCCGACGGTGGGACTCGATCTCCCCACGGTACGCGGGCGTCGCGAGCGTATCGCCGCGCCCGAGGAGGCAGCCGCACTGCTCGACGCTCTTCAGCCCCTGGATCAGGCAGTCTGGGGCGACTGCCTTCTACGCAGGACTGCGCTGCGGCGAGTTAATGGCGCTGCGGTGGGAAGACGTCGATCTGGCGGCCGGCGTGATCCATGTGGAGCGATCCTACGACCCGCAAGCTCGCGAATACGTTAGGCCAAAGACCAGAGGCGGCGCTCGCCGAGTGCCGATCCCGACGACGCTCACGCGGCACTTGATGGCGATCCGCCGCCGACCGGCTGGACTCGTGTTCGGTGAGGAGCATCCGTTCGGTTATTGGCACGCGATGAAGCGTGCGAGGCGCGCCTGGAAGGACGCTCGACTCGACCCAATCGGACTGCATGAGGCACGTCACACCTACGCCTCGCTGATGATCGCGGCCGGAGTGAACGCGAAGGCGCTCTCAGGTTACATGGGGCACGCCTCTATCACGACGACGCTTGATCGCTACGGGCACCTGATGCCCGGAAACGAGGACCAGGCGGCGGGACTGCTCGACGCATATCTCGGCGCAAATGGCGCGCATTCTGGCGCTCAGGTGGCGCAATCCGCTCAGCCAAGCCGCTCCTGACGCATCTCGCGGAGTTTCCTAAACCGCGTGCGCTGGTTCGATTCCGGCCGGGGGCACTCCGCTCATGGGCTTTCGCGCGCGGGCCGTTTGCCCTGGCCGGCCGAGCCGATTAGATACTGACCGGCGCCTCTAGGGCGGCGGTGGAGGTGGAGGAGGAGCCGGCGTCGGACCGGGCTGCCAATCGGGATAGTCGCTGCCGCCGCGGTCGCTCGAGATCGCCTGCGGCGGTCTCTCCGAGCCGATACTCAGGACGAAGATCCGCGGAACGCCGTCTCGGTCGCTGACGAAGGCGATCTTCGACCCGTCGGGCGACCAGACCGGGTCGTAGTCGTTCGCCGGATGCGTCGTCAACCTCCTCACCCCGCCGCCGGTCGAAGACATTTCGTAGATGTCGACTCCCGCACCGGTCTTACGGTAGAAGGCGAACCGGCGACCGTCGGGCGACCAAGCTGGGTACCCCTCCGTCGCGCGCGTGCGGCTCAGCCGTCTCGTGCCGGTCCCGTCGGCGTTGACGGTGTAGATGTCCCAGCTGCCGTTGCGCCGGGATGAGGAGGCGATTTTGCCGCCATCGGGAGACCAGGCCGGCTCCTGATCGGCGCTCTTCGACCTCGTGAGACGGGTCGCGGCGCCCCCGGCAGAGCCGATCACGTAGATGTCCTGATTGCCGCCGCGACGGCTCGTGAACGCGATTCTGGCGCCGTCCGGCGACCACGTTGGGTCTGCGTCCCCTCCACCCCTCGTCACCGTGACTAGGCCGGTGCCGTCGCTGCCCACGGTCTCGATCGAACCGCGGCTCGCGAACGCGATCCGGCTGCCGTCGGGCGACCACGCAGGATCGCTCGTGGCTGCGCCGCGAGTCAGCTGCACCTCCCGCGCCCCGTCCGGGCTGACGACGTAGATCTGACCGCGCCCGCCGACGGAGCGAACGAATGCGATCACTCCGTTCGTACCCGGGGACGTCGCGCGAAGCGGCCGCGCCGGCCCGCCGATCATCGCTGCGGCGAGGAGCAGGCACGCGGTCAGAACGGTGAACCGGCGGGCCACGCCGCCTACCGCCGCAGGCGGACGATTCTCGGCGTCGCGCCGCTGCGGACAGGCAGGAGCGTCAGATACGCGTATCGGCGCGAGAGCGCCGTCGTCCAGAACATGTACGGCGCGGGTTTCGTGCGCAGCGGCGTCCTCGTGATCGGGCTGTACCCCTCCTCATGACCGACGTCGCGCAGGCTCGTCGACGCCGCCGCGTCCAGGACGCGATCAGGACCTGACAGGAGTGGGCCGAGCTCCAGCAGCTGCCGCCTGTTCGACTGGCGCACGTACAGGAGACGGCGCCCTAGCACCGCCGGATTCGTCAGCTGATCGAGCCGGCTGCTTCGTAGGACTCGTTTCGCACCACGCCTAAGATCGACCTCGACGATCTGGCTCTTGCTCACGCCCGCCACGTGGAAGACGAGTCGGTCGCCGTCGAGCGCGGGGCGTCCGAGCTCTGCCGGTGGGCTCGTCGACGCGATGGCGCGCTCGCGCGTCGGAGTCGGAGCCGTAAGCGGGCGTGCGGCAATTCGATCGCCGCCGTTGAAGCCGTGGCCGCGGTAGACGAGCCAGCGATCGGAGACGGCGAGCGCGTTTGCGTCGGGGACCACGAACCGCGCCACGAACGCGAACGTCTTCCAGCGTACGACCCGAATCTGCCTGCCTTTGCGCCAGGCGAGGAGCGAGCCGCCGAGGGCGGGGTCGTTGCCCGGAAGGATCCTCGTGAGGCCGAAAAGGTGATGCGCCGCGCCTGCCTCGGGAGCCTGTCCTGGCTCCCTCAGCATCCCCGCGACCCGACCCTGCCATGCGAAGAGCCCGCTGGCCACGCTCGGGTCGCTCGCCGGTCGCGCGATCTCCGTCGCGGCCCGGGCCTCGGCGCCGGCGAGCGCGGCGGCGCAGCAGAGCAGGGCGATCCCGTCGGCGAAGCGGAAGCCGCGCAACAGGACCGGCCGTTCCGCCATCGACTCGGCGAGCCGCTGCCCGAGCCTCCGCGTCAGGAGTGGCGCGATCACGGCGACTGGCAGCGCGCGACCGGCGCCGAACGCGAGGCCCACGAGCACACCGACCGCCGGGTCGCCCAGGGCGAGCACGACCGCCGCGAGCGCCCAGACGGCGAAGGTCAGGACGAATGTGGCGAACCCGAATCCGAGCAAGACGCCGTAGAGGGCGGCCGCGAGTGTCAGCGGCATCGAGCGCCGCCACGGTTCGGGAACCTGGCGGCGAATCTGCGGCGCGATCCGCACCGAACGCAGCTCCGCGACGGCCGCCATGACGACGACGAATGCGGCTGCACCGACCGCGACGACGGTGCCCGTTCCGGGCAGCACGGCTGCAGCGAGCGCGAGCGAGCCGAACATCGCAGCGCCGCCAAGCAGAGCGCCGGCCGCGAACGTCAGGCACGTTGCGACGACCGCCCGCCGCCGCGCAGGCATCATCCCGATCGTCTCGATGCTCGAGAAACCGCACGGCGACCAGGTGCCGGTCAGGCCGGCCAGGAACGCCGCCGCTGCAAGCGTCACGTCGAGGGTCAGCACGGCACCTTCGTGTCGTAGTAGTGCACGCAGAAGACCTTGCGGCCGTGGTAGCAGTAGCCGGTCAGGGCGCGGTCGCCGTTGATGCGGATCGCGTTGTAGGAGCAGCAGTCGAGCAACTTCCGGACGTGGCCGCTGCAGCAGCGGTACCACGCCCCGTCGATCCACGTGCGAAACCCGTAGCGCTCCGCCACTCCGTCGATGCAGAGCCGAGTCCGCGGTGCGGGCGGCAGCGGATTGCCCTCGGGGTCGGTCAGCAGGCGGCCGCGCCCGTCCACCGGCCGGCCGAGCGAGTCGACGGGCCGGCCGAGGTTGTCGACGGGCTTGCCGTCCTTCGCTCGCAGCGGGTATCCGCGCGCATCCACCCGCGGCAGGCCCGTCGGATGCGGGCACGAGTCGGTGGTGAAGATGTGGCCGCAGAAGTGGAACGCGCCGGCCTCGCCGGGCCGAACGGCGGCCGTCAGCGCGCTGCCGCCTGCCGCGGCCAAGAGCACGCGGCCGACACGGCCGAGGAAACTCCGCCTCGACGTCCGCTGAGCGAGTGAGTCGCTCAGTCGAAGGCCGCGGTCAGGCACGAGCCCCGTCGAGCACCCGTTGCTCCGCCGCGGCGAGGACGCTCTCGAGCTGGCCGAAGCTGTTGAACGTCCCCTTCGCCCGCACGACGCCGTCCCGGTCCAGCGCGACGGCGAAGGGGCTGCCAGGCACGCGCAGCGCCGTCCAAGCATCGGCGTCGTCCTCCTCGTCGAAGACCCGCAGCGAGACGATCGGATGGCGACCGAACGCTGCGACCGCCGGCGCGAGGCTGCGGCAGAGGTGACAACGGGGCGACGAGAAGACCGCAAGGGCGAGCTCTTTTCGGCCGTCGAGCCGGAAGCGGTCGATGAACGGCGTGCGCTCGCCCAGCGCCGGACCCTCGTGAGCGACCTCGAGGGCGCTTTGCGGCGCGCCCTGCAGGCGCAGTACGCCTACCTCGCGCGCCAGGGCGAGGACGGCGACGGCGAGACCGGTGACGGCGACGAGCAGGAAGCAGAATCCGACAGCAAGCCAGGCATCGGTGCTGAGCGTGACTTGCGGAAGCGCCGGAAGCGCGAGAAACACACCGGCGAGGACGAGGTTCCGCACCACGGCGCGCCAGCCGACCGTCGAGCGGGCCCCGAAGCAGCCGCAAGGCTGCCCTGCGGCGCCGCGACGAATCGCTAGGACGAGCGCTGCGGCAAAGACGGCCAGCAGCCCGGCCGCGGCGTACGCGGCCGCGTCCGAGCCGAGCGCGACTCCGGCCGCGAGCACGATCTCGCCTGCCACCCCGGCTCCCCATGCGGCCCAGCGAAGCGGGCTCGACCGCATCCCGAGATTGGCGAGCGCCGACGCAGTCGCTCGCGGGCGAGCAAGCTTCATGAATGCCGCGAAAGCCAGCACGGTCGCCAGCAGGCATCGGACCGCGAACTGCAAGCCGCCGATGATGACAGGGCAAGCGGCGGTTATCGGGTCTTCGAGATCGCGCTTGCCTAAGCGGTCGACCGGCCCCGGGAAACGTTGTTCAGGCCCTGGCGACTCGCCTGAGATCTTGGCGCCGGCGCACGGTCAATACCGGCTCTCGGCCATCCTCTTGATCGTTTGGCTCCCCTCACGCCACCGGACGATGACGGCGTAGAGGACGATCGCATTCAGCGCGAGCGCCGTCAGCGACCACAGTGGGTACTGCGCGCTGCCGACGAAGCCGAGCTGCACGATGAAGTTGAGGCTGCCGGCGAAGATCGTGAACCAGCGTGCCCACGTCGCCCCGGACAGGAGGCCGAAGCCGGCGGCACCGACCACGATTCCCCAGATCAGCATGATCCAGCCCCACGTCGTGGTGTCGAAAACGACGATCTGGCTCGGGGTCAGGACGTAGTACTCGCTGCGGACGATCGCGATCAAACCTTCGAAGAAGTCCACGGCCGCGATGATCAGCATCAGGACTCCGGCGAAACGAATCCAACCCGCCCAGCGTTCGGCAGCTGCCATTCGAGGCTCCTTTCGCGCTGGTTCGTTCATGCGCTTCGCCGCGGCCGGGCGCGTTTCCTTCTCCGTCCCGCTGCCGGGCCTTCGGTCCCGCCGCATTGCGCCTATCATCGACCTCCGTTTCGGCCCCTACGGGTGTCGGTCGAAACATCGACGAGGAGGAGGGACAGGCATGAAAACCTTTGCACGCGCCGGTGGGTGGCTCGCGCTGATCGGGGCGCTGGTCGCGCTCATCGGCTCTGCTCAGGCCGGCGCGGGGACGCAGAGCAACAGGGATCACCACAAGGCGAAGGGGTCGCGGGCCTGCTGCATCGAGCGCCACGTCGACATCGAGGCGAACGGCTACACGATTCCCGGGACGTTCACGACACCGCGCGCCGGGGGCGCCCACGCGCGGTATCCGGC
>JBKOYZ010000165.1:0-21495 GCA_046725655.1 Actinomycetota bacterium | reverse complement strand
ACCGTCCTGGTTGCACTCGGCTCAGGGCGGTGAGCCGGCGCCCAATCGTAAGCTCGCAGCGTGAGCACGGTCACTCGCGCTCGCACGGTCCGGCATGGACTGGCCGTCTCGGCCCGCCGACACACGCGTGTCGTCGCCTTTTGCCGCCGTCGTCGGGCGGGGGGTGCTCGCCGGCCTCTCTGACGACGACCCGGCCGGAATCACGACGTACTCGATCCTCGGCGCCGACTTCGGCTCTCGCCTGCTCTGGGTGCTCCTGCTGTCGACCGTCGCGCTCGTGGTTTTCCACGAGCTCGGCGCTCGGATGGGTTGCGTCACCGGCCGGGGGCTGGCGGGGCTGATCCGCGACCGCTACGGGCGTCGCGCGGCGGTCTCGGCCGCCGCGGTCCTCCTCGTGGCCAACGTCGGCACCACCTGCGCCGAGTTTGCCGGGGTGGCCGCGGCGTCTGAGCTCGCCGGCGTCAGCCGCTACGCAAGCGTGCCCGCCGCGGCGATCCTGGTCTCGACGCTCGTCGTGCGCGGCGGGTTCAAGCGCGTCGAGCACGTGCTCTTGCTGCTGGGCGACGGTCTTCGTCACCTACTTCGCCTCCGGAATCCTCGCCCATCCGCACTGGCGCGCGGCGACCGAAGGGCTCGTCGTTCCCGCGCTGCCGCTCCAGCGTCACGCGCTTCTCGTTGTGACTGCGACCGTGGGCACGACCCTCGCACCCTGGGGCCTGGCGTTCATCCAGTCATACGCGGTCGACAAGCGGCTGGGCCCGAGCGACCTCGCACTCCAGCGCGTGGACGTGATCGCCGGCGCCGTGATGATGCTTGCTGCAGCAATCCTCCCGCTTTCGACCGCCTATTCGGTCAGCGAGGCGCTTGGCCGCAAGGCACGAGTCGAGGCCTCCGTTCGGGAGGAACCGATCTTCTACGGCACGTATGCCCTCGTGGTCGGAACCGGCGCGCTCGTCGTGCTCGTGCCGGGCGCACCGCTCGTTCCGATCCTGTTCATCACCCAGGCCATCAACGCCGTGTTGCTCCTGTCGCTTCTGGGTTCATCGCGCTGCTCACTCGCGACCGCTCGCTGATGGGCGAGTACGCAACAGGTCGGGCCTGGACGGTGGTGGTCGTGGCGACGGCGCTGATGATCGCGGCCGCAACGGTCGTTCTCGGCCTCGTCTTGGTCGCCGGCTAGACCCTTCCTCCAATCGCGTGCCAGGTCGCTATGGGGTGCCGCGGCGGCGGGCGCGTACAACTGTGAGGGGCCGCAGCGCTTGGTTAGGCAGAGTGGCCGAGAGTCAGAGGGCTTGCTCAATCTGTACGTCTGGCGGCTACAGGTGGATGTCGAGCTTGCGTAATTCGACGATCGCCGTTCTTCGCCAACGGATCGTGTCGGGCGAGAACGGGAGCGTGAACGGCATCCCGTTCGCTTTGCGAAGCGGCTTGCCGTCGCGCAAGACGCGGTAGTGGCCAGGCGTCGACTCGACCGTGAGGCCCACGGCTTCGAGCCGGCGGATGAACTCGCGAACGTCCTTTCTCATTTCGACCCCCCCGCCGGGACGAGGTTCAGCTGTCCACCTCAGCTGCGAGCAAGGTTCAACCTGGCACGGCGGCGGCAGTGGCGTCTCGACCCGTCATGAGGCCGTTGGGGACGAGCGTGCGGACGGCTTGCCGGGCGGCGCTTCAAGATCCGCCTCGTGTCACAGCGATCGAGTTAGTTAGCCGGTCCACGGACCGACTCCACCGATTCGCTCGGGCGTGATGCGCATCACCTTGCCCGGTGGCGGGTCGTCCATCGGCGGGAACCCGACCCCGGGCCCGAGGTAGATGTAGGCGAGCCGCTGGAGGAGCTCCGGCGCCCCGCCTTCGACGAGCCGCGCCCGTCCGTGGACGACGAGGTACTGCTTCAGGCCGGGCGGCTGGATCTCGGTGCCCTCGATCGAGAGCGCGACGCGTGGATCGCGGGCGACGTTCTGGAGTTTCCGCTGATCGGCGAGAAGATGTCCCGAGACGATCTCGTCGTCGTCCAATCCAACCCAGATGCAGGTCACCTGCGGCGAGCCGTCGGGATTGAGAGTGACAAGATGGGAGAGCGAGTCAGACTCGACGAGCTTGCGAGCGCTCTCCGGCAGCTTCATGCGCTCAAGCTTCTCCTATCAGGTGGGAGCCGAGCAAACTGGAACCGGTTCCGCGCCTCGTGCTGCTTTCAAACACTTCGCGCTACTTGACCGGCGTCGCGGTATGGCGAAGTTGCGCTGTGCGAAGATTGCGACGGCATGTCGATGCCACCGCGACGGTTCCAGCGATCTGAGCGGCGGCCTGCGCTGCGACCGGCCGCGAACGAGGATGCGCAGCGGGACATCACCCCGTTGCCAGACCTCGCGCACGGGCGCTCGCGCGGTGGCCCGGTTCGGGCGGAGCGCCCGGTCTACGTGGATCTCTTGCCGCCGTGCAACGCGGCCTGTCCTGCCGGAGAGAACATCCAGGAGTGGCTCGCCCAGGTGCAGGCGGGACAACACGAGCGAGCGTGGCGCGTGCTGGTGGACGACAACCCGTTTGCGGCGATCCACGGACGGGTGTGCTACCACCCGTGCGAAACCAGCTGCAATCGCGCGTATCTCGACAGCGCGGTCTCGATCCACGCGGTGGAGCGGTTCCTTGGCGATCTGGCGCGTGAGCATGCTTGGTCGTTCGAGCCGTCGGCAGCGCCGAGCGGCAAGCGGGTGCTGGTGATCGGCGGCGGCCCGAGCGGGCTGTCGGCGGCCTATCACCTGGCGCGGCTCGGCCACGAGGTCGAGGTCCGCGACGCGGGCTCGCAGCCGGGCGGGATGATGCGCTACGGCATCCCGGCCTACCGGCTCCCTCGCGACGTGCTGGACGACGAGATCGATCGGATCGCGCGCCTGGGCGTTCGGTTCGTTCGCAACCACCATGTCTCGGATCTCGACGCCGAACGCCGAGAGGGTCGATTCGATGCGGTGTTCGTCGCTGTCGGCGCACACCTGTCGAAGCGCGTGGAGATACCGGCGATGGATGCGGGCCCGATTGTCGATGCGGTCTCGTTCCTGCGTGGAGTCGCGTCCGGGGAGCGGCCGGAGATCGGGCGTCGGGTGGCCGTCTACGGCGGCGGGAACACTGCCATGGATGCGGCGCGGACGGCGCGGCGTCTCGGGGCCGAGGAGGCGTTGATCGTCTACCGCCGCACGCGCGGGCAGATGCCGGCGCACGAGGAAGAGGCGCAGGACGCAGAGCGGGAGGGGGTGCGCATCAACTGGCTGCGAACGATCAAGGCGTTCGAGGGCGAGCAGTTGGAGGTCGAGGTGATGGAGCTGGACGAGTCCGGCTTTCCGCAGCCCACCGGACGCTTTGAGACGCTGTCGGCGGACATGGTGATTCTCGCGCTCGGCCAGGAAAGCGACACCGCCTTCCTGCGTGAGGTACCGGGAGTCGAGTTCGAGCGCGACGGGACAGTGCGCGTCTCTCCGTCGCTGATGACCGGCTGCCCGGGCGTATTCGCCGGGGGCGACATGGTTCCGGCCGAACGCACGGTGACGGTCGGGGTGGGGCACGGCAAGCGGGCGGCGCGGGAGATCGACGCGTGGCTCCGAGGCGTGGTCGTACACCGTCCTCCAAAGCACCCGTTGGTCACTTTCGACATGTTGAACTTGTAGTATTTCGGCGACGCTTCACAGCGGCAGCAGCCGGAGCTCGAGCCGGTCGAGCGCGTTGAAGATTTCGCAGAGGTAGTCGGCAGTCTTCCCGCACACGACGCGACCTTCGAGGCGCGAAGGTGCCTGTCGTGCGGGAACTGCTGCGAGTGCGATGGGTGCCTCGGCGCGTGTCCGGAAGACGCGGTCATCAAGCTCGGCCCCGGAAACCGCTACCGGTTCGACTACGACCGGTGCACGGGCTGCCGCGCCTGCTTCGATCAATGTCCGGTGCACTCGATCGAGATGGTGCCCGAGGCGAGCTAGATGCGCGTGACGCTCGACGGCAACGAGGCGGCGGCATCCGTCGCCCACCGACTGAGCGAGGTTTGCTGCATCTACCCCATCACTCCCTCGTCACCGATGGCCGAGCTCGCGGACGAGTGGTCGAGCCGCGGTCGCCCGAACGTCTGGGGCACCGTGCCGGAGGTCGTGGAGATGCAGAGCGAAGGCGGGGCTGCGGGCGCGTTGCACGGCGCGTTGCAGGGCGGGGCGCTGGGAACGACGTTCACCGCCTCGCAGGGGCTGCTCTTGATGATCCCGAACATGTACAAGATCGCCGGCGAGCTGACCGCGGCGGTCGTGCACGTGGCCGCCCGATCGCTGGCGGCGCAGGGGCTGTCGATCTTCGGAGACCACTCCGACGTGATGGCGGTGCGCCAGACCGGATTTGCCCTGCTCGCGTCGGCGTCGGTGCAGGAGGCCCAAGACCTCGCACTTGTCGCACATGCGGCGACGCTTCGGACGCGCGTGCCATTCGTCCACTTCTTCGACGGGTTCAGGACCTCACATGAGCTGAACACCATCGACGCGCTCGCCGACGACGACCTCCGCGCGTTGATCTCAGAGGATCTGGTGCGCGAGCATCGCGCACGGGCGCTCTCGCCCGAGCGACCGTTCATCCGCGGGACGGCGCAGAACCCCGACGTCTACTTCCAGGCTCGCGAGACGGTCAACCCCTTCTACGCGCGCGTGCCTGCGGTGGTGCAGGAGGCGATGCACGAGCTCGGTGAGCGCACCGGCCGTCGGTACCGCCTGGTCGACTACAGCGGCGATCCGGAAGCCGAGCGCGTGCTGGTGATGATGGGCTCCGGCGGCGAGACCGCACGCGAGACCGTCTCGTACCTGCGGGCGCGGGGCGAGCGGGTCGGAGTCGCGCAGGTGCGCCTGTACCGACCCTTCCCCGCGCAGGAGCTGGCGACGGCGCTGCCTGCAACGGTGCGTCAGGTTGCTGTTCTCGACCGGACGAAGGAGCCGGGTTCGCTCGGCGAGCCGTTGTTCCTCGACGTGGTTGCGGCGCTGCACGAAGCCCATGTTGGCGGCCAGCGCGAGCGGATGCCGATCGTCATCGGCGGACGTTACGGGCTGTCGTCGAAGGAGTTCACGCCGGGGATGGTTGCCGCGACGTTCGAGGAGCTGAGGGGCGCGAAGCCGCGACGGCGCTTCACGGTCGGAATCAACGACGATGTTTCCGGCACAAGTCTGCCTTACGACCCCGCGCTCGACATCGAGTCCCCTGAGACGGCGCGCGCGGTCTTCTATGGGCTGGGCTCCGACGGGACGGTGGGCGCGAACAAGAACACGATCAAGATTCTGGGCGACGAGGAGGGCTTGTACGCGCAGGGGTACTTCGTCTACGACTCCAAGAAGTCCGGCTCGCAGACGGTCTCGCATCTGCGCTTCGGCCCGAAGGCGATCAGCGCGCCGTATCTCGTCTCGCAGGCGAGCTTCGTCGGCTGCCATCAGTTCGGCTTGCTCGAGCGTGCCGAGGTGCTCGAGCGCGCGGCCCCGGGCGCGACACTGCTGCTCAACTGCCCCTATGAGCCCAATCGCGTCTGGGACGCCCTGTCGCGGCCCGTACAGGAGCAGATCCTGGCGAAAGGGATCGAGCTCTATGTGGTCGACGCGGGCCGGATCGCACGGGAGGCCGGTCTCGCCGGACGTGTCAACACGGTGCTGCAGACATGCTTCTTCGCCATCTCGGGCATCCTCGAGCCCGAGCAAGCGATCGAGCGGATCAAGGCGGCGATCGCGAAGAGCTACGCGCGTCGTGGCGCCGAGGTCGTGAGGCGCAACCAGGCGGCTGTCGACCGCGCGTTGGCAGGCCTTCACCGGGTCGAGCTTCCCGAGCGGGTGACGGCCACGCGCGAGCCCCCACAGCTCGTCCCGGCCGACGCGCCCGAATTCGTGCGCACGGTGACCGCGGCGATGATGGCCGGCCGGGGGGACGAGCTGCCGGTCAGCACCCTGCCGGTCGATGGCACCTATCCCAGCGGCACGACGCGGTACGAGAAACGCAACATCTCCGACCAGGTGGCGGTCTGGGACCCCGACGTGTGTATCCAGTGCGGCAACTGCAGCTTCATCTGCCCGCACAGCGTGATCCGTTCGCGCTACTACCACCCATCCAGGCTGGAGGGCTCGCCGGAGGGCTTCAGATCATCTCTCCTCACCGGGCCTGGACTTCCTGACACGCGCTACACGCTGCAGGTCTACGTCGAAGACTGCACCGGCTGTGGGCTGTGCGTAGAGGCCTGTCCAGTCTCGAGCGGAGGAGACCCGGTCCGCAAGGCGATCAATCTCGACGACCGCGAGTCGCTGCTGGACCTGGAGCGCGAGAACATCGAGTTCTTCGAGCGCCTGCCGCCGGCGAATCGATCGCGGGTCGATTTCGGCACGGTGCGCGGCACTCAGTTCCTCGACCCCCTGTTCGAGTTCTCGGGCGCGTGCGCCGGCTGCGGTGAGACCCCGTACCTGAAGCTGCTGTCGCAGCTGTTCGGAGATCGACTGACAGTCGCCAACGCGACCGGCTGCTCGTCGATCTACGGCGGCAACCTGCCGACCACGCCGTGGACCGTCGGCGCCGACGGGCGCGGCCCGGCGTGGTCGAACTCGCTGTTCGAGGACAACGGCGAGTTCGGTCTCGGTCTGCGCCTTGCCGCCGACCTCCACACGGAGCTCGCGCGCCGTCGCCTCTCCGAGCTGCGCGACGAGGTGGGGGCGGATCTGGTCGATGAGATCCTAGAGGCGCCGCAGCTGCGCGAGTCCGAGCTGCGCGCGCAGCGCGAGCGACTCGCCGAGCTCCAGCGGCGGCTCGACAGGCTGGACGGGCGGAGCGCGGCCGACCTGCGGAGCGTCCTCGACCACCTGGTCCGGCGCAGTGTCTGGATCGTCGGCGGCGACGGCTGGGCCTACGACATCGGCTCCGGCGGGCTTGACCACGTGCTGGCGAGTGGCCTCAACGTGAACGTGCTCGTGCTCGACACCGAGGTGTACTCGAATACCGGCGGGCAGATGTCGAAGGCGACACCGCTCGGCGCGGTGGCGAAGTTTGCCGCCGCAGGTAAAACCACACCCACGAAGGACCTGGCGCTCCAGGCGATCGCGTTCGCCAACGTGTACGTGGCGCGTGTCGCAATGGGCGCCGATCCCCAGCAGACGCTCACTGCATTCCGCGAGGCGGAGGCATACGACGGCCCATCGCTCGTCATCGCGTACAGCCACTGCATCGCCCACGGCTACGACATGCGCGACGGGGTCGATCAGCAATACCGCGCTGTGGCAAGCGGCCACTGGCCGCTGATCCGCTACGACCCGGCGGTGCGCAGCGCCGGCGGCAACCCCTTCCTGCTGGATTCTCCCCGGCCGCGAATGCGGCTCGCCGACTATAGAAAAGGAGAGCTGCGATTCCGCGCTCTTGCAAACGCCGAGCCGGCCGAGGCAGAGCGGCTACTGGCCCTCGCCCAGCAATCCGCCGACCTGCGTTGGCGGGAATACGAGGAGCTCGCGACCCGCAGGGCGAGCGGTTTCCCCCAAGACGCCCGCAAGGATGACTGATGGAGCTCGCGACCAGCTACATGGGTCTGCAGCTGCGGAATCCACTCGTCGCTTCCGCATCACCTCTCTCGTACACGCTCGATGGAGTTCGGCGTCTCGCCGATGCCGGGGTCGGCGCGATCGTTCTGTACTCGCTCTTCGAGGAGCAGCTGCGCGAGGAGGAAGCGCGCAGAGCGCAGATCGTCGACGGCCCTGCCGAGAGCTTCCCCGAGGCGCTCGATTACGTACCGGCCGTCGTCAAGGACGACGCCGGCCCCTCCCGTTACCTCAGCCTCGTCGAGCGTGCCGCGGCCGCCGCCGACATTCCAGTCATCGCGAGCCTCAACGGGGTCACCCCAGAAGGATGGACGGACTACGCTCGCTTGATGCAAGACGCAGGCGCCGCCGCGATCGAGCTGAACATCTACTACCTCCCGGGTGACCCGGGCATCTCCGGCAGCGACGTGGAGGAACGCCACGTCGATGTCCTCAGACGCGTGAAGGCGGCGGTCACGGTGCCGGTCGCCGTCAAGCTGAGCCCGTACTTCAGTTCCTTCGGCGAGCTTGCGCTGCGGTTGGACGAGGCCGGAGCCGACGCACTCGTGCTTTTCAACCGCTTCCTGCAGCCGGACATCGATCCCGAGGCACTCTCGATCGTGCCCAGGGTCACGCTTTCGAACCCGGCCGACGCCCGCCTGCCGCGAACGTGGATCGCCCTGCTCCACGGGAGGGTGCGCGCGGCGCTCGCGGCCACTACGGGCGTCGAGGATTCCGCCGACATCGCCAGGTATCTCCTCGCCGGAGCAGACGTCGTGATGACCGCTTCGGCACTGCTACGCCACGGACCGGAGCACGCGAGGGTGCTGCTCGATGGACTCACCACCTGGATGGCCCGCAAAGGGCTTCGATCCGTGGACGAGCTCCGAGGCATGCTGTCGGTGCCGATCGACGCCGACCGCTCCGCATACGAGCGCGCAGGCTATGTCTCTGCCATGCGCGCAGCAAACAGAGGTGCCTACGCGCCGAATTGAACTGCCAAACAAGTTCGGTGCGCTCTGGAGCCGAGGCATCGCCGGGCACACGCCGTCGCGTCCATCGAGCCGCTGCAGCGCATCGCCCTTGCCGGCGTGCTGATCGAGCGCGAGGGCAAGGTGCTAGTCGTCCGCGACCCGGCGGGACAAGCGGCGTGCCGCAGTTGCTGACAACCCCGCGATCCGCTGCGATTCGAGTGAGAGCACGCTCGATCGCGGCGACGACCTCAGGTGGCACGCGGCCTATCTGCTTCGGTCGAACCGCGGCGCGATTCGGGAGCACATCTCCTAGAATCGAGGTCCTGGGTCGCCTGCGGCCCTGGACTCGCACGGGTTCATCGTCGCGATCGTCGGCTCCACGAGTGCAAACGGAATGACGCAGCGACCGTGAGCGCCGACGACCATCACTCGCGCCTCCCGTAAGACAAGAGGCAGGTTTCGCTGCTCCGCCGCGAGGAGAACGACGGCATCCCGTGCACATCCCCCGTGTTTCCAATGCAGAAAACGAGCCGTCCCGCACTGATCCCGCAGGAGCCCGCCGGAGTCTCCCGCCCGCGCACGGCAATCCCCGCGTATCGCCGCTCAGCCCGGAAGCGCCAAGACCGGCCTGTCACACCGGAGGCCGCGGGTTCGAGTCCCGTCGCTCCCGTAACTGCCGATGCGCCTCCGACGGAGCTGACGTGCCTCAGGACGGCTAGAAGATGGCAAAACGCAGGCCGAGCGTCAGGGACGCTCGCCGACGTCAGGTTCGCGAAAGCCGCGCTACTCGCCGATGACCTGCACGAACCACCGGCAATCGCGCTCGTGATCAAGCTCGACGAAGATCACGCGCTGGTAGTCGCCGAGGCAGAGCCTGCCCTCGTGCAGCGGAATCGCGGATGTCACGCCGGAGGTCGCGGGTTCGAGTCCCGTCGCTCCCGCTCAGTCGGTCGCCGCGACGGAGTGTTGCAATGCAAGACCTGACCCGGGGTAATTCCCGGGCCGGCGTCTCCCCGAGGCCGCCACTCCCTGCCGTATCTCTCAGAGGCCGCAATCGCGTCTGAGCGCCTTCCGCGCTCGCCGACGACGACCCGGAAATCGTGGTAGCCGGGTTGCGAGTTGAGCGGCGAGGTCGCGAAGGGAGCCGGCGGCTTCCGGCCAGCCGAAGATGGTTTCGCTAAGCCAGCGCGAGCTCCGTCAGCCGCTCGGCTTCCTCGACTGGGCCGCGCGTGAGCGCCAGGACGTCGCCGCCCACCCGAGCCTTCGCGGCCCCGGCACCGCCGAGGCAGAGGCGGTAGTCGACGGCGAGATCGGCGAGCTCGTCGGTGCGGCGACGAAAGCAGCGACCGTCCACGGAGCTGATGACGACGAACGCGGGTTCCGCGAAGCGCGCCGCGTCGGCGACGCTCTTGAGGGGCGTGTCCGCGCCGACGAAGACGATGCGCCAGGCACGCGCCCGCAGCGCGAGCCCGAAGGCGATCAGCCCGAGGTCGTGTTGCTCTCCGGGTGCGCACGCGAGCACCACCTTTGGACCGAGACCGCCGCCCCAGCCGCGCGCGAGCCCGAGGAGGCGGCCGCGCAGCAGGCTCGACGCGAAGTGCTCCTGGGCAATCGATACCTCGCCGCGCTCCCAGCGGTCGCCGAGCTCGTGCAGGTATGGAATGACGACGTCACGCAGCATCGTGTCGAGTGACACCTGCGCGAGGAGCGAGTCGATGGTCGCGTGGGCACCGCCCTCATCGAAGGCCGTGAGGGCGGCGGCGAGCTCGCGTTGGGCCGCCGCCGGGGCTAGGGCGGTCTCACCCGCGGACTGCGCGCCCCGGCTTGCCATGGCAGCGGCCTCGGCAGCGGCGAGCCCCTCAGCAAGATGCTGCTGCATCGCCTGCACACGAGCGAGGTCGTTTGCGGAGTAGAGGCGCAGCCCGCCCGCCGAGCGCGTCGGTCGGAGGAGGCCGTAGCGGCGTTCCCATGCGCGCAGAAGCTCAGGACTGACGCCCGAGCGGCGGCTCAACTCGCCAATTCGCAGGGGTCCTGACTCCGCCATGGCCCGAATATACAACACCTGAACAAAAGCTTGACACAGGGCTTGACTGAGGGATATAGTCGCGAACGAACAGAATCTCTACAGGAGGTGTACAGCAATGAAGAAGCTCGATGTTCTTGCCGCGACGCTCGTGCTGGTGGGTGGCGTCAACTGGGGGCTTGTCGGCGTCGCGAAGTTCGACCTCGTTGCCTGGATCTTCGGCGGCATGGATTTCGGCGAGACGAACGCCGCGAGCAGGGTGGTCTACAGCCTCGTCGGCCTGGCAGCCGTCTATGGGATCGGGTCGCTCCTCAGCGCCGCCCGACGCCCGGGGACGCGGCCGGCAACTGCAGGCGCACGCTGATGTCAGGCACCGCTCGGCGCCGCTCGAACGTCGACTCACCTCAACGACCGCGTGGTGACACGCGGCCTGACCGAAAGGAAGGATGATGAAGAAGCTGGTTTCGATCCTCGCCCTCGTCGCAGTCGCGCTGTCGATCACCGTCTCGGCCGCGCCGGCGCGCACCGGCGCCGACCGCAACATCGTTCAGACGGCCGTTCGGGCCGGACAGTTCAAGACACTCGCGAAGCTCTTGACTCGCGCTGGACTGGTCAACGCGCTGCAGCAGCCGGGCCCGTACACCGTGTTCGCGCCGACCGACGCAGCGTTCGCGAAGACGCCGAAGAAGACGTTGAACGCCCTCCTCCGCAACAAGGCGAAGCTGCGGGCGGTTCTCCTCTATCACGTCGTCGCCGGCAACGTCAGGGCGGCCCACATCGTCAAGCTCTCCACCGCGAAGACCCTGAACGGAAAGACCGTTCGCATCCGCGTCGCCGGCTCAAACGTCTTCGTCAACACCGCGAAAGTGACCAAGCCCGACGTGATCGCATCGAACGGCGTCATCCACGTCATCAACCGGGTGCTGATCCCGCCGACGCGCTGACCGTTGCATGGTTGTAACGATGGTGCAAATGGATTGGGAGCCGGACGGGATGCTCGAGACACTCGGGGCTGCGCTTGGCTCCGACGACCGCCGCGTCAAGGACGATCTCGAGCGGTTCAAGGAGATGGTCGAACGGCGCGGCAGCGAAACCGGCGCCTGGCGCGGCCGCGTCGAGCACGGCGAGGCAATCAGGTGAGAGGCACCGCCGCTGCCGTGGTCGCGGCTGCGGCGTTGGCTGCGGGCGGGTCGGCACTCGGCCGGCTCGCCCGCACCCCCTACTCCGACTTCGGCGCTGTCCTCGGCGCGCTCCTCGCGCGGCGGTGACGGCGATCGTCCTCTTCACGCGCGACCTGCGTGTCCACGACCACGCCGCGTTACATCCCGCGGTCGAAATCGCGGCGGAAGTCGTTCCGCTGTTCGTCTTCGACGACCGACTCCGCCAGCATCAGCGGTCGACCGCGCGGGAGGGCTTCCTGCTGGAGTCGCTCGCCGACCTCCGTCACGCGCTGCGCGAGCGGGGCGGCGACCTCGTCGTGCGCCACGGCGACCCGATCGACGAGACGCTGCGCGTCGCACACAGCACCGGCGCCAACGTGGTGTTCGTCGGCGCAGACGCAAGTCGCTATGCCCAGCGTCGCCAGGAGCGCCTCGAGCGGGCCTGTCGGAGCGCACGGATCGAGCTCCGAGTCGAGAACACGATCGCGGCGGTTGCGCCCGGACAGCTCTTTCCGGCGGAGCGAGACCATTACCGCGTCTTCACGCCGTTGGCGGCGATGGCGCGAAGTGCCTTTAGCGGCGCCGCCGGACGCACCAAACCGCGTGGCCGTGCCGGCAGGGATCGCGCGCGGCGAACTTCCTACGCCGCCGATATCGATGCGCGGCGGCGAGCGCACGGCGCGGCGACGCCTCGATGCGTGGTTGCGCGACGGCTTGCGCGAATACGAGAGCTCGCGCCACGAGGTCGCCGGGGAGGGAACGTCTCGGCTCAGCCCGTATCTGCATTTCGGCTGCAACTCGGCGAGCGAAGTCGTGACCAGAGCGCACGACCAAGGTGCTGTCGCCGAGGAATTCGTTCGACAGATCTGCTGGCGGGACTTCTACTTGCAGTTGCTCGCCGCGAATCCGCAGACGGCCACGGACGACCTCCACCAACGCGACGACGACTGGCTGAATGACGACGACTGGCTCGAGGCGTGGGGAGAGGGGCGCACCGGTTACCCGATCATCGACGCTGCGATGCGCCAGCTCCGCACGGAGGGCTGGATGCACAACCGCGGCCGCCTGCTCGTCGGGTCGTTCTTGACGAAGACACTCGGGATCGATTGGCGACGTGGAGCGGACGTGTTCTTCGAGCTGCTCGTGGACGGCGATGTCGCGAACAACGTGGGCAACTGGCAATGGGTGGCGGGGACAGGGGTCGACTCGCGGCCCAATCGCGTGTTCAACCCGATCGCGCAGGCGAAGCGGCTCGACCCCGACGGCAACTACGTACGTCGCTACTTGCCGGAGCTGGCCGAGCTGCAAGGCTCAGCGGTGCACGAGCCGTGGCGCGCCCCGCTCGCGATACGTGCGCCCGAGCACCCCGAGCGAATCGTCCAGTACGAGCGCCGTGCAGCACGAGCTTGAGGGTTGGCGCTCAAGCCACGGGCATGATGCGGACGGTGCAACCCACTCGGAAGAGCGCGTGCGAGTGCCGCATCTAGTCGTCGAGCGCTCTCGTGCGGGTGCGCGCCGGCTCGGCGATCGCTACTGGTCAGAGGTCGAACGTGCAAGTCGAGGTGTAGTTCGGCGGCTCGACAACGCGACCGGCATCGACATGCGGCTCTTCGGCTTCGGCCCATGCCTTCTTCGCTTCGGGCCAGCCAAGCTCGACGTCGGCGACGACATCGTGTCTTGCCGCTATCCCGTTCGGGGCGGCCTCCTCGCCCGACACCCCGGCGGTGCGATCACGTTGACGCAGGTCGGCGGGGCACAGCCGGAACTGCGCGCCGCAGTGAGCGCGTTCGTGCCGCGACTCGCTCTTCCGCCGCTGTACGACCGGCTTCAGCACCGGCTGCATGTCCGCATCAGCCGACGCTACTTCCGGAGCCTAATTGGGGAATCCACAGCGTGAGCGTGGCCGTGCTCGGCGCGACGGGCTTCGTCGGACGCGCACTTGTCCCGGTGCTCGCCGAACGAACCGAAGTCGCAGCGGTCTCGCGGCGAGGCGACGTCGAGGAGAGCGGGAACGTCCGCCCGGTCGCCGCCGACGCGACGGACAAGGGCGCGGTTCAGCGTGCCCTCGACGGCGTCGACGTCGCGTACTACCTCATCCACTCGCTTGGCTCATCAGACTTCGCCGACGTCGACCGAAGAGCTGCCGCGACCTTCGCCCGGGCGGCGGAGCAGGCGGGCGTCTCGCAGATCGTGTATCTCGGCGGGCTTGGTGACGACGCCGACGACCTCTCGCCGCACCTACGCAGCCGCGCCGAGACAGCCGCCACTTTGGCCGACAGCCGCGTGCCCGTAACGATCCTCCGGGCGGCAATCATCGTAGGACGCGGCAGCGCCGGCTTCGAAACCGTCGTCTCGCTGGTTGATCGGCTGCCGGTGATGATCGCGCCACGCTGGGTCTCGATGCCGACACAGCCGATCGCGCTCGCCGACGTCGTCGGCTATCTCGCAGACGCCGCGGGCAAGCCGGAGACGCGCGGAGAGACATTCGATGTCGGCGGTCCCGAAGTACTCACGTACCGCGAGATGATCCAGCGGATCGGCGCGCTACGTGGCCGGCATCCGCACATCGTCGAGGTGCCCGTGCTGAGCCCGCGACTCTCGTCCTACTGGCTGCACCTCGTTACACCCGTCCGCGCAAACGTGGCACGGCCGCTCGTCGAAGGCCTTCGCAATCCAACCGTCGCGCGTGACGAGCGCATCCGGACCGTCCTGCCGCGCGACCTCACCCCCTTCGAGATCGCCGCCCGCCAAGCGCTGTCCACCGATTAGCGGACGTGCGAGACGCTTTGGGCACACCGGTCACGCCGACGGTCCCGGGCTCTAGTCCCGCCGCTCCGCGCGCTCGTCCGCGCGAGTCCGCTCTCGCTCGAGCGAGAGCCATGACGACTCGCGCGGAACTCGAGTATTTCCTTCGAACCGCGTCGAGCCGCGTCCGCCGTGTCGGTCGCGGCGGCGGGACGTTGCATCGCAAGACCTGACCCCAGCGCGCACCGAACGAAGACGTGGGAATCCAGAAGCGTTTCGAGAACAGCACTAGCAGAGTGAGGACGATTCGGGGATTGCTGCTGTGCGCGTGCGCCGCGCTGGCCTGCGGCGCTGCGGGTGCCGCGCGCGGCGGGCTCGACGTCGGCGTCACCGAGGACGCGGGGAAGGGCAGCTCGGGCGCCGCGTTCTTCGCGACCCTCCAGGACATCGGGCTGAAGGTGAACCGTGTCGCGGTCAACTGGAATCCGGCCGCCCCCGCGACGATTCCCGCGCTGGACGAGATGCAGAGCTGGATCCCGCAGGCGCAGGCAAGCGGCACGCGCATCGTCTTTGCGGTCGCACCGCTGGGCGCCACAGACCTCTACTCCCCGTCGGCCAGGGCCCAATTCGTCGCCTTCGTCGGGCAGCTGGCCCGGGCGTTCCCCACGGTGAAGGACTACGTGATCGGCAACGAGCCGAACGTGAACTACTTCTGGCAACCCCAGTTCAACGGGAAGGGACACGCCCTCGCCGCCGCCGCCTATGAGCCAGTGCTCGCAGGCTCCTACGACGCGCTCAAGGCGGTCGACCCCGCGAACACCGCGATCGGCGTAGGCCTCTCACCACGCGGCAACGACAACCCCCACGCGACCAGCAACCCCTCGCGCTCGCCCGTTCGGTACCTGCACGACCTCGGCGCCGCCTACCGCGCGAGCCACCGGACGACGCCGCTGATGGACGAGCTCGCCTTCCATCCGTACCCAGGCCGTAACACCGACGCGCCGACCCTCGGCTACGCCTGGCCGAACGCGGGGTTGCCGAACCTCGGCCGGATCAAGCAAGCGTTCTGGGACGCTTTCCGTCGCACGGCCCAGCCGACGTTCGCGGAGCCTGGCAACAAGTTCGCGCGGCCGCTGAGGCTCGACCTCGACGAGGCGGGGTGGCAAGTGGCGCCGCTCCCGGCGCTCGCAGGCCTCTATTTCGGCGTCGAGACCGACAAGCCGGTCAGCGAGCAGGCGCAGGCCAACTACTACCGCAGCGTGATCATGTCCACCGAGTGCGACCCCTCGGTGCGGATGCTGAGCTTGTTCCACCTCGTCGACGAGCTCGACCTCGACCGGTGGCAGAGCGGCCTCGAGCGCGCCGACGGCTCGCACCGCCCTTCGTACGACGCGGTCAAGAACACGATCGCGCAGACGCACGGCGACTGCCAGGGTCGGCGCGTGAGGTGGCGGCATGCGACGGCCGTCGTGCTGCCGGTCGCTGCATGGGGCAACCTCCGGAAGCCGATGCCGGGCAGGCGCACTGGCTGGAGCTTCAAGGCCGGCGCGGGCGAGGAGGCGACATTCCGGGCCGGGATCTTCAAGGCGGGCCCGACAAAGCGCGTGCTCGCGAGACGCCTCGCGAGCGGGCGGCCCAGGCCGCTGCTCTTCTCGAGGGGGAGGATCGAGGCGAGGACGCGCGTCGTGCGCTTTCCGCGACGCAGGCTCGAGCCCGGCAAGTACGCCTACGCGATCCGCATGAGCGCAACAATGAATCCCGTACGCGTGAGCATCCTCGTCAGCCGCGCCTTCCGGGTCGCCCGCGCGCACAGATGAGGGATCCGCGCGTCGCGCGGCTCGCCGAGCTGATCGTCGACTGCTCGCTCGGCCTCGAGGCCGGGAAGGTGCTGCAGGCGCGCCGCTCACCCTGAGTCGAGCCCACGCGACCCGGCGGCGCACGCCCCTTCGAGCGTTATGAATGAGGCCGACGAATGAGGCTTCCGAACACCGCGCACACCTCCCGGCCCTGGCGGATCCACGAGCTCACCCGCGACTTCCGGCTCGAGGACGTGTGGGCGCTGCCGACGCCGGGCGGGCCGGACGACTTCCCTCGGCTGGTTCAGGAGATCGCCTCGGGCGACCCGTCGCAGAGTGGCTCCCGGGCCGCCCGGACGCTCTGGGGGACCCGATGGAAGGTCGGAGAGCTGCTCGGCTGGGACCGCCCGGACACCGGCCTCGGTTCCAGGGTGCCGACGCTCCGCGACCGGCTACCGGCGGACCTCCGCGACGCACCCTCCGGCCCCGACTTCGACGCGCTCCCCTTCACCTCGCTCTACCTGATCGACGATGAGTGGGCGGCCGAGATCGCCAATCGCACCATGCACGGGGTCATGCACATCGGCTGGCTCTCCGACGGGACCGGCGGCTACCGCGGCCAGATGGCCGTCTACGTCAAGCCGAACGGACTGTTCGGGACCGCGTACATGGCCGCGATCAGGCCGTTCAGGCACCTGATCGTGTACCCGCCGATGATGCGTGAGCTCGGGCGCCGCTGGCTGCATGAGCACCCTACCGACCTGCCCAGCGAACCCCGTTGGACGGTCCTTTACGACGCGGACTGCGGCTTCTGCATGTGGCTGCTGTCCGGACTGCTGCGGTGGGACCGCAAGGCGCGCCTGCACCCGATCGCGCTGCGGCGACCCGAGGCCGACGACCTGCTCCAGGAGCTCACGCCCGCCGAGCGGATGGCCTCGTGGCACCTGATCTCTCCCAGCGGCGAGCGACGTTCAGGAGGCGCGGCAATGCCACCGCTCCTGAGACTGTTGCCTGCCGGTCGGCTCCCGGCGGCCGGTTTCGCGCGGTTTCCCGGATTCACCGACCGCGGATATCGGTGGGTCGCCGAACACCGCTGGCAGCTCTCCAAGTGGGTGCCGTCGCGCGCCAAACAGCGCGCCCGCAAGCGGGTTCACCACCGCGAGCTGCCGCGACGCGAGCGGCCGGGCGACGGCGAGTGACCGCCGCCTGGCCGCGAATCAGGATCAGTGTGGAGGAACCGGCCGCGACCTCGGCGGCGGCCCGACTGGTTCCCCGCCCGGACCGTTCGTGAACGTCATCCACGAGAGCGAGGGCTGCTCGTCGACGCCGGGCCTCGTCCAGTCGCAGACGCCGTCCGGGAACGCCTGCTGGAGGTGCGCCCACTGGTCCGCGCTGAAGGTGATGTCGTAGTCGGCCGGATCGAGCGGCTTCAGCCGGCACTTCATTACCTCGTCCGTCAGGGGGCCGCCGGCGCCGAGCCGCGGGTCGCCGTAGTACGGGAAGAGGGCGGCGCAGGTCGCCATGTCGGTGACCTCCGTCGACGCCCCGTACGGACCCGTGAAGCACGCATCGACGGCGTCGGCAGGCTTGTCGCGCCGCACCTTCACGCTGAGCGGCGCCCTGCTGCCGTCCGCCTCGATGTTCGAGAGCCATCGGTCCATGAGCAGGAACGACTTCGCCGCGACGTCGGGTCCCGGCGTGATGTTCTGGAACAACCCCGGCCCACCGGCCCACGTCCAGATGATCTGGTTGTCGTGGTTGCCGTTCGCGGCGTCTAGCCGCGCCCGCATCACGTAGCTGTGGTAGTCGCTGTGGATGTCGTTGACGTTGTGCGAGCCGCGGAGGTCGATGATCGGGACGTTCGCGAGCTCTCGTCCGTTCGTCACCTGACCGGTCCGGTACGCGATCCGCTCGGAGCCCGGATCGGCGACCGTGCGCTCGGCCTGGAAGTTGTTGTCGATGTCGAGGCCGCCGACACCCTGATTCAACGCGACGAACTGGTCAGGCGTGATCACACCGCGGTTGAGCGCCTCGAGCCCGTACTGCACGCCGACGTTGTCGAGGGGTCTCTTAGCGAACCCCTGCTGGATCTGCTGTTCGACCGACCCCCAGACGCTCGGCGGGCGGAGGCCCCAGATCGCCTGCTGGTAGTCCTGAAGCGTGCAGCGGGTTCCGGTCGGGTTCGTCAGCGGGTCGTAGACCATCGCCAGGTACGGCGGGGTCGTCATGTCGCAGTTCGACGCGAGGGACGGCGTGTTCACGCTCGCAAACGTCTGGTCCCACCAGAAGCACACGCTGCCGTCCTGCTCGTCCTCCACCGCGGCCTGCTGCGCGGCCGTGAACGTCCCCGGGGCCGACGCGTTGAAGTAGTGCGTCACGAGGTTGCAGTCGGCGACCTCGTTGCTCGTCGTCGCGCTGTCCTGGTAGCTGCAGTTGGGCATGATCCCGTCGACGAGTCGCGGGTAGTCGGCGGCGAGGACGTACTGCTCGATCGAACCGCCCGAGCAGCCGGTCCCGATCGTGTAACGGATCCGTCCGTACGTCTCGGCGATGTGCTCCTTCAGCATCAGCATCGCCTCTGCCGAGACGGTGTCGTTCGCGTTCTGCCCGCGTGTGTTGAGCGAGCTGTTCCCGACCATGAACCCGCGCGACAGGGCCAGGTTGACGAGCACCGGTTGAGGCGGCCCGTTCGAGTGGTGCGGCGCAGTGCTCGCGCCGAAAGCCCACACGACCTTGTGGTTCCAGCCGGACTGGGACGCCCACGGCGCCCAGGACGCGCTCGGGTCGTCGAGGACGGCCACGTCGTAGATGCCGCGGTCTTCGGTGCCGCGCTCGATTCGCACGATGTACGGAACCGTCACGCCTTGGTCGGTGGTCGTCGTCGCGACCAGACCCGCGGCCGGCGGGTTAGCCGGGTTGTAGGGCGTGAACTGGTGCGTCGCCGTGCTCATGTACAAGAAGTTGTAGGCGGTCGGCGAGTTGCACTGGGCGTCGGTCGGAGGCGGAAGCCCGTTCGCCGTGTTGCGGCAGATCCAGGGCTGCACTTGTGGGCCGGCGATGATCGGGCCGCCGATCGGATGGTTCGTGATCGTGATCCCGACGTCCGGCGCCTTCGGCATGTGCGCGACCAACCGGTTCGCACCGTCGGTCAGCCCGGTGACGAGACCTTCGTAGCTTCCGTCCGCGCGCACCACGAAATCGGAAGTGATGTCGCTCCCGTTCAGCTCGACCCTCACCTGGGTCGAGGCGACGCGTCCCGGCAGCACCACCTTCACGAGCGCATCGCCGCCCGAGATCAGGTCGGCGCGGTTCGAGAGGACGAGGATCCGCGGTATCCCTCCGTGGCCATGACCCGCGGCAGCCTGGTCCCGCGCGACCGCGAGAACGAACGCCGAACCCATGAGCACGGCAGCGACAAGCAAGACGCTGCGTGGGCGCCTGCCGAGTTGCCCCTTCATCTGAAACCCCCTGGTCGAACCGCGGCGGAGTATAGAACCGTCGGTCGCGCGGCGAACGGCGAACGTGCGCTCGAGGGCTAGACTCGCCGTTGATGGGCTCGTGGAGATCGGACGCGCTGATCGTCGACGCCGTCCGCAGCCCGATCGGAAAGCGCGGCGGCGCGCTGTCGACGATTCGCGGCGACGAGCTTGCGGCGCAGGTGCTCAACGCGCTCGCCGCGCGGCAACGCGTCGAGCCGGGCGAAGTCGAGGACGTCGAGCTGGGGTGCGTCACGCAGATCGGCGAGCAGGGCTGGAACCTCGGCCGGATGGTGCCGCTCGTCGCGGGCTGGCCGGAGACGGTGTGCGGCACGACCGTCGACCGGCAATGCGGTTCTTCCATGCAGGCAAACTTCAACGCGGCGGCGGCCGTCTGGTCCGGGCAGCTCGACCTGGTGATCTCGGCGGGCGTCGAGATGATGTCGCGTGTGCCGATGGGCTCGAACGGCGGCGACCTCTCGCCGGCGCTGCTCGAGCAGTGGCAGATCGTCCCGCAGGGGATCTCGGCGGAGGTGATTGCGGAGGAGTGGAGCCTTTCGCGCGAGGAGCTCGATGCATACTCGTACGAATCGCACCGGCGCGCTATCCGCGCGATCGACGAGGGTCGGTTCGACGCCGAGGTCGTCGAGATCGAGCTCCCAGCGGCGGAGAAGCCGGATGCGGAAGCGCATGCCGCCGGACAGGGGCCGGCGGCGGACGCTACGCCCGGAGCCGTCCGAGCCGCGACCGCGACGCTAACCGGCCCACAGGCGCGTACGTTCGGCGTCGACGAGACGCCTCGCCGGGATACGTCGCCGGAGAAGCTGGCCGAGCTCGCCCCGGCGTTCGTCCCCGACGGCAAGGTGACGGCCGGCAACTCGAGCCAGATCGTCGACGGGGCCGCCGCGGTTCTCATCGCGAGCGAGCCCAAGGCGATGGAGCTCGGGCTCGAGCCGCGGGCGCGCTTCCTCTCATTCGGCCTCTCGGGCGTCGATCCGTACCGGATGCTCCACGGCAATCCCGACGCGTGCCGCAAGGCGCTCGCGAGGGCAGGCCTCGGCTGGGACGACGTCGGCGTGATCGAGGTCAACGAGGCGTTCGCGTCCGTCGTGCTCCAGTTCGTCAAGGACACCGGACTGGAAGAGCGGCTCGACGACGTCAACCCGAACGGCGGTGGAATCTCGCTCGGACACCCGCTCGGAGCGACGGGAGCACGTATCACGGCGACGCTCGTGAACGAGCTCGAGCGTCGCGGCGAGCGCTACGGGGTCGCGACGATGTGCATCGGCTTCGGCCAGGCGCTGGCCGGGGTCGTCGAGCGCCTCTAGCCCGTCGCTGCGTAGAGAACCCTGGCGTCGTCGTCGATGCGCTCGGCCCGCTGCTCACGGACGAGCCGCTCGAGGTGGGCGAGCGACTCGGCGAGCGCGAACCGACGAAGGGTTGGCAAGAGCTCGGCGCCGAAGACTACGAGCGAGACCTCGTATGCGGTCCTCGGCCCGTCTCCGAGCGCCGAAAGCGCCACGTCGAGACGCTCTCGGTGGTGGTCCTGGAGCTCTCGCGCGCGTCCGGCCGGATCGGTGATCGGCGGTCCGTGCCCCGCGAACGCGACCGTGGGCGCAAACTCGACGATTCGCTCGAGCGACCGCAGATAGTCGCCCAGCGGATCCGGACGGGCCTCCGGATAGAGCCCGACGTTCGGGCTGATCTCTGCCAGCAACGCGTCGCCTGCGATCAGCTCGCCCGGTCGGAGGAGCCCGAGATGGCCGTCCGCGTGACC
>JBKOYZ010000114.1:0-5354 GCA_046725655.1 Actinomycetota bacterium | reverse complement strand
GCTTCGCCCGATCTCGGCGCCGACACTGGTCATCTGGGGGGAGCGCGATTCCTACCTCGGCTCCGAACTGGCCGAGCCCGACCGCGACGACGTACCCAACCTCGACCGCGTCGAGCGCCTGCCCGACGCGTCGCACTGGGTGCATCACGACGAGGCTGAACGCGTCAACCAACTGCTTATCGACTTCTTCGCCGCCTCGGCATAGGCACTAAAGGCTTGCGCGAGCGTACTGTCCCAAGAGCGCAGTCGGGGGTAATCGCAACTCTGTAGCGGCCGAGGAGAACGGCGACGCTCCCGGCGTTGCCGATTCGGCGATCTCTTCGAGATCGGGTGACATTCCCGAACATGGCCCAGCCCAGAGGCTCAAGGCCCTGAACCCAGCCTCGACAGTCAGCCGATCCGGAGGATCATCCGACCGCCAAGCTCAGACCTCACTCTTTCCTTTCGTGCCGGAAGCCGTACCTTGCGACGACCCACGTGGCGAGGAAAGCGAACAGAGCCACGACAACGGCCGACGGAACACTCGACGTATCCCCGCCCGCACTCGTGTTCACGATGTTCGGGCCGAACACCGCAGAGAACAGCACGGCAAGCCACATGACAACGATTGCGAGGGCCGCCCACATCTCGGGGACGAGGAGTTGCAACGACCAGCGGTTCTTCTGCTGGACAACCCCCGACGGCTCGTGCGGAATAGTCGACATCTCACACCTCCTTCCGCCCTCTCACGGTCGCATAGTGAGGTGTCGCATGGCATCGGGGATGGCCCGGATCGAGATTCGGGAAATCCACGACGCGCATGGCTCGGGTGAGATTCCTGAAGACTGGCCCAGCGGACTGTGGTTCAGGGCTTTGTCAGCGGCCGGGGAGGTGTTCTGTCGCGAGGACGTCGCCGCGTGCGTCTAGCGCCTCGATCGCGACGATGGACGGAAACGGCCCAGCGGTTGTCGACGCGAACAGATTTTGGCTTACCGATGCCGAGAGAACGGTGTTGCCGGAGGCGTCGATTCCGGCGACGGTCGCTACTCCGTCGGCGGCATAGCCCGCGAACTGGATCAGCGGCGGGAAGACCATCACGGGCCGTGCGGGCGAAGGAAAGGTGCCGTTGAGGTCACAGCCGACGCCTCTGGCGGCCGTCGACTCGATTGCAAAGCAGTAGTCGCCGTCAGCCCGGCGCGCCGCGTAAAAGCTGACTCCGTTCTTCTTGCCAAGGAGGTGCATTGCCGAGGGGAAGGCAAGCTGTTGCATCGCGTCGTCGAGGCCGGTGTCCTTGGACAGGTCGAGCGAGCTGGTCGCGACCGGCGTGCCCTGGTTAGACAGGCCGAGCAGATCTCCGAGCTTGCCCGCGAACGCGGCTGCCGGCAGCGCGACGGCGGCCGTCAACGCCAGCGCCAAGACGATTCGCCGGGTCGGCACGACGAGCGGCTCCGGGTGCGGCAGGGGTGCGGCCGCCGGCAGCGGGTTCGCAGCGGCGAGCCGCGCGATCACGTCGTTGTTCATCTCGTAGCTCCTTTCAGGTCTGGTCGAAACGCCTCAATCGCTTCGAGCCGTCGCGCCAGCCGCGTCTTCGCGCGGTGGTAGCGGACGCGGCAGGCCAGCGCGGAACAGCCGAGGACGACCGCGGCCTGGCTGAGCGACAGTCCTTCCCAAGCAATGAGCCGCAGCACTTCGCGATCGCGATCCGAGAGCGCCGCGAAGGCCGCGGCGAGGACGGTGTCTCCGACCGGCTCCGGTTCCGCTACCGCAGACGCTGGGTCGGCAGCGCCTACGCGTTGCTCCCGCGCGAGCCTGCGACGCTGGTTCGCCAGCGTCTTACGCGCCACTCCGTACAACCAGGGCAGCGGCTCATCCGGAATCCGGTCGAGCTTGCGCCAGCAGACGAGGAACGTCTCCGAGACAACATCGTCCACGATCGATTCCGGCGCTCTCCGTCGGACGAACACGCGCACGGCCTCGCGATGTTCCTCGTAGATCTGCTCGAACCGCCCCATCTCACTTTCTCTATGTCACCACCATCAGCGCGGTTACAGCGGCTTGTCGGCAACCGCACCACCAAGCAACCCGCGGTTCATGGTGCTGCGCAGGGCGGGATGCTGAGATCGCGCCGCTGGAGATCGGTGCGCTTGATTCCCGACTGCTGCATGGTGCTGCTCATGTCGCCCCTCCGTGGTCTCTGGAGTAAGTAACAGCCGCGGGCTGCGCCCAGCGGGATCACCCGGAAGCGCGGCCGTGCCTGCGAACATGTGGCGATGCCCTCCCTCGTCGAGGACGCCGCCAGTATGGCCGAGCGCATAGCCACAGCCCTCACGAGCTCGGGGTATCGCGCGGATTTTTCACCGGCAAGCCTTTGGGATATCGACCGATTCTTCGATGAGCAGAGCGATAAGGGTAGGCCGCGTCGGGGCGGGCTCCTTGCAGACGAAACGGGGGCGCGTCTGTTCGCGCTCGGCGCCTACACCGGCGAAGTGATCCGCCGCGCTATCGGCGGAACGTGGTCGGCCGACGACGCGGATCCGGAGGGTGAGATCAACATCGAGCTTGAGCTGGCAGACGGAAGCATCGTCTGGCCTGTTCAGCGTGTGATGAAACGACTGGCGAACGGCGCCGAGGACGCCCTAGCCGCTTACGCAGCGGCGCTGGGGGTAGACGTCGGCGCGCCACCTGGCTAGCCTCGATTCGCCCAGCGGCCGGGTGACATTCCCCCGATTGCGATGCAGCGGGCGAGGATGTCGGGCAGGTCGCGCACGAAATGACGTTCCCTCTCGGGGATCGCATCGAGCACCCGCAGTTCCTTGAAGACGTGTGCGAAGGGGCCGAGGCGCTGGGCGAGCTCGAACGTCTCCCGAAGCTCACGCGGTCGCCCCCACGGTTCGAGATAAGCGTCACGCAGACGCCCGAACCAGAGGTCGCCGCGCGGCAGACCTTCCATCTTCTCCAGGTGGAGGTACGTGACGAAGAGCGTCAGGAAGGGGTGCGACACGCAGGAGTCGCCCCAGTCGAGGATCCTGGTTCCGCCGTTGTACGGGTAGATGTTGTTGCCGTGCAGATCGTCGTGCTGCATCGTCGCGGAGACGCCTGCCGCTTCCAGCTCGTCGCAGAGCTCAGCGAAGGCTGGCCCGAAAGCCCGTAACCGCGCATAGTCAGCCGCCGACAGCGGCAGGTCGTGCGCGAGCATCTCCTCGTACAGGGAGGGAAAGCTGGCGAGGCGGCGGTCGGGCACGCCCCCGTCGAGATGCTCCGCGACGTGGGCGGCCTCGCCACGTTGGAGCTCCGCGTAGGCAGGGAGGAGCGACAGCCACGGCTCAGGGCCGACGCCGAACCCAAGCCGCTTCCCGCCATCGGCGAGCAGCAACCAGCCGCGCTCCCCGTCGTGGGTGAGGACCTCCGGCAGCAGCTCGGGCCAGCGGCTCGCGAGCGCCGCGGTGAGGCGAGCCTCGAACGCCTGCGCCGGCGCACAGACCTTCACCCAGGCCAGACCGCTCGGCACCGGCGCGCGCCAAACAGACCCCCACGGCCTCGCGTGCACAAGCTCGAGCGGACCCGTCAATTCGACGCGCCCGGCGACCCATGCTTCCACCTCTCGCAGCCGCAAGACGTAAGGATGCTCCGCCTCGCGAACAGACCACAACGCACGATGCGCGCTCGCCTTCAAGGGACGTTCGCGAACGCTGGCCCAGACAAGAGCCGCGTCGTAGGAATCCACGTTTTGACGCGCCACGAACGGGGCAGCGAGAGCATAAGGATGGGCACGAACCTCGGGCGTTTCCTCCTGCGCGTCACGGTCGGCTCGATCTTCGTCGAGCACGGTACGCAGAAGCTCTTCGGCTGGTTCGGCGGCAATGGACCGGACGGGACCGGCCAGTTCTTCGAGTCGCTGGGGCTGCGACCGGGACGCCGCAACGCGATCGCTTCCGGGGTCGCCGAGGCGGGCGGTGGGACGCTGCTCGCACTCGGGCTCGCGACACCGGCGGCGGCCGCCGCCGTGGGCAGCGTCATGGTCACCGCGCTTCGCACTGCGGTTTGGCGCGATGGGATCAAGGTCGGGACGGGCGGCTACGAGTTGCTCCTGCTCGCGAACGCCGTCGCCATCGCCGACATCGGGCCGGGGCCGTTCTCGCTTGACGCGGTGCTCGGCGGGGAGCGCCGCGGAACCCGCTGGGCGGCAGCCGCGCTCGGCGCGGCCGTCGCTGGTTCTGCCCTGGCGATCGGCGCCGGCAGGAACTACCCCGAATCGCCGGCCGACGATGCGCCGGCTTCGGGAGAGGACGACGAGGCCAAGGCGCCCCCCGCGACGACTTAGCCGCGAGAGAACCCTGATTCATTCCGGCAGGACCGCCGAGAGGTCCCAGACGCGCGGATCGGGATCGTCCAGTCGCAGCAAGACGCCGGGCTTGGAGCGACGCTCGACAGCGAATCGTCTGCCGGATTCGACTCCGAGGTAGCGGCCGGCGATCGCCTCCCGCACCGGCGTCATCTCGCCTTCCACCAGCTCGGGGACTCCGCGCGCCTCGACTCCACGGAACGGCGGAACCGACTCGAAGACGACCAGGATGCACCGTGGGTCGCGGGCGAGATGGCGCAACTTCACATCACCCTCCGCGATGACGACCTCGAAGACGCCCCCGGCCCAACGGAACCACACCGGCGAGACGAATGCGCTGCCGTCCTTGCGGTAGGTCGTCAGAACCGCAGGGGAAGGCGCCTCCAGCAGCGTGCGAACCCGCTCGGCCCATGGGCCGGCCACGGCTCGAGGCTACCCGCGCGAGCTCTGTCCTTCGAGCCTCGCTCTCGGCGCCCGATCGGCAGCCGACTGATCACTGGCAGCGCCAGCCGTCAACAACCTTTGCGAAAGTGAAGCGATGCCTGAGGACTACTTCGGCGAGCGCGTCGCGGAGCGCTTCGACGACCGGTATGCGGACCTGGCCGACCCCGCCGTCGTCGACCCTATCGTGGACTTCCTTGCGGATCTCGTCGGCGGCGGCTCTGCACTCGAATTCGGGGTCGGCACCGGCCGGATCGCGCTCCCGCTCGCCCAGCGGGGCGTGCGCGTCCACGGGATCGATCTGTCGGAGGCGATGGTCGCGCGGCTACTTGCGAAGCCGGGCGCGGAGCAGGTCGGCGTGACGGTCGGCGATTTCGCCACGACCACGATCGAGGCTCGATTCTCCGTCGCGTACCTGGTCGCGAACACGATCATGAATCTCACGACGCAGGACGAGCAGGTCGCTTGCTTTCGCAACGCGGCGGCGCATCTCGAGCCGCACGGCTGCTTCGTCATCGAGGTGCTCGTACCCGGATTGCAGCGGCTTCCGCCCGGGGAGACCTTCCAGCCCTTCGCCGTGGGACCCACGCAC
>JBKOYZ010000197.1:0-7834 GCA_046725655.1 Actinomycetota bacterium | reverse complement strand
CCTCCTGCTGATTCTCGGAGTGGTAGAGGCCGTTCGGCTGGCCCGGCTCCAGGACGCGGAGCTTGATGCCCAACTGTGGGAAAGAGAAATCCCGGCTTTCGAAACGGCAGTCCGAACCGGGCGGCTTCTTCTCACTGTTCTGCGCCGTCGACCACTGGGCGTCCCGCACGTTCACAACGAACCAGCCGTCGCCGGCGGGTGCGAGGCCTGAGCGGGAGTCCTCGAGTGGCGCCTCAGGCACGCGGCGAGCCTACACGCCTTTCGAGCCTCTGGACCACGCTGTTGTCCCCGCTGGCTGGATGAGTCTCGCGCGCGGCGCGCACCGCTCCGAGGAAGAAGTCGAAGGATGAAAACGATCCTGGTCGGTGTCACGTCATCTGCGGTCGCATTGGCGGCAGCGTCGGCAGCGGCCGCTGCCGCAGCTTTCGTGACTCCAGCCAAGGCTGCCTACTGCGGTGTGTCCGAAGGAGAGCCGCCGTTTCAGCTCATTTGCTGGAGGCCCCGCGATGGGCTTACGCTCTCGACGGGACGACGGGGGAAAGGTGGGGAAGGGAATCGACCGCGCGAATCGCGGGTATCACGAGCCCGCACGTCTACTTCCGTTCGGGCATACGTGGAGAATCTCCCGCTACTGGAGATGCGTGAGTCGGCCTAGCGGACTGACGTGCACGAATCGAGCCGGACATGGTTGGTGGCTCGGCCGACGCCACGGCTCCAGGCTTTTCTGACCAACGCTCCGCTCTACTCGCAACGCTGAACCCGCTACGTGAGACTGTGCGGAAGCGTTAACCCTGGCGCGCGCGGAGCGGGCGCCACTCGTAGAGCGCGTCGGGCTCCTGTTCCATGTTCCCAGTGCCGTCGGTGAGCCTGACGAGCTCGAAACCGTGTCGTTCGTAGAACCTACGAGCACCCTCGTTTCTCTGGAACACCCAGAGTTCGAGGCGCTCTGGGCGGAGGCTCTTCACGTGGTCGAGCAACGCCCTCCCGACGCCACGATTCTGAGCCGACGGATCGGTGTAGAGGTGCGTGAGCTCGCTGCCGCTGACCCCGGCGAAACCGACGACGCGCTCTCCTTCCTCCGCCACCCACAGCTCCGCCCGCTCGAGGAACCACCCGCCGAGCAGCGGTCGAACGTGCTCCGGGATGCGCGGCAGGTAGCGCATCTGGTCGCGCGCCCGAACGAACAGGTCGCTGATCGCGGGCGCGTCGTCGGGAGTCGCGCGTCGGATCATCCGCCGAACCTAACCCAGTCGGCGACGGCGGGCGTTCTGCCCTATTGATCCTTCCTACTCGCGAAGGAGCGCCCAGTCGTACACTCGAGATGTTGGCCGTCACGATTCGTGAAGCTCGGGACGATGATGCTCCCGGGATCGTCAGGCTGAGTCGGGAGAACAGCGCGTATTACGTGCAGCTGGCACCGGAGCACTTCCGGTTTCCCGACGAGGAGGGGCTCGTTGAGTTCATCGAGAACGATCGCGAGTGGCGCGAGGGCGCTGACACGCTGGCACTCGTCGCCGAGGCAGATGGCGTGGTCGCGGGTTATCTCGAGGCGAGCCTTCAGCGTCCAGAGGAGACCGCGCGCTGGCAGGGACAACGCGATCTCTCAGAGATTCGTCTCTTCATCAACTACGTGGGCACGGCCGACGCTTTCAAGCGCCAGGGCGTCGCGACGGGGCTCGTGCAGGCGGCCGAGGAGTGGGGGCGGGAACGAGGTGCGGTCGTCGCCCTGTGCGACACGTTCATCGACAGCCAGCTATCGGTTCCTTTCTGGGAGCGGCGGATGGGCTACAAGCGGCGCGCAATCATCTTCCGGAAGCAACTTCGTTAGTTGACGCCGCCATCGGCGGCGGCCCTCCGTCCTGCCGGCCCTATCAGTTGGGCCTGTTGCTGACGAGCACCGTGAGCTTGGCGCTCGCGCGACCACCAGCGGCTAGTGGCCTCCCGCTCTGGCCTCTTGATCCTTCCTACTTGCTCGGGCTATCTACGCCGCAGTTCTGCTCGGCCTTTACGGGCTGATCCTCCTGCTGCTCGTCCAGCTGAAGGAGCTCAAAGGTAGTTCCTCCTGGGTCGGGATGGCACTCGCGGTGGGCTGGGTCGGGCTCCTGTGGTGTTCTTCGTCTGGGCGCCGTGGCTTCTGACCCACAAGCGGATCGGCCGGCGCGACCTCCTTCCCGGAGCCGTTCTCACTGCGCTTGGACTGGTCGTCCTGATGGTCATCTCGAGCTACGTCATGGGGTTCTGGGTCGATCTGTACGCGCGGGACTACGGCGGCTTCGGGGTAGTGCTGGCGATCTATTTCTGGATCGCGTTCAGCTCGGCGGTCATCGTCTGGGCGGCGAGCCTTTCCCCGGTCCTCGCGGAGCGGCGCACCCTCCGTAGGATCGGCGCCGCATGACCACGCGCTACGCCGCCTGTAGCTGCGAACAGCTTCGTCTGACGGCAGAGGGCGAGCCGGTTCGTATCTCGATGTGCCATTGCCTCGCCTGTCAGCGCCGGACGGGAAGCGCATTCGGCATCCAGGCGCGGTTCGAGGAGGAGCGGGTCCGGATCGAAGGCAGGTACAGCGAGTACTTCCGTGTCTCCGACGAGGGCGAAGAACGGAACTTCTGCTTCTGCCCCGAGTGCGGCGCCACGGTCTTCTACAGGACGGCCTCAGCGCCGGAGCTCGTCGCCGTTCCCGTCGGCGCGTTCGCGGATCCGGGTTTCCCCGCGCCGACTGTGTCCGTCTGGGAGTCGCGACGGCATCCGTGGCTGGAACTGCCGGAGGACATCGAGCACTGGGAATAGGCCCGAGTTCGAGCGCGTGCCATCGGGTCAGTCGGCCTGCTGGTGCTTCCAGCCGAGCTCGAACACGCCGAGTCGCTCCAGCGCGCCCCGCGGCGTAGCGCAGCAAAGCGCAGCCGAGCGGCTCGCGATCCAGGAAGAGCAACTCTGGGAGCGGAAAGCCGCGCTGCTTCCAGCCGGCGGGTTTGTGTGGCGACCAGGCATCGTGATCCGCGTCAGCTGACCTTCGCTGCAGCAAGCGAGAGGAGCGGGGTTTTACGGCAAGCCCCACGACTCCCTCGATCGAGTGATTGACCGGGCGCCGCTACCGTCGTAGGGTCGAGTTCCTGCGGCAACGACGCGCGTCACATTGGACGCGCGTCTCTATGAAAGGAGACCCTATGGCGAGGACAAAGTCCTTGCTTGCGGCTGCAGCTTGTGCGGCCGCGGTTGCGGCTCTGAGTGTTGGGCCGGCTTTCGCCGGTGAGGTGACTGGAAGCGGCAAGAACGTCGATCAAAATCAGGGAAGGTCGTGGTGCTCCTTCTCAGGACTGAACGACGACCCTGGCGCCCCGCTGGACGGCAGCGGCCCGAACGGCCCCGGCGGTAAGTCGCAGTCTTTCGGGCAGGACGTCAAGCTGGGTCTGGCTGATCCGCACGTGCTCAATCCTGGCCTCGCTTGCAACCCGAACAAGACCTTCCTTCCTCCGAACCCAAACAGAAGGTAAGCGAAGGCTTGGTGGCCCCGACGTTTGCCGTCGGGGCCAACCTGACCGACGACGACTCGCCGGTCTCATCTGAGACCAGAGTCGCGAAGGGGCCGGTTCTCAGTAGCTCGGTCGCATGGGATAGCGCTCGGGAACGTCGAGCCGAGCCGCGCTGACCAGACGGTCGCTCGATAGCCTCGGCATGAGTGGACGTCACGATCGGGCCGGCCTCGGACGACACCCACCAGCTGCTCAGGACTTGGCGGTACCCCGCGCCGTACGACTTCTACAACGGCGACGCCGAGCCGGTGCTCAACCCGGAGCGGTACTTCGAAGCGCGCGACGAGCGGGACGAGCTGGTCGGCTTCTACTACTTCGAGCCGAAGCCGCCCGACCTCGACTACGGGCTCGGCCTCCGACCCGACCTGACGGGGCGCGGCCTCGGATTGGAGTTCTTCCTCGCCGGCCTCGCCTTCGGACGGGAGCGGTATCGCCCGAGGCGCGTGTTCCTTCACGTCGCCGACTTCAACGAGCGAGCCCGGCGGGTCTATGAGCGCGCGGGCTTCAGCGTCATTTCATCGCACCTCAGGATCGTCGAGGGGGTTGGAGAGGTCCGCTTCCTCACGATGGCCGACGCGCCCGAGGCGTGGGGCGAGCGTCGGCCGGGCTTGCCCGGCTAATGGTGCGCCTACAGGCGCCGGCCGCGCACGAGGGTGCAGCCCTCGAACGGCAGGACATCCATCCCCCAGCGACGAGCGAGGGCGTTCACCCTTCTCCACGATGACTTGACCGTGCGGGTGCCGCGCAACTGGAACTGGTCTCTGATGAGCCGGTATTCGCTTCGGCTGATGATCCACTTGGTGCCGGCGGTATTGAGAGGCCCTTTGCTGAGGACAACGAGCGGCCCGCCGCGGATACACCGGACGTTGGTGTCGCCCGTGCCTACGGTGCCGAAGAGGGACAGCTCGTCCGGGTCGTCGGAGCCGCGGAAACGGAGGAGCGCGAGCCTCCTGCCGGCGATCCCGTACAGGCTGACGTTCGCGACCGACGCCCCATGCGAGCGGGCGACAACGATCTGAGAGCGATGGGCGTCCACTCGGACGACCGCCGCCAGGTAGGGCTCAGGAAACGGCCAGTCCCGAATCCGCACGTCCTGGGGCGGCTTGTACCACTCGGGAACGCGGGCGGCGAGCACCTGCGAGCGTGTCCTGACCACGAGGAAGAAGCCGCAGCTCGCCTGGCTCCTCGGTGCGTCGTGAACGCTGACGCGATCGAGACGACCATCGCCATCGACGTCGCCGCGTAGCCGACCTCCACCGAGACGCAGGGGCAGCTGCGCCGCCTCCGAGACCCGCGGGCACGTGGCACCGTCTGGCCGCAGCGGCGCGGCGCCTGCGCGCGAGCCGCCTCCGAGGAGAGCCACGGCGCCTAGGATCGCGCCCAGACCGGCGATGAGCCAACGGCGTCGTCCGGCGACCTTCGCCACTCGTCGTTTCTAGCACTCGGCACTGGCACCCGATGCGGATGATCTATGCCGACTGGGTGCTGCGGCTGTGCCGCCCCGTGCCGGTCGACCGCTTCGAGGCCATGATCGTCAGGCCGGCCGAGGAGTCGCTGAAAAGAGGCGCTCCGGAAGCGGGAGCTACATCCGAGTCTCTTGGAGCGGCCCTGGAAGAACGCGAGGTAGGCGACGATGGGATTAGGGGCCGTCAACAGGGGTAGGCGGGCGGGGTCACTCGACGCTCAGGAGGTACCAAGGATGGGTATTGACGACATGCTCAAGCAGCAGATCCGTGACCGGGCGCCCGACCTGAAACAGAAGCTCGTCCAGGAGTTCGACGAAGTGACGCAGAAGGACATGGACGACGCAAGCGACGATCCCGACGACATCGTCGATCGCGTTCAGAAGAAGACGGGGCAGCCCCGCGAGCAGGTCGAACAGCGGGTCACTCAGGTGATGGAGCGAAGCTGACGTTTCGCGTTCGTCACACTGGAAAGCGTTCCGAACATGGCTAATCCAGCCCCAATCGGGAGCGATGTCTCCGCCGGCAGCTATCGCTGCACGAACTGCGGCAACGAGATTCAGGTGCAGTCCGTCCAGTCGTTGCCACCCTGTCCGAGCTGCGGCGGCCCAAACGAGTGGGAGCCTATGAGCGGCGGCGACAGCGCGCAGGACCCGTATCCGAACAACTGAGGCTTCACCGGGGGGCTTGGCGCTCGCCAGGCCCTCCTCCCTAAACCGTGGCGTTCGGCTCGCCGCGCGCCCCCTGAATCTGGACGAGCGTGCTGATGAACTTCGCGCTTCGGGTCGGCCGCGGTTGCGGCCTAGCGGTTCGGGTCGAGCGTGTCGGGCGTCGGCGGCAGCGTCGACGGCGTCGGGTCTCGGCTCACGCCGAGCTGTGCCTGCGACGCCTTGATCGGCTGCCGCTCGTTCTCGATCCGCTCGCGCTCAGCCTCGCGCTCTGGATCAACCGCGTGCTGGGCGAGTCGGCGCTTGATGCTCGTTGCGGCCCTAACCGAGTTGGCCGAGCTCGCAACCCGAGTGCGGCTGGGAGGACGGGAAGCGTCCTAGGGGTTCAGGCTCGCCACCCAGCCATCCCATCCTCTCGCCGCGGCTAGGCCGACGCGAGGCTCAGGCTAGCCGGGCCCGACCCACCCGCCGCCGCGCGACGGATAATCGCGCTCGGACCGCTCTTCGCGAAGGACGTCCCTATGCGAACTGAGCTCGTACGTCTCCCCGCGAAGCTCCGCTTCGAGTGCGTCTGCGTCCTCGTCCCGACGCTCGTGGCGCATTGCTCGCGAGCGTCTGCGAATTTTTCGCAAGAGCCCCATACCGCAACGGTAACCCGTTCGGTCACAAGACGGCGTTGTTGTCCAGCTAGGCGGGATCGTGAGACAGCACCGGGACCGCGACGGCAGCACCGAAGCTCGCGTTCCTGCTCAAAATGGCTCTCCCGGGGTCTTTCCGACCGACATCGCCAGCGCGGTCGCAGCCGGCCTGCATGTGGCCCGCCACGGAGATCCGTGGCAGCCGCTCGGGATCATCTCGAGCGTCACTCGTCGTCCGAAGGCAGGAGCCCGTTCACCAGGGTCCGAATTTCGTCTCCCACCGCCGGGCTCGGATGCTCATCTGCGGCACGGTAGGCGTGGCTACGGAAAGTTTCCTCCTCGGCAGGTGACATCTGCTGCAGGGACCAGCTGATCTCCTCGAGCTGCTTCATGGCGAGATCGGGATCGCACTCGTCGTCGGTGCTCGTCCCGAAGAAAAGCGCCGCGTAAAGGAGCGCCTCCATCAGATGCTCGTTCACGCCCGGAGGAGTGTAGGAGGTCGCCGACACCAAGCCTCGGCGAGGGGTTTGCGAATGCCAGCAGCGGCTCGCTAGCTGCTGGGTCGCGCGCCTATACGCTCGTCGGGGTGGTCATTGATCACGTTGTGATGCTCGTCGCCGACGCTGCCGAGGCGTCAGGGCAGCTTCGGGAGCGTCACGGCCTCGGCTCCGAGCGCGGCCCATATCACTCGTTCGCAGGGACCCGGAGCCACAGCGTCCCGCTCGAACCCCCGGCCTACCTGGAGTTCCTCACGATCGAGAGGCGGGATGTGGCCGAGCAGACAGATGTGGGCCGGCGAGTGCTCGCCGCCGAGCAAGCAGGATCCGGCCTGTTCGCGTGGGCCGTGCGCGTCGACGACCTCGAGGCCGTGTCCAGACGTCTCGAGATCGACATCGTGGATTACACCGTCCCGCACGGCGACGGAACGCTTCGCGGCTGGCGCTCGATCACCGGTCCGCCGTACCTTCCGTTCTTCATCGACTACCCGAACAACGGCGACCGGGTCGGTAGGTGGCAGGCGATGTACGCCCGCGTCGGGCACACGTGCGCGCCGGGCGGTTTCACCGAGCTCACCGTTGGCGGATCCGAGGATGAGTTAGGTGACTGGCTCGGACCACACACCCTGCCGCTGCGGGTCACTGGCGGAGCGCCCGGCCTTCGCGCGGCGCGGATCGCTACGGCTAACGGCGAGGTGGTAATCCGCGCTTGACTGTTCCCCCGTGGGGAGACTCTCCGCCTGGGCCCGCGTTCGGGAACCGTCACGACGGCTGCGGACGTACCCGAGGGCGCGCGGCCCTAGTCGACCCTGCAGGGGCCGCGCGCACTCTGAATCTATGCCGCTGGAGCCGAATTGGATTTGCGTCGGGACGCGATGAATCCCCCATTTGGGCTACTGCAGCTGTAAAGCGGCCTCAGAGCACCGCCGATACGTGGTTAGTGGACGCTGCCGCCCGCAAAGAGATCCTGGACCGTTATCGCGAGCATTCGCGCCGCTTCGATGCGGCCGCCGCCAAGCGCGGGAACGGCGCGACCGT
>JBKOYZ010000179.1:0-14001 GCA_046725655.1 Actinomycetota bacterium | reverse complement strand
GAGATCGGCAGCACGGCCTCGAACGCCACATAGACGAGCCACGCGAGTGCCGACGAGAACAGGAAGAGGAGAAACGGCCGGTCGCGCACGATCACCGCGAACGAGCCGCGGCTCGGCGGCTCCTCGGGCGCGTAGGCGCCGCGCCTCGGTAGGAAGAGGAGCGCAATTGCGAATCCGATCGCCGAGAGCGCCGCAGCGCCGAGGAAGAGCGAGGACCAGCCGAGCAGCAGGAAGAGGCCGCCGACCGGCGGCCCGAAGACGATCCCGAGGTTCGATGCGACGCGGACGGCGGCGTACGATTGCTCGTGCCGGTCGGGCGGCACGAGGTCCGCGACGAGGGCCTGGTCGGCGGCGTTGCCGAGCTGGAAGAACAGCCCGCCGAAACAAAGCGCCACGAGCCCTGCCGTCTCGTTGCCGCCGGCCGCCAGGAACGCGAGCACGAGCAGCGTCTGTCCCGCCCACGCGGCGAGGATCAAGGGCCTTCGGCCGAGGCGGTCGGAGAGGTGGCCGCCGGTGTAACCAGCGCCGACGCCGACGAGGGCGCTGACGAGGTAGACGATCCCGAGTAGGGACGGATCCGCGCCGAGCTCGCTGATCGCCCAGATGCCGACGAAGCTCCAGACGCACGAGCCCGCCACCGAGCCCGCAAAGCTGACCGCGAGGATCGGGTAGAGCGCCGGATCGAGGTTGGTGCCCCAGATCAGGCGGAACAGACGGCGAAGCAGGCCCATTCCGCGCAGCCTGCCAGAGGACTACCGCGGCACGATCTGGCGCCAGCTTTCGCCGCCGTCCTCGGTTCGATATAGGCCGTCGGCGTTGAGGTAGCCGATCTTCGGCGTCACGAATGAGACGCTGCCGATCAGGACGACCGGCAGCTCGATGAGATCCCAGCGCCGGCCGGCGTCGCCCGTCCGCAGGATCACTCCGCGGCAGCGCCCGCGGGCACAGCGATTCCCGAAGACCCAGCGGTGGTCGCGGTCGAGCGTGCTGACGTCAAACCCCTCCATTCCTGTTGGGAGGCCGACGTGCCGCCACGAGGCGCCTCCGTCCCGCGACCAGAGCAGCTCGTTGTTCGCAGCGGCGAACAGCCTGGGTGTGTCACTGAGCCCGCCCTCGCGCCACGTCCGGCCGCCGTCGGTCGTGCGAAACGTCTTACGGAGGTCGGTGACGATCCCTTCGTTGCGCGAGCGGAACCACGCCCACGCAGGTGTCGAAAGCGCCGGCGCGCTGATCTTGCGCCAACTCCTGCCGCCTTCGCTGGAGCGCGCCAGCTGCGTCCGCCGACCGACCCAGGTGCCGACCGCCCAAAGGCCGCCGGGGACCCGGATCAGCTCGCGCAGCGCATGCCGGGCGGGAACTCGGCCTATCGGTCGCCAGCTGCGACCGCCGTCGGCGGTGGCCACGAGGTCGCTGCCGTGGCCGAACATGCCGCCAGGTCCCGCGCCGAGCCCGCGCTTCGCGGCTGCAAACGCGATAGGCCCGAGCGGCGGACCGGATCCACGCGGATAGACCTGCCGCCAGTGCCCGCCTGAATCGTCCGAGCGGAGCAAGCCGCTGCCGTTGCCGCCGTTGTACGCCGCGAAGATCCTGTTCGCGCCGGCCCATGACGTGCTCGAGACCGTGGACGCGTCGTCGGTGAAGAGGCGGCTGCGCCACGTTCGGCCGCCGTCGTTCGTCACCGCGATGCCGCCCCGGCTCGTGACCAGGAGCCCGCGTCTCGTCGTGGCGAAGTCGAGCCCGGCAGCGTGCCCGCTCCCCGGCAGGCCGTTCGGCCGCGGTTTCGGCCCCCCGAAGAAGTGGACAGCGGCGACGAGGCGCCACGTCGTACCGCCGTCCGCGGTCGCGTACAGCTCCTTCTCCTGCTGAATCGTCGCCGGCTGGCCGCCGCAGATCAGATAGCCGCGGCGAGCGTCCACGAGGCTGATGCCGCCGATCACGAAGTCGCACGAGATCTTCAGGCGCGTCCACGAGCTTCCGCCGTCGGCAGTCGAGTAGAGGCGTCCGTCCGAGAGCTCGACCCAGCCGTGGTTCGCGTCGACGAACTCGATCGCGCCCGGGAAGGGCCCCCGCGGTCCGCCTGGTGCGGCCTTGTGAGGCAGGCGAAGCGGAAACCACGTCCGGCCGCCGTCCCGGGTCGCAATCGCGGTGCCGACGCTGGTCAACGCATATCCGCGCCGCCGGTCCACGAAGCTCAGCGCGACCACACGGCGGTGGCCGATGAGACGCCAGCGCGCGCCGCCGTCGCTTGTCGCAAGCAGCTGCCCGCCGGCGGTTCCCACGAACCCGTGCCGCAGATCGACGAACGCGACCGCCCACGGGATGCGACGGCCAAGCGCGGCGGCAGATGCGCGTGTGACGTGCCCGGTAACCGTGTGATCCGGCTCGATCTGCTGCAGCCCGGAGTGCGAGCCGCAGCCGCTGCACAGCGCGAGCGCCGCGGCTGCGGGGAGCAGCGCGCGCCACGGCCGATTCGGGGGAGTGCGGCTCAGGAGGCTCGTCTCGCTGGAATTTGACCGGAACGCTCCGCCTATGCCAAGCGATGTGGCCTTGAGCCAGCCACGTGCCGCTCGTAAACTCGGCGTCCCCACCGCGAGGAGGACTCGTGAAGAAGGGTTCGCTGCGCGCCGCTGCGGCGGTTTGCGCAGCGTCTGCGGCGCTCGCGGGTGGCGCTGTCGCCTTGGCGGCATTCGCCGCCGGCTCGCCCGGGCTGGGTGATGCGTACTTCCCGCTGGCCGGAAACGGCGGCTACGACGTCCGAAACTATTCGCTGACTCTCGACTACACGCCCGCAACGAACCGGCTCGTCGGCGTCGACGTCGTCGGCGCCACGGCGACACAGGATCTCCGGAGCTTCGATCTCGACCTGCGCGGCTTCAGGATCGGGAAACTGCTCGTGAACGGCGCCGCCGCCTCGTTCTCGCGCCACGGTCAGGAGCTGAAGATCACGCCGAAGACCGGGGTCAGAGCGGGGTCCAAGTTCACCGTCACCGTTGCTTACGCGGGCACACCTTCAGCCCTCACCGATTCCGACGGCTCTGCCGAAGGATGGATGCGAACCGACGACGGCGCCTTCGTCGTCGACGAGCCACGCGGCGCGCCGTCCTGGTACGCCGTAAACGACAACCCGCGCGACAAGGCGACCTATGACTTTCGCGTCACCGTCCCGCGAGGCCGTACCGCCATGGCCAACGGAGTTCTCGTCTCACACTCGACTCGCGGGCGCAAGAGCACATGGGTGTGGCGAGAAGACGCGCCGATGGCGCCGTACCTGGCGACGGTGACAAACGGTCGATTCGACCTGACCCGGCACAGGCTCGCGGACGGGACGCCCGTGTACCTCGCCGTCGACCCGCGGCTCGCGCGGAGCCAGGTGCTCGGGAAGCTCCCGAAGATCGTCGCGTTCTACAGCTCGATCTTCGGCCGCTACCCATTCGACGCCGTCGGCGCGATCGTGGACTCGGCGAAGGAGGTGGGCTACTCGGTGGAGACGCAGACGAAGCCGACCTTCCCGTACGTTCCAGACGAGGCCACGCTCGCCCACGAGCTCTCGCACATGTGGTTCGGCGACTCCGTCACTCTCACACAGTGGCGAGACATCTGGCTCCACGAGGGCTTCGCGACCTGGTCCGAGTGGATCTGGAGCGAGCACGAGGGCGACAAGACGGCCGCCAGGTGGTTCGAGCAGCTCTACAGCACGCCGGCGTCCGACGAGTCGTTCTGGAGCCCGCCGCCCGGCAATCCCGGCGGCGCGGCGGACGTCTTCGACGACTCGGTCTACTTCCGCGGTGCCATGACCCTGCAGGCGCTGCGCGAGAAGCTCGGCGATGCCGCCTTCTTCCGGATCATGCGCACCTGGGCCCAGGACCACCGCTTCGGGAACGTGACCACGCCGCAGTTCATCGCTCTCGCCGAGCGCGTGAGCGGGATCAACCTGCGCCACTTCTTCGACGTCTGGCTCTACCGGCCGGGGAAGCCGACGAGCTGGTAGCTAGGCCGCGGCCCCGGCGGGATCCGCCGGGGCCGCGTCCGTGTTCGCTAGTGAGTGCAGTCCCCAATCGTGCCGGACTGGTTGAAGGTCGAGTCCGGCGTGTACTGCGCGTCGCGCCAATGGTCACCGCAGGCGTCGTAGTAGTCGAACTCGTATGAGATGAAATCGACCGTGGGGGGTGGGCCGACGTTGGAGGTGAAGACGGCCGCGATGAAGTCGTCCCAGCTCGCCTGATCTGGGAGTGTCGCGTCCGGGTTGTAGTCGAAGTTGCCGCTGATCTCCTGCGTCCAGACGCCGTTCCAGGTCCCCTTCGTAGGAGTCGCGAAGTTGGCAGCGTCCGTGCAACCCGGGTGCTGGCGGCCGACAATCGCGGTGAAGGTGCCGTTCAGGTCGTAGCGTGTGACGAAGTAGCCCGAACCGTCCTGCGCCGGCACGACGACGAAGGAGCGGTCCTCCTGGGTGATTGCCCAGGGCTGGTTCGGGTTGCCGGGATCGTCGGTGACGCAGCCGTGATCCTCGTTGGCCGCGAAGTGCGTCGGACCGAACGTGCCGATGCTCGGACCCTGCGGGCCGCGATCACCCTTGTCACCCTTGTCCCCCTTGTCGCCTTTGTCTCCCTTCGGCCCAGCCGGTCCAGCCGGCCCCGCCGGGCCCCTGAGGCCGCGCAAGCCGCGAAGGCCTCGAGGCCCGCGGATGTTCCAGGCGAGGCGCTTGAAGCCTCTGTGGCAATTCCTGAGCTTCAGATCGCCCACGGTCTGGTCATTCCCGCGTGTCTCGACACAGGCGTGGATGACGCCGTTGCGCACGCCGAGCTTTGCGCCGCTTTGCGGCGCGCGCCCGCTTCCGCCCAAGGCGACCGTCGCGCTGGCAAGCAGCATCACGACAGCCGCAATCAGGGTCTTTCTCACTGTTCCCCTCCCTTTTCCTGGGGGCCGCCCACTCGGCCCCTCCTCGGCGCGGAAGAGTAGCGCCGAATCGGACTGCGAACAACCACGCTTGTAAAACGGGCGCGCTCTAAGCGCGGACGCCGCCGGCGACCTCGGCGGCAAGCTGAGCGGCCTCGGTCGGGGTGGTGCCGACGCGGACGCCGTGTGCCTCGAGCGCGTCCTTCTTGCCCTGCGCCGTCCCGGCGGTGCCGCTGATGATCGCGCCGGCATGTCCCATCGTCTTACCGGGCGGCGCGGTGAAGCCGGCGATATAGGCGACGACCGGCTTCGTCATCTCCGCGTCGATGAACGCGGCCGCCTTCTCCTCCTCGGCGCCGCCGATCTCACCCACCATGACGACGACCTCGGTCTCGTCGTCGTCCTCGAACCGCCGCAGGATGTCGATGAAGGACGAGCCGACGACAGGATCCCCGCCGATGCCGACGATCGTGGAGTTGCCGAGCCCGAGCTGGGTCAGCTCGTGGCCAATCTGGTACGTCAGCGTGCCGGAGCGCGAGACGAGCCCGATGCGGCCCTCGCGGAAGATCTCCGCCGGGATGATCCCGACATTGGCCTTGCCGGGCGAGAGGGCGCCGGGGCAGTTGGGGCCCAGCATCGTGATCCCGCGCGGGCGGATGTAGTTGTAGATCCGCAGCATCTCGTGGGCCGGCAACCCCTCGGCGACGCAGATCACGGCGCCGAGGCCCGCGTCGACCCCCTCGTAGATCGCATCGGCCGCGAAGCGCGCCGGGACGAAGACCATCGACGTGTTGGCGCCGGTCTCCTCGACCGCGTCCGCGACGGTGTCGAAGATCGGGATCCCCTCGAGATCCTGGCCACCCTTCCCGGGCGTGACGCCGGCGACGACGTTGGTCCCATAGGCGCGGTTCCGCAGCGTGTGGAACGAGCCCTCGCGTCCGGTGGCGCCCTGGACGACGAGCCGCGTGTCGTTGTCGACGATGATCGCCATCAGGATTGGGACTTCCGGGCCTGCAGGACGATGAGCGGCATGCGAACGCTGGTCTCATCGGCGGCATCACTGAGGAGCTCGCGGATCCGCGGGCGGTCGACGGAGGGGACGTCGACGCGGTCGAGCCAGGGCTCGAGCGCCAGGCGTCGGTCGCCGAACACCTCGACCTGCTCGATCTCGAAGCCGGCCGCGGTGACGAGCTCGCGCCACTCCTCCTCGCTGTGGGAGCGGACGTGCGTCGGGTCACGCAGTCGATGCGCCTCCTCGACGCCTTCGCCGTCGAAGAGCAGGTCGTCGATCACGAGCAGCCTTCGCGAAACCCGCGCCATCTCCGCGACGGCAGCCTCGATGTCGGGAAAGTGGTGAGCCGCGATGCGACAGACGACAACGTCGAAGCTCTCGTCCGCAAACGGCAAGTCCTCGCCGCGGGCGATGACGTCCGGGTGCATGCCGGGCGCCGGGTCCACGGTCACGACGACGCAGCCGGCGTCGCGGAGGCGCCGGGCGACATGGCCGCCGCCGGTGGCGACGTCCAGCGCCTTCACGCCCTCGCCTGGCTCGCACCACTCGACGACGAGGTCGAGGTCCGCGCCCTCGCGGTGAGGCTCGCTCTCGCGGAACGCCTCCGCGCGGGCCGACCAGACGTCGCTCACCCGGCCTCCCGCTGAGTTATCGGCGCAAGCCGTTCGGCGACCCGGGTTTGGCCGGCCGCACCGGCAAAGCCGGCACGGCCTTCGAGGAGGCACCGCAAGGGACGCCTCATGCCCTCGCCAGCTCTACGGCGCGCTTCGCGCCCTCGAGCATCGTCGGCTCCACGTGCAGATTCTCGAGGCCGGCCTCGGCGAGCAGCTCGCGGCCCTCTTCGGCGTTCGTGCCGTCCAGCCGGACGACGATCGGGTGCATGATCTCCATCTGGCCGAGCGCCTGCAGGATCCCGCGAGCGACCTCGTCGCAGCGTGTGATCCCGCCGAAGATGTTGAAGAAGATCGAGCGCACCTGCGGATCGGCCGTGATCACCTCGAGCGCATCCACGACGCCCTGGGCGTCGCCGCCGCCGCCGAGGTCGCAGAAGTTCGCGGGCCGGCCGCCGGCAAGGGCGATCACGTCCAGCGTCGACATCACCAACCCGGCACCGTTGCCGAGGATGCCGACCTCGCCGTCGAGCTTCACGTAGGTGACGCCCTTCTCCCGCGCCGCGCGCTCCTCCGGGGGCGCCGCCTCCGGATCGCGCATCTCCTCGATGTCGGGATGCTTGTAGAGCGCGTTGTCGTCGACGGTGAACTTCGAGTCGAGCGCCCGCACCTCGCCCTCGGGCGTGACGATCAGCGGATTGATCTCGCACAGCATCGCGTCGCTCGAGACGAAGCAGTCGTAGAGCTTCCCGACGATGTCGAGCACCTGCTTTTGCTCGTTGGGGTCGCCGATGCCGGCTCCGTAGATGAGTCGCCGCGCCTGGTAGGGCTGGTAGCCCTCGAACGGGTCGATGTGCAGCCGCGCGAGCTTCTCCGGCGTCCCGGCGGCGACCTGCTCGATCTCTACCCCTCCCTCCGTGGTCAGCATGAAGAGCGGCTTCTTCTCGCCGCGGTCGAACGTGACCGAGAGGTAGTACTCCTTCGCAATCTCGGACGCCTGCTCGATCCAGAGCCTGTGCACGACGTGGCCGTTGATGTCCAGGCCGAGGATGTCGTTCGCCTTCCGCTCGGCGTCATCGGGGCCGTCGGCCAGCTTGACGCCCCCCGCTTTGCCGCGCCCACCGGTCAGGACCTGGGCCTTGACGACGACCCGGCCACCGAGGTCGTCGGCCGCCGCACGCGCCTCGTCCGGACTCGACGCGAGCCTTCCTTCGGACGTGGGGATGCCGGAGCGCCTGAAGAGCTCCTTGCCCTGGTACTCGTAGAGATCCACCGGCGGGCGAGTGTATCTGCGCGGCTACGCTCAGCCTTCGTGGACGCAATCGTCGTCGACGACCTTCGCAAGCGATACGGGCAGGTGCAGGCGCTGGACGGCGTCGGCTTTCGCGTCCACCCCGGCGACGTCTTCGGGCTGCTGGGACCGAACGGCGCCGGGAAGTCGACGACCGTCAAGGTGCTCGCCACGCTGACGAAGCCAAATTCCGGACGCGCCGAGGTCGCCGGACACGATGTCGTCCGTGAGCCGGACGCGGTCCGGCGCTCGATCGGCTACGTCCCCCAGAGCTCCGGCGTCGATCGCGACGCGACGGGCCGCGAGAACCTGATGCTCCAGGGCCGCGTGCAGGAGATGGGCGGCGACGAGCTTCGCAGCCGTGTCGACGCCCTGCTCGAGCTGCTGGGCCTTGCCGACGCCGCGGACCGCGTCGTCCGCGGCTACTCGGGCGGAATGAAGCGGCGGCTCGACGTCGCGCTCGGCCTCGTCCACCGGCCACAGGTGCTCTTCCTGGACGAGCCGACGACGGGGCTCGACCCCGAGGCTCGGGCGTCGATGTGGGACGAGCTGGCCCGGCTGGCAGCAAGCGAGTCGCTGACGATCCTGCTGACGACTCACTACATGGAGGAGGCCGACCAGCTCGCCGACCGGCTCGCGATCGTCAGCCGCGGCAAGGTCGTGGTCGAGGGGACGCCCGAGGAGCTCAAGGGGAGCCTTCGCGGTGAGGCGGTCGAGCTCGAGCTGATTGACGGGCGCATAGAGGCGGCGCGGTCGATCGTCGCGGGGCTGCAAGGGGTGCACGAGGCGTCCGTGGACGGCCGAAAGCTGCGCAGCCGGGTCGCTAGTGGGGCGCGCGCGATCCCGTCGATCCTGTCGGCGCTCGAAGCGCAGGGGATCGTCGTCGAGGCGGTGACGACCCACCGGCCCTCGCTCGACGACGTCTACCTCCACTACACCGGCCGGGACTTCCGGGCCGACGAGGAGGCGGCCGGCGAGGCGGAGAGCGGGGACGGCAGGCGATGACGCTCGCCGTCCGTCACACCTGGTTCATGGTCGGCCGCCAACTGCGCAACCTGATGCGGGAGCCGATCTGGATCGCCCTGCTGCTCGTCCAGCCGATGGTCTGGCTCCTCCTCTACGGGCAGCTGTTCAAGCGGGTCACGAACCTGCCCGGCGGCGGCTTTGGGACCGATTCCTACATCACCTTCCTCGCGCCGGCGATCGTGATCATGAACGCCTTCTTCGGCGCCACCTGGAGCGGGATGGCGATGATCAGCGACCTCGACCGCGACGTCCTGCCGCGGTTCCTGGCGACGCCGGTCAGCCGCGTCTCGCTCGTCGTCTCGCAGATCGTCCGGTCCGCGCTGATCGCGGTGATCCAGGGCGTGATCATTCTGATCGTCTCGCTCGCGCTCGGAGTGCGCGTGCACACGGCGTTGGTCGGCTGGATCGTGATCCTCGCCGCGGCGGCGTTGATGAACAGCGCCTTCGCGGGGCTCTCGCAGGGGATCGCGCTGCTCGTCCGTAAGGAGGCGACGATGATCGCGATCGCCAACTTCATCGGCCTGCCGTTGTTCTTCCTGTCGTCGACGCTGATCTCGGTCCGTCAGATCCCGAGCTGGATGCAGGACGCAGCGAAGTTCAACCCGGTCAACTGGGGCGTCGTGGCCGCGCGCGAGGTCGTGCTGCGCGGTACGGACTGGCGCTCCGTCGGCCTCCATCTCGGCCTGCTGTTCGCGCTCTCGTTCGCCACCGCGGCCTTCGCGACCTGGACCTTCCGGAGCTATCAACGAACCCTCTAGACGAGGGCGGCTCGCCCTAGGCGCGAGCGGTCTAGACTCGCGTCGCCAAGCGACGAAGGAGGAGGCGATGGACGAGGAGCGCACCACACTCTCCGACGAGGAGATGACGACGACCGGCATGTCGACTCGCAGCGAGATGCCGGGAGACACGGACTCGACCGACGCCGACCAGGACGACACCGACGCCGACACCGACAGCACCGACGCCGACTCGGACTCGGTCGACCCCAGCTAGCGACGGCGCGCTCGTCCGGTGCCTGGAGCCGATCGGCACCGACGAGTTCTTCGCTCGCTACCTCGAGCGCGAGCCGCTCCACATCTCCCGCGAGGAGCCGGGTCGGTTCGACGACCTGCTCTCACAGGGCGAGGCGGAGCGGCTCGTCGGCTCGGGGTCGTTGCGTTATCCAGCCTTCCGCCTCGTCCGCGCCGACGCCAAGCTGGCGCCGGGCGAGTACACGACCGACCTCCCTTGGCGGCCGACGCCATTCACGGGCGCCGCCGATGTCGGGCAGGTCGCCGCGGAGTTCGCCGGCGGCGCCACCATCGTCCTGCAGGCGCTGCACCTGAATCACCTGCCGCTGGCGATCTTCTGCCGCGAGCTCGAGGCGCGGTTCGGACAACCGGTGCAGGCGAATGCGTACTACACCCCGCGCGCGGCGCAAGGGCTGCCGGTGCACCACGACACGCACGACGTGTTCGTACTCCAGGTCGCCGGCGAGAAGCGCTGGCTCGCCTACGAGCCGGTGCTCGAGCTGCCGCTCAAGGATCAGCGCTATTCATCCGAGCTGGGCGAGCCCGGCGAGCCGGTGCTCGACCTGACCCTGCGGCCCGGCAGCACGCTCTATCTCCCGCGCGGCTGGCTGCACGAGGCGGTCACGTCCCAGTCCGATTCACTCCACCTGACCATCGGGCTGAATACGTACACGGCCCGTGACGCTCTCGCGGCGGCGCTCGCCGCGGCCGAGGGGGACGTCGAGCTCCGGCGCGGTGTCCCCGACGACGGCGAGCTCGATGCCGATCTGCTCCAGGCGGTTCGCGAGCGCCTGGACGCCCCGGCGGTCGTCACGCGCAAGCGCGAGCGCTTCGTCCGGACGCGGCGCCCCGTTCTCGACGGGCAGCTGGAGCAGCTGCGCCGCCTCGACACGCTCAGCGCCGACACGGTGCTCGAGCGGCGCCCCACGGTGATCGCGGATCTGCTGGTGGAGGACGGCGATGGGGTGCTCGCCTTCGAGGGCAAGCGGATCTCGTTCCCCGACCACGTGCTCGACGAGATCGGGTACCTGGTCGAGACGACATCGACGTTTCGCGCCCGCGATCTGCCTGGGAGCCTCGACGAGGCCGGGCGGCTCGTGCTCATGCGACGCCTGATTCGCGAGGGCTTTCTGCGCGCGGTCTACTAGCGGCGTCACCGGGTGGCACGGAAGTGCCATGGCCGGCGAAGAGTGTCGGCGTCACAGGTCAGGTACGTGAGCTCGCCGAGCTCGGGCGTCACCGTCCGCTCGTGCAGCCCGCCGTCTCGCGATCGAAAGACGACCCTCCAAGCGTCTCCACCGCGGTCGACGTGCTCGAGCCAGAGGTCGTCGATGCGGGTCACACGCTCATCGCTGCGGACGGCGTGCTCGGCCGCCTGAACGGCGAACGGATATACGCAGCGTCCGCGGTAACGCTCGAGGTAGACGCGCCCGTCCAGGCTCGCATCGACGACAGCGGGAACGTCGGCCGCGCCGACGCGCCCGAAGTAGAGCCCGTGCGGAAACACGACGAGGTTGCCGGCAAACCGGTCTCCGCCGACGTGACTGCACTGCCAGACCCACTCGTCCCCGAGCTCGTTGCGGAGCGAGTCGAAGAGCGGGCGGCCGTAGACGGCGCAGCATCGATCGCGCTTCCCGTGCGTGCAGACGACGAAAAGCGGCTGGTCGAGCGCTTCGCCCGCCTCCGAGCGGAGGTCGAGCTCGAGGAGCTCGTCGTAAGAGGCGAGCTCGTGGCGGAAGAAACGCGAGCCGCGCTCGCGTGTGCTGCCGTGGTAGACGGCGATCCCCTTGTGGCCCCGCCGTCGGCCGCCCTTGATGAAGAGGAGCCGCGCCGGCGCGACGGCATTGAGCTGTGCGCGGACGTGCTCTTTGACCTCGTCGCTCAGCCCGCTGCCCGCCAGCGGCGCCCGGCTCCAGAGGCCCCGGTACTCGACGAGCAGCCAGTGGTCGATGCGGCTGGCGGTGGCGGCGAGCGGCTCGGAGTTGTCGCGCGAGAGGTCGGCGCAGAGCGGCCTACGCTGCGTCGCCATCCGCCTCCTGAGAGATGACGCAGACGACCTGTCCCGTCGTGACCGGCTGGCCCGGCGCGATCGAAAGCGCCGTCACGGTCCCCTCGCGATGCGCGGTGATCTCGTTCTCCATCTTCATCGCCTCGACGATGCAGATCACCTGGCCCGCGTGGACGTCGTCACCCTCCGCCACCTCCACCGCCAGCACGGTGCCTTGCATCGGCGTGACGACCGCGTCCTTCGCGGCTCCGTGGTGGCCGCCGCGACCTGAACGCTCTCGGCGCCGGCGCGCCAGCTCCGCGAACGGCGGCTCCGGCACGAGCGCCTTGACCTCGTAGCGCTGTCCGTCCAGCTCGACCGTCGAGACGCGCTCGCGGAGTCGGCCGTCCGGCGAGGAAGCTAAGTTTGTTGTCTTATGAGACAACCGGTCCGCTTCGCTTGCAAGCTCATCCGACTCGACGACCCCGTGACACGTCTCGCCCGCGATGAAGCAGGGATGGGCGAGGAGCGCCCGGTGGAAGCCGAGCAACGTTGTGACCCCGCCGATCTCGAACTCGTCGAGGGCGCGCAGCATCCGCCGGCGCGCATGCTCGCGGTCGACGCCGTGTACGACGAGCTTCGCGATCAGCGGGTCGTAGAGGCCGACGACCTCACTCCCTTGGGTGACGCCGGAATCCACCCGCACGCCCGGACCTCCCGGCTCCCGGTAGCTCGTGATCCGCCCCGGGCTTGGCAGAAAGCCGTTGGACGGATCTTCAGCGTTGACCCTGCACTCGATCGAATGGCCGGTCAGCCGAACGTCCTCCTGGCGCAGAGATAGCGGCTCCCCGGCCGCGATGAGAACCTGCTCGCGGACGAGATCGAGCCCGGTGACCAGCTCCGTGACGGTGTGCTCGACCTGGACGCGCGTGTTCATCTCCAGGAAGAAGTAGTTGCCGTCGCGATCGAGGAGACCCTCGATCGTGCCAGCGCTCTGGTAGCCGACCGCGCGCGCAGCGTCGACGCCGATGCGACCGATCCGCTCGCGCAGCTCGTCGCCGACGGCGGGCGAGGGCGTCTCCTCTACTAGCTTCTGGTGACGCCGCTGGATCGTGCAGTCCCGCTCGCCGAGATGGATGACGCTGCCATGACCGTCGGCAAGGACCTGGATCTCGACGTGGCGTGGGTCGTCGAGGTAGCGCTCCACGTACACCGCCGGGTCGGAGAAGTACGCCTCACCCTCACGGCGCGCCGACTCCAACGCTCGCTCGACCTCGTCAGCCCGGTGGATGACCTTGAGGCCTTTGCCGCCGCCGCCCGAGGAAGCCTTGATCGCCAGTGGCCACCCGAGCTCGTCGCCGAGCCGCTTGACGTCGGCTGTCGACTCCACCGGGGACGTGGTCCCGGGCACGATCGGCACGCCCGCGGCCTGCATCGCCTCGCGCGCCGCGGTCTTCGACCCCATCACGTCGATCGCGTCCGGCGGCGGCCCGATCCAGGTCAGGCCAGCGGCCTCGCAGGCGCGGGCGAAGGCGGCATTCTCGGCGAGGAAGCCGTAGCCGGGGTGAACGGCCTCCGCGCCAGCCCGCGCGGCGATGTCGAGCAGCCGATCGTAATTGAGATAGCTCTCGGCCGGCGGGCCCGGCCCGAGGAGATACGCCTCGTCTGCGACCGCCACGTGCAGTGACGCGCGATCCGCCTCCGAGTAGACGCCGACCGTGGCGATACCGAGCTCCCGCAGCGTCCGGAAGATCCGCACGGCGATCTCGCCACGGTTTGCCACCAGGACTTTCGAGAATGCAGCCACTGCAACGTATTCTGTCCGTCGATCGGCCTCGCGGACCGGCTGACGGTCACACGGGCCGCTGCGGTTCCAATCGTCGTGGCGCTCTTCGTCTGGGACTTCCCGGGGGCCACGACTACTGGGCGACCGCGCTGCGTCCTGACGTGGCTTTCCGGGCTCGATTACTCGCGGGTCGCGCCGGGGCTGCTGCGCGGCCGCGCCGTTGCGTAGGCGCCCGCCGCGCTTCCGTCCGCGACGTTCTCGGCGATTCCGGCCGCGCGCCACGCGCTTCGATACGGGGCCGGAAGCGTGTCTTGCGTGAGCAGCCGCTCGAGCGCGAGCGCAACGGCGGCGCGCTGGTCGGGCGCGGGCTCCGGTTCGAGAACGA
>JBKOYZ010000116.1:0-5125 GCA_046725655.1 Actinomycetota bacterium | reverse complement strand
GAGTCCGAGGAAGTCGACTCTACGGCTGCGACTCAGCTCAGAGCCGCTTCAAACCACCGGACGGGTTTACGTACCCGACACCCCAGGCTGGAACCATGCACGTCTGCCGAGGCACTTTGCAGACGCGTAGGTAAGCGCATGGACCCTGGCCGCACCAGGGTCCATCGTTGACGCCCGGAGCGGCGTTTAGGGCTTATTCATCCAGGCTGACTGACATCGCGCCCCGGCGTTCGGCTCGCCGCCCGGCCCGAAAACCCGGCGCCCGAGAGCCTTCTCGTCGGAACACCGGCCTCGACGCGACTTCGGCCTGCAAGTTGCCCCGTTCGGGTGATGCGAGGGCGCGCCCGCCGAAGACACTCAAGCGGGGGGAGCGGCCTTTTGCGGCAGCCGCTCTTCCCCCCGCATGCGGCGGCGTCTGCACCCACCTCCCTGACGCCGCCGCCCACTACATCGCGGCTTACACTTGTGAGGCCGTCCGGCCCTCGAGAGGAGGAGCGTCGACCTCGCAGGGCCACCCCTACGGCATCTTTCGGCGGGCACTGAAGCGCCGGGGGGTTGCCTACGCCCGCGCACGCGCGTGCGTGATGAAGAAGAGGAGCGCCCCCGAGGAGAGAGGAGCCACCCCCCTGCGAGCGACTCGGGCGCTGACTCCTTCGTGCGAGACGCCGCGCCATCCCAGCTGGCGCAAGGGTTTCCCACCACCTACTCGGCAACCGACCTGGCCGACCAGCGATACCGGCCAGACGAACAACCCCATGCGCCCGGCTAGAGGCTTGATGTGAAAATTGGGCCGGTGCGATAGTAGGTGGCGGGATGCGGGTGCTCGTGACTGGTGGGACGGGCTTCGTGGGCTCGCACAGCGTGGCCGCGCTCGTGCGTTCGGGGCACGAGGTGAGGCTGCTCGTGCGCTCCCCGCAGCGGATCGCTTCGGCTCTTGAGCCGGTCGGTGTGCACGAGGTCGACTCGGCCGAGGGAGACGTCACCGATCCCGTCAGCGTCGAACGGGCGATGGAGGGCTGCCAGGCTGTCGTCCACACCGCCTCCGTCTATTCGTTCCGCAGACGCGACGCGAGGCTGATGGAGGAGACGAACGCGCGCGGGACCGATCTCGTCCTCGCGACGGCGCAGCGGCTCGGCCTCGACCCGATCGTCTACGTCTCGAGCTACGTCGCCCTCCTCCCAGCGAACGGCCGGGTGCTGACAGCCGACTCTCCCGTCGGGACACCCAGTCCCGCCTACGCCCGCTCGAAGGCAGACTCGGAACGGATCGCGCGCGGCTACCAAGACGCCGGTGCTCCCGTCGCCATCTCCTATCCGGCCATGGTCTGGGGGCCGCACGATCCCCACCTCGGCGAGAGCAACCGCCTCGCCGTCCAGATCCTCCGGGGTCGTCTTCCCCTGATCCCGGACGGCGGCGTGCCGATCGTCGATGTCCGAGAGGTGGCCCAGCTGCACGCCCAGCTGATCGAACAGGGCCGCGGCCCGCGCCGCTACATGGCCGGCGGAGCCTACGTACCCTTCCCGGAGCTCGTCGACAATCTCGCTCGGGCGACCGGTCGGGCGATCAGGCACCGGGCGCTGCCCGACCTTCTCGCCCGCCTCATGGCCCGATTCAACGAAGCCATCTACAGCGTCCGCCAGGCGGCCCGCTGCGACGACTCGCGCACACGCGACGAGTTCGGAATCATCGCCCGCGACCCCGAAGAGACCCTCACAGACAGCGTGCGCTGGCTTGCCGAGCAGGGACACGTCAACGCGCGCGAAGCGGGCAAGCTGGCGACCTGAGTCGCGCCAGGCCGACCAGAGCGAGCCTCGACCAGCGCACCCACGGCTTGACTTTCACATCAGGCCTCTAGCCGGGCTCGCCGCCAGTGCATCACTCTCTGCGGCCCTCGCCTTCCGCCACGACGCCGTGGCCCGCCGGTCCTGCAGACAACGACAACAAGAAACGATGAGCGACCTTGGCTGCGAAGACCTCGTCGAACGAGGCGGCGAACTTGCTGTCGCGGTCGTGGATCAGGAACCGCATCCGATCGAACAGGCCGGTGCACCTCCCGGGTTGCCTACGCGCGCGCCCGCGCGCGCGTGACGAGAGAACGGAAACGCCCCTGAGAAGGCGCGCCCCGAGGGGAGAGGTTGCCACCCCCCTGTTGGCGCGCGAGCGCCTGAGTCTGTTGCGCCGGCGCGCGGTGAGCGCGGTCTACGCCGCCTGGTCGTCGAGTTGTCGGAACACGCGGGCGAAAACAGGTCCGTCGACCTCGAGCAGCTCGCCGAGAACGTCGCGCAGCCGCTCACGGACGTACTGCTTCCGCTCGGCCGACGGCCGGCTCCCCCCTGTCCCGCGGCAGCCTGCTCAACCGACTCGACGATCAGCTTCAGTCTCAGCTCACGAAGCTCCTCGTCCGTCATCTCCTCCATCGCTTGCACCTGCTCGCGCAGTTCCTCGCTCGCGGACGTCTCCACCCGTTCGACCGGCTTGCCGAGGCCTTGGTTCAGCCAAACCTCGAGCGCCCGTGTTCGTGCCTGAACGTCGGGAAAGCTGACCGGGACGCGGTGCCTGCAGTGGGGGCAGTCACCCCAGCGGGTGGTCTCCGCCGCCACCGCTTGCTTGATCGCAGCGAGGATCTGCTCGTAGGCCTCGGCGGCGTCCGCCGCGAGCCGCGCCCTCACGTCGTTGGCCGTTGCTTCGCGCGCGCGGGTCTTCAGATGGGCGCGGCACAGCCCGTCCTCGACCGCGTAGCTGCGGCACGGCACTCCGTCGGCCCTCGTATGGCTGCAACGTTCGCTCATCGCGGACCCGCCAGCGTCGATGTGTCCGTGTAGGACGACATGCAAATAAACTATATTACACTGAGGGGCTGCAACTCACGTGCTGCTCAGGGCCAGATGCGCGAGCGGTGAATTGGCGTCCGTTGCTGGCTCCCTGCCGGTGAACACTCCTTCCTTCCGGCTGTACTCGTTCGAGCCGTACGGTATAGTAGAACTATAATCGTGCAAGATTGACAGCAGACCTAAAATCTATCAGGTTGACTTGAGTATATGAACTAATCGCAAATCGCAAATGAAATCTCAGCTGACCGCCCGCCCAGGGGCTTCTCGACGACGCCGCCGCCATCTCGATGGCCCGCCTCGCATAGCGAAACTCGCTGGCGCCGTCGGGCCGTCCTTATCTACCCAGAAGCCGAACCACCACGAACGGCCGAACATCGCCACCAACGCCGCTGGCGAGCGCTGCCGATCCTGGGCCGCCGACCGGCCCCATCACGCCTACTGCCGCATGCACGCGAAGGTGCTCGCAAAGCAGGAGGGTCGGCCGCGGCAGGCGGCGAAGCCCGGTTGGGGTGCGGGCGAAGCTGGCGCAGGCGGCCGCGGAGGACTTCGAGCTGATCCGCTCCGCGCTGCGGACGGCGCTCCAGGCGGAGACGGTCAGGCACCAGAAATGCAGCTACTGCAAGCGCTCGAACGAGTTCGTGATTCCGGACAACAACGCCCGCATTCGCGCCGTCGAGACCTGGCTCGAAGAGGGCTTCGGGCGGGTCGCGCAGCAGGCCGAGGCGCCGACGCTCGGCGGAGCCGCACAGTTCGCCCGCGTCCTCGAGGAGCTGGACACCGCCGGCTTCGACGACTGGTGTTTGGGGATGCTCTTGAAGTTCCTCGACGTGCCGCGACCTGCCGCCGGCCCAGACCCGAGGGAGGTCGCGAAAAGGCAGGCGCACGTCCGCACGGCGGTCGCGAGGCTGCTCGGACTGGACGAGGAGGAGATTCAGCGCGCGCGCACGGCGTTCGACCGTGTCAAGGACGAGGTACGAGAGGCGGCGTGATGGCAGCCGAGACGGAGGACGGTGGCAATGCCGCTGCGCGCTGGCCAATCGCTTCGATACCGTCCTCGGCACGTCGTAGGACGTTGCTGAGAGAGTCGGTCAGGGCGCCCTCGGGCGCCCCGGCCGTGCTGTCCGCTCGGGCGCGTAGGCTTTTCGACCTCTCTCAGATGACGACCACGACCGTGCTCACCAGCTGATGGCCGCCCCGGCCGCTGAGCTGCACGTGCTGAGGCTGCGTCGCCGCCTGGCGCTCGCCCGCGGCGACCCGGGCCCGCCTGTCACAAACTCGCTTCCGACTCTCACGAGCCCGCCATACGGCGGGCTCGTTCGTTCTCAGAACGTCTCGCCCTGGTGCCGGATGGCAAAAGCCTGGCGCTGGATACCGAAGCCTGGCGCTGGATACCGAAGCGTGGCACGCGGCTCGGCGCAGTCGGTCCCTTCAGGTGCTTGTCACGAAGTCGGCCATAGAGGCGTCGTCGGGAGGCACAGAGGTGGCACTCCGGCTCGTCCACGTCCCCCCATCAAGGGCTCGCCGGTCAGCGGGTTCGACCGGTTCGCAAAATGCCGAGAAGGCGCACCCGCGGGACTGGCTCCGCCACTCGTCGTCCTTACGCGCTGCGGCTGCCGACCTCCTCGGGCTTCGGGGCCACCCGCTCGGCGCCGAGCGCGAGAGGACGGAGGCGGCGTGACGCCTTCCGACAGGCATCCGAGCGACGTGCTGCGCGGGACGCAGGCCGAGATCGAGCCGCGGGAGGAACGACAGCGCGAAGCGGTGGCGCCCTGGATCCGGAACGAGCTCGACCAGGTCAACTGCGAGCGGGAGTTCGAAAACCTCGGGATCGACGTGCCCGCCTGGCTTGCCGCATATGAGGAGGGCGGAGAGACGGTCCGCCACTTGTGGGCGGCGATGATGCTCGCCCTGGACGTCGACACGGCGTCGTCGATCCTCTGCGGGCTTCGCGTTCGCGCAGGCAACCTGGACGGCTTCATCCTCCGACGTGCGCTCCGTGGCGATCCCCTGCCGGATCCCGAGGACTACATCGAAGTCGCCGGGGAGATGTTGGACGCCGTCAACGAGGCCGGGCCGCTTCCGGCCGCAACGACGAAAGGCAGGAAGCGATGAGCCTTCCCGAGGGGTATCGGTCCACCTTCGCGCCGGACGGGCCGGACAACCGGACGAACGAGCGCGAGCCCGCATCGTTGAGCGAAACGAACGTCCGGGAGGCCGTCCGGACGCCGCCCGGACAAACGCCTCCGCTCGCGCTCAAGCCGGACATCCTCGGCCGCTTCCGGGTCGATCTGCG
>JBKOYZ010000048.1:0-13385 GCA_046725655.1 Actinomycetota bacterium | reverse complement strand
CAAGGTGCCGCTGAAGGCAAACGCGGACGAGGCGCTCGAGCAGTCGCCGACCGTGAAGCGGTCGCTGGTCCTTCGCCGCACCGGCGAGGGCCCGGCGATGCAGGAAGGTCGCGACGTCTGGTGGCACGAGCTCGTCGACGGTGAGTCCGACGATCCGGCGTCATGCCCGTGCGAGCCGATGGACTCGGAGGACTTGCTCTACCTGCTCTACACGAGCGGCACGACCGCGAAGCCGAAGGGGATCGTGCACACGACCGCCGGGTACCTCGTCGGCGTCGCGACGACGCACTACTACATCTTCGACGTCAAGCCCGACTCGGTGTACTGGTGCGCCGCGGACGTCGGCTGGGTCACCGGCCATAGCTACATCGTCTACGGGCCGCTGTGCAATGGCACGAGCGGTGTCCTCTACGAGGGGGTCCCGAACTACCCCGATAAGGACCGCTGGTGGGAAATCGTCGAGCGCTACAAGGTCGAAATCCTCTACACCGCGCCGACGGCGATCCGCTCGCACATGAAGTGGGGGCCGGAGCACGCGCAGAAGCACGAACTCTCGTCGCTCCGGCTGCTCGGGACGGTCGGAGAGCCGATCAACCCGGAGGCATGGGTCTGGTACCACGAAAACATCGGCGGCGGCCGCTGTCCGGTGGTCGACACGTGGTGGCAGACGGAGACCGGGATGATCCTGATCAATCCGCTGCCGGGCGTGACGACGCTGAAGCCCGGTTCGGCGACCAAGCCGTTCCCCGGCGTGGATGCCGCGGTCTACGACGAGCAGGGGAACGAGGTTCCGCCCGGCGGCGGCGGTTACCTGGTCCTGCGCCGGCCGTGGCCGGCAATGCTCCGCGGCATCTACAAGGACGACGAGCGGTACCGCGAGACGTACTGGTCGAAGTACCCGGACACCTACTTCGCGGGCGACGGCGCCCGCATCGACGAGGACGGCGACTTCTGGCTGCTCGGCCGCGTCGACGACGTGATGAACGTCTCCGGCCACCGGATCTCGACGATCGAGGTCGAATCCGCGCTCGTCGACCACCAGAAGGTCGCCGAGGCCGCGGTCTGCGGCCGCGTCGATCCGACGACCGGCCAGGCGATCGTCGCCTTCGTCTCGCTCAAGGGCGGCGACGACGGCTCGGTCGAGATGCTCGAGGAGCTCCGCGACCACGTCGCCCGCAAGATCGGCAAGATCGCGCGCCCCGCGAACATCGTCTTCACGCCGGAGCTGCCGAAGACACGTTCGGGCAAGATCATGCGCCGATTGCTGCGCGACGTCTCCGAGCACCGCGAGCTGGGCGACACGACGACGCTCGCCGACCCCGCGGTCGTGTCCGAGATCAAGGAGCGCGCGGAGTCGGAGAAGGCCTCAGCCGAGGCGTAGTTTGGATGCGCTTCAGGGACAGGTGCCCCAGGGCGGGTGCCTGTCCCTTGGCGGCAGGCGATGTGTGCCCAACCGCGCGCGAGCCTCGTAACAGACTGTTACAAGGCCAACGGGCCGAGCGACGGCCTGTTCCCGCGCGTGCACCGCCCAGGCGGGACGTGACGAACCTTTGCAACAGACTGTTACTAGGGACTGCGCCGCGAACCAGGGCTAGGCCGCGAGCAGCGCTTCGAACTTCGCAGCGTCGTCGAAGGGCCCGATCAGGGCGAGGTTGAGCCCGTTGCCGCCGATCACGTCCTGGGCGACGCGCTGGACGTCCTCCGCAGTCACTGAATCGAGGCCCTCCTGAACCTCCGACGGCTCGACGGCGCCACCCTCGAGCACCTCGCGGCGGAGACCGAACATGATCATTCCCTGCGGGTTCTCCAGCTGGAGCAGGAAGCGGCCCTTCGCCAGGTTGCGCGACTTCTCGAGCTCCTCCGACCCCACCTGCTCGTCGACGATCTTCCGCAGCTCGCGCACGATCGTCTCCACCGCCTCGTCCGCCCGGTTGATGTCGACCCCGGCCTGCGAGTAGAGCGAGCCCGCATCGGTGTAGCTGTGGTTGATCCCGAAGACGTAGTAGGCGAGCCCGCGCCGCTCGCGCACCTCCGTGAACAGGCGCGAGGACATGCCCGTCCCCAGCACCGTCGCCACGAGCTGGAGGGCGTAGCGGTCGGGGTGCTGGAGCGGGTAGCTCGGCACGCCCAGGCAGAGGTGGGCCTGGTCGGACTGCTTGTGATGGATTTTCACGCGCGGCCCGTTCGTGCCCTGAGGCTCGGCGGCGGGCGGCGCGCCGGTCTCGACGCGCTCGAGGTCGCCCAGCAGCTCCTCGGCCCTCGCGACCGGGTCGTTGCCGAGGTTGCCGCCGAGGCCGACGACCATCCGCTCGGGCTTGTACCAGCGGCCCGTGTAGTCGAGGAAGGTGTCGCGCGTGGCGCCGCGGATGGTCTCCTTGCGCCCGATGATGTCCCAGCCGAGCGGCTGGTCGCCGTAGAGGAGCTGCTCGTACACGCCGCCGATGTAGTCGCGCGGCGTGTCGTAGTACATGTTCATCTCCTCGACGATGACGCCCTTCTCCCGCTCGATCTCGTCCGCGGCGAACTTCGAGTTGCGAAGCATGTCGACGAGCACGTCAAGCGCCGTGTCGCGGAACTCGGCCGCGCACTTGACGTAGTAGCCCGTGTACTCCTTGCCTGTGAAGGCGTTGAACTCACCGCCGATGCCGTCGACCTCGGTACCGATGTCGCGTGCGGTCGGCCGCCGCTCGGTGCCCTTGAAGAACATGTGCTCGGCGAAGTGCGCGATCCCGTTCGTCTCGCGCGTCTCGTAGCGGGAGCCGGCGGCGAGCATGATCATGCAGGTCACCGAGGTCGCCTGCGGCATCGGCGCCAACAGGACCCGCAGCCCGTTGTCGAGGGTCTGCCGCTCGAACGTGCTCAAGCTGCGACGGCCGCCATCTTCTCGCGCCAGTCGCTCGGCAGCGGGATCGGCTCGCGGCGTTCGTAGTCGTAGGCGACCTGGACGCTCTTGGCCTCGGCGACGACGTCGCCGTCGACGCGCAGCACGTAGTCGAGGTCGAAGCTCTTCGTGCCGAACCGGCTCGCACGGACGGAGATCTCGACCTCGTCGCCGAACCCGACCGGAGCCTTGAAGTCGATCTCGACGCGGGCGACGATCATGTTCAGGTCGGCGAGCGAGGTCGCCGCCCCGACCTCGGCGAGGAACGCGAAGCGCGCCTGCTCGATGTAGGTCAGGAAGACCGCATTGTTGACGTGCCCCATCGGATCGAGGTCGCGGAAACGAACATGCTCGGTGTGAACGAAGTCGCCGCCGGTCACGGCGAGGGATGCTAGCGCCGCGCCGTCAGCTCGCCGCGGCCTTCTCGGCCAGCCGGCGCTCGAGATTTGTCTTCACCTCGGGCCAATCGTCGTCGACGATCGCGTAGTACGCGGAGTCGCGCACCTCGCCGCCGCGGACGAGCATGTGCTTGCGGAAGATCCCTTCGAACCGCGCCGGCAGCGCCTCCATCGCCCGGCGTGAGCGCTCGTTGCGCGCGTCGGTCTTGAACTCGACGCGCATGCAGGCGCAGCGCTCGAACGCATGCTCGAGCATCAGGAGCTTCGCCTCGATGTTGACGCCCGTCTGCCAGAGCTCGCTTCGCAGCCACGTGTGACCGATCTCGAGGCCGCGGTCCTCGGGCCGCAGGCTCAGGTAGCGCGTGCTGCCGACGACGCGGCCGCTCTCGCGCTCGAGCGTCGCGAACGGCACCTGTTCGCCGGCTGCGAACTCCGTGCGCAGCTGCTCCAGCCAGCGCTCGAAGGTCGCCCGACTGGCGCCGACATCGGCGGATGTGAGCCGCCAGATCTCGGGATCCTGCGCCGCCTCCCAGAGCCCGTCCTCGTGCCGGGGCTCGACCGGCTCGAGCACCACGACCCGGCCCTCGAGCCGCTCCGAGAGCTCCGGCCACATCAGCGGTCCTCTAGTCGATAGACGAAGCGGACGGCGCTCCAGTCCTCGTCGACGGCGATGCTCTTGTTGTCGACGAGACGGGCCTCGAGCCCGATCCGCTGAACGATCTCGAAGGTGAGGTCGGTGTCGAGCTTCGAGCTCTTCTTCGGGTATGCGATCCAGAGGCCGTCGACCGGGGCGAGCGTCCGCTTCAGCTTCGCGAAGCGCCGGCGCAGCTCCTCGCCGCTCGTCGTGAAGTACACAACGACGTCGGCGCCGGGTTTCGCGCCGAGCTTCTTCGTCAGAGGCGTCCCCGAGTAGTCCTTTTCGGCCATCAGGTAAAGGCGAGGTAAGGGTTTGGCTCCAGCGCTTGCGACCTCCTCGGGGGGTTTGTCTACCTTGACGAAACGATGCTCGAAGTGCTGCGAATCCTGACGATCGTTGCTCTCTTCGCCGCCGCGTGGCTGGTGTCGCGCTGCGCTGCTTTCGTCGCGCGCAGGCTGCTTGCCTGGCACGACCGACACACCGAGGAGGCGGCGGCGAGTGTGGACCTGCGCATCGCCAACGTCAAGCGCCGCGAGACGACGGTCGCCGTCATCCGCGCGGCGATCGCCTACGCCGCGTTCGCGATCGCGATCGTCTTCTCGGCTGCGCAGCTGACCGGCGGCCTCGACAAGCTCTCGACCCTCGCCGGCGCCTCGTTCGTGATCATCCTGGCTGGCTTCGCAGTCCAGCGCGTCCTGATGGACGTCATCGCCGGCACGATGATGTTCGTCGAGGGGTGGTACCAGGTCGGCGATACGATCGCGATCCCGACTCTCGAGCTGCAGGGCGTCGTCGAGGACATGTCGCTGCGGCGGACGAAGCTGCGGACGCTCGAGGGCGAGACGATCCAGGTCTCGAATTCGCAGATCCCCGCGGTGCGCGTCCTGCCGGCAGGCCTGAAGGAGCTGGCGATGGAGCTCTTCGTCAGCGACCGCGAGTCCGGCACGCGGCTCGCGCAGTCGCTCCAGACGATCCTGCCGGAGGGCCCGACCACGTTCGCGCGACGGCCGTGGATCGAGGAGATCGACGAGCTCGACGAGCGGCTCGTCCGGATCCGCCTACGTGCGTCGGTGGTGCCCGGTCGCGAGTGGCTGGTCGATGGGTTCTTCTCCGACCTGCTCAAGGAGCGCGCCGAGGACGGTCTGATCGTGCACGGGCCGGTCGTCCTGACGCTGGACGAGCAGGCGGCGCGGAGCTTCGCGCGGGCGAGCGCCGCGATGCGCTGGCGGCCGCGCCCGGCGCTCGAGCCCGAGCCGACCTCCTAGAGCGCCGCCACCAACCGGTCGACCTCGTCGGCCGTGTTGTAGTGGACGATCCCGGCGCGTACGGCGCCGCCGGATTCCTCGAGCCCGAGTCGCTTCATCACCTCGAGCGCGTAGTAGTTGCCGTGCCAGACCGCCAGGTCTCGTTGGGCGAGGCGGGACGCCGTCGCGTGCGGAGCCTCGTCGCCGACGGTGAACGCGAACGTCGGGACGCGGCCTTCCATCGTCGGCAGGCCGTAGAGCCGGCAGTGGCCCGGCAGCCCGGCGAGAAAGCGCTCGCCGAGCTCGCGCTCGTACGCGGCAATCGCGTCCCACCCGAGCGAGTCGACGTAGTCGACGGCGGCGACGAAGCCGGCCAGCAGCTCGTGCGGGAGCGTCCCGGTCTCGTACCGGTGCCCGACCGGCTCGTTCGGGGCGGGGCGCACCTTGTAGGGGCGCCAGCGCTCGAGCAGCTCGCGCGACACGTACGCCAGCCCGAGATGCGGCCCGTAGAACTTGTACGGCGAACAGATGACGACGTCGGCACCCGCGGCGGCGACGTCGGTCGGCCCGTGCGGCGCGTAGTGGACGGCGTCGACCCAGGCGAGCGCGCCCACGCCGTGCGCGAGTTCGGCGACGCGGGCGACGTCGACCAGCGTGCCGGCGGCGTTCGAGGCCCAGGGGAACGCGACGACGCGCGTGCGATCGGACAGCTGTGCCGCCAGATCGTCGAGATCGAGGGTCGTGTCGTCGCGGATGTCGGCGAAGCGGACGGCGAGCCCGAGGTCGTGCTCGAGCTCGAGCCAGGGCGAGACGTTGGCGTCGTGGTCGAGCCGCGTGACGACGACCTCGTCGCCCTCGTGCCACTCGCGGGCCGCGGCACGCGAAAGCGCGAAGTTGAGCGTCGTCATGTTGGCGCCGAAGACGACCTCCTCGGGCGAGCCGCCGAGGAAGCCGGCCGCGACGGTGCGCGCCTCGGCGACCAGCGCCTCCGAGCGGCGGCTCGTCTCGAACGGCCCGCCGACGTTCGCATTCGACTCGCGCAGATAGCTCGAGATCGCGTCGATCACCTCGTCCGGCGTCTGCGTCCCGCCAGGGCCGTCGAAGAACGCGAGCTCCCGTTGCAGCGCCGAAAACCGGCTGCGTACGGCCGAAATGTCGAGCGCAACCGTGCTCACGGCGGCCACGCTAGCAAGCGCCCGAAACCCAGTTGCGTCGCGCCGCAAGGCATGCAAAGGTTGGCGCGGGTCATCAGGAGGGAGGGGAGATGAGCGAGCCGATCGCCGCGACCGCCGCGGCCCCCGAAGAGCAAGCCGCCGCCGAGTCCGTCGTCGAGGCCCACCAACTTACCCGCCGCTACGGCGAGGGCGACACCGCCGTCGACGCGCTTCGGGGCGTAGACCTCGAGGTTCAGCGCGAGAAGCTGACCGCCGTGATGGGACCGTCAGGGTCCGGCAAGTCGACGCTGATGCACATCCTCGCCGCGCTCGACAAGCCAACCAGCGGCTACGTCGTCCTCGCGGGCACGAAGCTCGAGGGGCTGAACGACACGGAGATCACGAAGCTGAGGCGCAAGCACATCGGCTTCATCTTTCAGTTCTTCAACCTGCTGCCGATGCTGTCGGCCGAGGAGAACGTCGTGCTGCCGATGACGATCGCCGGCGAGAAGCCCGACAAGGAGTGGTTCGAGGGCCTGATGAAGAACGTTGGGCTGGACGATCGGCGCACGCACCGGCCCGCCGAGCTCTCGGGCGGCCAGCAGCAGCGTGTAGCGATCGCTCGAGCGCTCGTCTCGCGGCCCACGGTGGTCTTCGCGGACGAGCCGACCGGCAACCTCGACTCGAAGACGAGCGAGGAGATCCTCGAGCTGATGCGCAACTCGGTCGAGTCCTACGGCCAGACCACGGTGATGGTGACCCACGATCCGCAAGCGGCGGCGATCGCCGACCGGATCCTCTTCCTCGCCGACGGCCTGATCGTCCGCGACATGCCGAGGGCCGACGCGAGCACCGTGATCGCCGCGATGGACGAGCTCTCCGCGGATTAGGCCCGATGGTCACCGTCGCGCTGAGAGGGCTCGCGGCGCGCAAGTTTCGCGCCTCGCTGACCGCGCTCGCCGTCGTCCTCGGCGTCGCCATGATCAGCGGCACCTACGTCCTCACGGACACGATCAACAACGGCTTCGACACGATCTTCACCCAGTCGTACAAGAACGCCGACGTCGTCATCAGCGGCAAGGCCGCCTTCCTGAACACGAACGGGAACACGGTCGAACCGCCGTCGTTCCCGGAGTCGCTCCTGACCAAGGTGCGCAAGCTGCCGGGTGTGTCCGTCGCGGCCGGGTCGGTCCAAAGCAGCCAGGTGCGGCTGCTGAAGAAGAACGGCAAGATCGTGAGCACCGGGGGCGCCCCGCCGCTCGGTTTTTCGATCGACCCGAAGTACAACCAGTTCAACCCGACCGTTCTGACCGCCGGCGGCTGGCCGCGCGGACCGGGCCAGGTCGCGATCGACGACCACACGGCGAGCGACAACGGCTTCCACGTCGGCGACTCGATCGGGATCGAGTCGAATTCGCCTGCGAAGCCGTTCCGGATCACCGGGATCGCGAAATTCGCCGGCGTCAGCTCGACCGGGGGCGCAACCTTCGCGCTGTTCGAGCCGAAGACGGCGCAGAAGCTGTTCCACAAAGTCGGCGAGCTCGACTTCATCCGCATCCAGTCGAAGCCCGGCGTCTCGAAGGCGCAGCTCGTCGACCAGATCAAGCCGCTGCTGCCGTCGACGGCGACTGTCCGCGACGTGCAGGGCCAGGTGAAGGAGGACAAGAAGCAGCTCGGCGGGTTCATCAACATCATCCAGTACGCGTTGCTCGCCTTCGCGTTCATCGCGTTGTTCGTCGGCTCGTTCGTGATCGCCAACACGCTTTCGATCACGATTGCGCAGCGGATGCGCGAGTTCGCCACTCTGCGGACGATCGGCGCCTCCCGCCGTCAGGTGCTCTGGGCGGTCGTCCTCGAGGCGCTGATCGTCGGGTTCGTCGCCTCGGTCGTCGGGCTCTTCCTCGGCCTCGGGCTGGCGAAGCTCCTGAACAAGCTGTTCGTCGCCGTCGGAATCAACCTGCCGCAGGGGAACACGGTCTTCGCGACGCGAACGATCGTCGTCTGTCTCGTCGTCGGGACGCTCATCACCCTGCTCGCGAGCCTCCGCCCGGCTCGGCGCGCGACGCGCGTGCCGCCGATCGCCGCCGTGCGCGAAGGCTCGGTGCTGCCCGAGTCGCGCTGGGCGAAGTACGGCACCGTGACCTCGCTCATCGTCCTCTTGGTCGCGATCGCGCTGGTCTGCGTGGGCACGCTCGCGAGCAGTCTGCCGACGGGGACGCAATTGCTGGCGCTCGGCGTCGGGGTGCTCTTGCTGTTCTTCGGCGTCTCGATGAACGCGGCGAAGATCGTCCGGCCGCTCGCCGCCGTTCTCGGTGCCCCGGCGCAGACGATCGGCGGCGCCCCCGGCATTCTGGCGCGCGACAACGCCACCCGGAACCCGGCGCGAACGGCTTCGACCGCCTCGGCGTTGATGATCGGGCTCGCGCTCGTCACCTTCGTCGCGATCTTCGGCCAGGGTCTGCGCGCGTCGTTCGAGGACGCCGTCAACAAGCTGTTCATCGCGAACTACGCCGTCACCTCGAGGACGGCATTCATTCCGATCTCGGCCGAGGTCGGCAAGAGCCTCGTCGGGAAGCCCGGGGTCGACGTCGTCTCGCCGATCCGCGCCGGGTCCGCGAAGTTCCTGGGGGCCGTGCACGACGTGAGCGGCGTCGACGGGCAGCTGCCGGAGGTCGTCCACCTCGACTGGAAGCAGGGGAACAACAGCGTTCCCGGCCAGCTCGGCACGACCGGCTTCATCACGAGCAGCAAGTACGCGAAGAAGCACCATCTCCACGTCGGCTCGCCGGTCCAGGTCCAGTTCCCGTCCGGGAAGACGGTGACGGTCAACTTGCGGGGCACCTACGACGAGCCGAAAGGGGGCTCGCCGTTCGGCGACGCCGTCGTCTCGACGCGGCTGTTCGATGCCAACATCCCGCGGCCGCAGGATCAGATGGTCCTGATCAACTCCCCGGACGGCGTCAACCAGACGAACACCGTGACGCTCGAGGACAACCTGCGAAGCTTCGCCGACGCGAAGGTGCAGACGCGCGATCAGTTCATCAAGGACAGCGAGAAGCCGATCAACGCGCTCCTCAACCTGCTCTACGTCCTGCTGGCGCTGTCCGTGATCGTGAGCCTGTTCGGCATCGTCAACATGCTCGTCTTGACCGTGTTCGAGCGCACGCGCGAGATCGGGATGCTGCGCGCGGTCGGGATGACGAGGACGCAGACGCGGATGATGATTCGCTACGAGAGCATCGTCACGGCGCTGATGGGCGCAGCTCTCGGCCTCGCCGTCGGGACGTTCCTCGGCGCGCTCGTCATCCACGCGCTCTCGGGCGAGGGGCTCGTCTTCTCCTACCCGGTCATGACGATCATCTACTTCGTCCTCGCGGCCATCATCGTCGGGATCCTGGCGGCGATCGTCCCTGCGCGTCGGGCGGCCCGCCTGAACGTGCTCGAGGCGCTTCAGTACGAGTAGCGGTTCTGTCCGGGCCCGGCCGTACGCTGCTGCACAATGCGCAGGCAACGCGCGCTCAGCGAGGCGGAGTGCTACCTCCGCTGCTACGGCGGCGGTGACGAGAGCGTCCGCGTCTTCCGCCTCGAGCGATTCGACGAGCCCGGCGAGGAGCGCCTCACGGGCGAGCGGCTGCGGCGGCTGTTCGAGCGCCGGCTCGACCTGCGTGAGAACAGGCTGGCGGCCTAGGTGGGCTGCACGCAGCGAAGGCGGCGCTGGAGGCGCGTCTGCGTGCCGCGGCCGACGTACGGCCGTCGCACCCGCCGCTGGCACGGGCTCGCGGCTCCGTGGTCGTTCGGCATGAGGCCGGGTGCCTGTCGGCCTCGTTCGGCCGGTCGCCGCTGACCCGCGGCATCGCTTGAGCGCGGTTCCCGACGTCCTGGCGCCGGATCTCGGCGTCGTCTTCTGCGGCATCAACCCCGGTCGCGTCTCGGCTGCGGCAGGCGCCCACTTCGCGAACCCGCGGAACGACTTCTGGCGCCTGCTACACGACGCCGGCTTCACGCCGCGGCTGCTCTCGCCGGACGAGCAGTTCCAGGTCGTCCGCTTCGGCCTGGGGCTCACGAACGCAGCGCAACGGACGACGCGAGGCTCCGGCAACCTGCGCCGGCGCGACTTCGCAGGCTCGGCCGAACGGCTGGCTGCGCTTGCCGCCGAGCTACGGCCGGGCTGGCTCGCATTCGTCGGCAAGGAGGCCTACCGCGGCGCGTTCGGCGAGCGGCCGCAGCTCGGCGAGCAGCCGCGGCGGCTCGGCGAGACGCGGCTCTTCGTCCTCCCATCTACCTCGCCCGCCAATGCCGCCGTGCCGTACGCGGAGCGCCTGAGATGGTTCCGGCGGTTGGCCTCGCTGGCGCGGTAACCGGGGAGGGCTGGCGCCCTCCCCGGTGCTGCTACCGCAGCCCTCAGTCGTCCTCGGAGTCTTCGTCCTTCAGGACGTCGCGGACGAAGAAGACGCCGTGCGGGCGCACGCCGCCCGGCGTCGGGTAGGCGTAATCGGCGACGACTGCGCGCGTCTCGTTGTCGACCACGCTGAGCGAGCCCGGCGTCTCCGAGGCGACGTAGGTGTAGCGATCGTCGCCGGATAGCCAATGGTGCCCGGTCGTGACATGTCCCGGGATGTCGACGATCTGGACCGCAAACGTGTCCGTGTCGAGGTACGAGATCTGGGCCGGGACGCCGCGCAGCGTCACGATCAGCGTCCGCCCGTCCTCCGTCAGCTGGAGCGTGTCGGGCATCGTCCCGATGACCGCCTCGCGACCGGTCAGCCGCGGACAGTCGCCGCGCAGGTCGAGCTCCTTGATCTTGTTCTCCCTGCGCACGGAGACGTAGCCGATCTTGCCGTTCGGCCTGACCAGGATCTCGCTCGGATCGGCGCCGACCATCGTGTTGCAGAGTCGCTCGCCCGTGCGAGCGTCGAGATGCGCGACGTCGCCGGGCTGCGTCCGGTCGACCCGGGTGTCGGTTGCGTAGAGGTCCTTGCCGTTTCGCGTGATGAAGACGGCATGCGTCCGGGCGAGCGGATCCGGGTTCGCGACCCAATTCGCGATCTCGGTGTCGGAGCCGGTGTCCACGACGCCGACGGTGTTCTGGAAGAACTCGCCGACGTAGATCCGCTTGCCGTTTCGGCTCGCCATCTGATGGTGCGGGCCGGCTCCCATGGCGATCGTCGTCAGCAGCGTGCCCGTCTCCTCGTCGAACACGGACATCTGGTTCGACCCCTCGTCTGACGTGTAGACCTTCTCGGTCCCCCGAGGTCGCGTGACGCCGATCGGCGACAAACCGGTCTTCGACGACCAGAGGACCTCGCCGGTGGCGGCGTCGAAGGCGCTGACGCTGCCGAGTGATCGCTCCGTCTCGAAGACGGTTCCGCCCCCGTTGTGGCGGTTCCCTGCACTCCCGCCGCCGACGGCGACTGCGAGCGCACAGAGCAGCGCTGTCAGAAGCGCAAGCTTGCGCATCGTGAATCCCCTCCTCTGCGGTAGCGGCTCCGGCGGCTTGTCCCGACGAACGGGCGGCCGCCGAGGAATGAGTCCACGCTACGCTGCCGGTCGTACAACCGCAAAGACATCCTGCTCAGGCTCGGTATAACCTCCGGTGATGGATGTCGAGGCGCGGTTGCGCGCGTTCGCGGCGGTTGCGCGCGAGGGCTCGTTCTCGCGTGCGGCCGAGCGTCTCTACGTCAGCCAGCCCGCGTTTCCAAGCACGTCGCCTCTCTCGAGGCGGAGCTCGGCGGGCAGCTGGTCAGGCGGGACAGGCGCGGCGCGACGCTGACCCCGGCGGGCCAGGTGCTTGCGGACTACGTCCTTCGCGCCGAGGCGCTGCTGGCGAACGCCCGTCGGGCCCTCGCGACGGGCGCGGAGGCCCAGATCGGGACACTTTCCGTCGCAGCGTCGGGCATCCCAGGCACGTATCTCCTTCCCGGCGTGCTCTCGCGCTTCCACGAGGACCATCCGGCGGTCGAGCTCGACGTCCGCCTCTCGACCTCGGGCGGCGCGCTCGAGCTTGTGCGCTCGCATGAGGTGGAGCTCGCTGTCGTCGGCGGAATGACCGTGCCGGCGGAGCTGGAGAGTGAGCCGCTCGTCGAGGACGAAGTCGTGCTCGTCGGCCCAACCGCGCTCGGCGGGCGGCGGCTGCGACCGAAGGAGCTCGAAGGCCTGACGTGGGTCTCGCGCGAGGAAGGGTCGGCGACGCGGGCGGCCGTCGACGCGGCGCGATGGCAGATCGGGTTGCACGCGGTGAAAAGGCTCGAGCTGCCCTCCTGGGAGGCGGTCAAGCTCGCTGTTGCGAAGGGCGCCGGGATCGCGGCGATCAGCCGCTTCGCCCTCGAGCTCGAGCTCGAGGCCGGCGCGCTCGCCGAGCTCGTAGTGCCGCGCTGGCGCCTAGGCCGGACGATCTCGGTCGTCACCGCGCGCGACGTACCACTGACGCCGCCTGCGGAGCGGTTCCTCCGGCTTCTGCGCGAGGCGTTTCCCGCCGAGGGTGCGGAGCCCCCGCCGAACTCGAACCTGCCGGAGCTTGCAGCGGCGATCGTCGGCAGGGACCGGGAAGTCGTCGAGCTCGGCGAGCTGCTGCGGGGCCCGCACCGGCTCGTCACGCTGACCGGCCCAGGCGGCAGCGGCAAGACGCGGCTCGCGCTCGAGGCGGCGTCGCGACTCGTCGATGAGTTCCGCGACGGCGTCTACCTGGTCGAGCTCGCGCCGATCCGGGAGCCGGAGCTCGTCCTGCCGGAGCTGGCGCGGGTGCTCCAGGCGCGAGACGCGACCGAGCTGCCGGAGCGGCTCGGGGAACGCAGGCTGCTGCTCGTGCTCGACAACTTCGAGCAGGTCCTCGCGGCGGCTGCGTCCGTCGCTGAGCTTCTTGCCTCCGCGCCGGGCCTGACGGTGCTCGTCACGAGCCGCGCACCGCTGCGTGTTGGCGGCGAGCACGCGTACGGGGTCGAGCCGCTCTCGCTCGAGCACGCAGTCGGCCTGTTCGTCCAGCGGGGCCGTGAGGTCGACCCTCGTTTCGAGGGCGACGAGGCGGTGGCGGAGGTCTGCGAGCGCCTCGACCGCCTGCCGCTGGCGATCGAGCTC
>JBKOYZ010000170.1:0-4293 GCA_046725655.1 Actinomycetota bacterium | reverse complement strand
CTGCTGAGCGACGACACGAGCGCCGTCTCCGCGATCGACGCCGAGACGCGCGCACCCGGCATCGTCAAGAAGGGCGGCTCGGGAATGAGCTTCGACCGCGTCACGAAGGACCGCCTGGTCCGCCGCGGCGACACCCTCGTCACGGCCGGCTGGAAGACGCCCGAGCTGAGCTCGATCTACCCGCGCGGGATCCCGATCGGCGTCGTGACCTTCGTCGGCCAGAACGAGGTGGACATCTACAAGCATGTCCAGCTCGAGCCGTTCACTGACTTCAAGTCGCTCAGCTCCGTGCTCGTGCTCGTCCCGAAGAACCGGAGCCGATGACGCTCGACGTCGCGAAGGCCGCGGCGGTGATGTTCATCGCGGCGATCGTCCAGGTGACGCTGCTGTCGTCGATCGACGTCTTCCACGGCGCCCCGAACCTCGTCCTCGTGACGCTCGTCGCGGTGGCCCTCCTGCGCGGGACGATTTTCGGCGCGGCTGCCGGCTTCGGGGCCGGCCTGATCGTCGACACCGCGACTCTGGAGACGCTCGGCGTGACCTCGCTCCTGCTGACGATCGCCGGCTACTGGATTGGCCGCTACGGCGAGACGACCGGCCGCGACCGCACGCACGCGCCCTTCGTCTCGGTTGCTGTGGTCACGTTCCTCTACGCGCTCGGTGCGCTGATCCTCCACTACATGCTCGGCGACCCCGCGTCCGCCCACCGCGTGCTGCTGAACGCGTTTCCGTTCCAGCTTCTGTTCAACCTGCTCCTGACGCTGCCCGTCTACGCCCTTTGCCGCCGCCTGTTCCGCCCGCCCGCGACGGGGCTCGAGGAGGTGCGGCTGCTTGGCTAGCACGGGCGTCCGGGCCAGGACCGCGACCACCCGCCCGCGCACATTTCTGCCGCCGGATCCGCGAGTCGCCGAGCCGTTTCGGCTGACGCCGCAGCTCGCGTTCCGGATCGCGGTTCTCGGCGGGATCGCGATCGCAATCTTCGGTGTCCTCTTCTTCCGCCTCTGGGCGCTGCAGGTCCTGTCCGGGCCGAAGTACCTCGACGCCGCACAGAACAACCAGCTGCGGTCGGTCCCCATCCCGGCGGCGCGCGGCCCGCTGCTCGACCGGAACGGGAGGACGATCGTCGACAATCGGGGCGCGACCGCCGTCCAGCTGCTGCCGGCCGACCTGCCGAAGCGGTGGAGGGCCCGGTTGAACGAGCTTCGCCGTCTCTCCCGCGTCATCAACGTGCCCGTGGCGGCGATGGTCGCAGAGCTGAAGAAGCGCGGGAGCGACCCTGGGACGCCGGTGACCGTGCAGGAGTCGATTCACAAGCCGCAGTCCTACTACCTGTCCGAGCACGCGCGCGATTTCCCCGGGGTGCGTGTTGCCTCGATCCTGCTCCGCCACTACCGGTACCAGTCGCTCGCCGCACAGGTGCTCGGGAGCGTCGGACTGATCACGCCGAGCCAGTACAAGACACTGCGCGGGAAGGGATACGGCTTGGGCGACGAGGTCGGTCAGGGCGGCGTCGAGTCCGCGTACGACGCGTACCTGAAGGGCAAGAACGGCGTTGCGCAGTTCAGGGTGGACGCGCTCGGGCGTCCCCGGACAGCGGCGGTGCCCGAGACCAACCCGACGGACGGCGAGGCGGTCCGCCTCACGCTCGACATCCACCTCCAGCGGGCAGCGGAGCGCGGCTTGCGCGTCGGGATCGACGCCGCGCGCGCCTCCGAGTGCGTCGGCTGCTGGGCGGCGGACGGAGGCGCGATCGTCGCGCTCGACCCGCGCGACGGCTCGATCCTCGCGATGGCGTCGAACCCGACCTACCAGCCCAGCGTCTTCACCTCGCGCGATCCGGCGAAGCTCCGGCCGCTGCTCAACCCCGAGGCGGCTCGCAGGGCGAACTTCCCGGCCCTGAACCGGGCGATCGCGGGCCTTTATCCGGCGGGATCGACGTTCAAGCCGGTGACTGCGCTCGCCGCGCTCGAGGAGCGGCTCGTGACGCCTTACGAAGCGCTCCCGTGCACGGGCTACTACCACGTCTACGGCAGGGACGGCAAGGTGATTCCCGGCGGCACGTTCAAGAACTGGGATCCGTTCGTCAGCGAGCAGATGACGATGCCGAAGGCGCTCGCCGCCTCCTGCGACACGTACTTCTACGAGCTCGGCTACAGGTTCTACAAGCTCCCGGCGACGCGGCGGCACCCGTTCCAGGAGTGGGCGTCGCGCTTCGGCTTCGGCCGCCCGACTGGCGTCGACGTCCCCGGCGAGCTGCCCGGCCTGCTGCCGACACCCGAGTGGCGGCAGGCGAGGTACACGGCGAAGACCGACCCGGGCCACTGGCAGGTCGATCAGCTCTGGAAGCCCGGCGACTCGATTCAGCTGGCGATCGGCCAGAAGGACCTGCTGGTCACGCCTCTGCAGATGGCCCGGTTCTACGCCCTGATCGCGAACGGGGGCCGCTTCGTCCACCCGCACATCGCCGCCGACGTCGAGGAGGTCGGCACCAAGTCCGCACCCGGCCGCGTGCTACACAGCTTCACGGCGCCGCAGGCGCCGAGCGTCGACATCGATCCGCTCTACCTCGACGCCGTCCGCAGCGGCCTCTACGACGCTACCCACTCGAGCTTCGGAACCTCGACGGCCGTCTTCGGCAGCTTCCCCGTGCCGATCGCCGGCAAGACCGGCACGGCGGAGAAAAGCGTCAGCATCCCCGGCTTCACCGGGGAGATGGACCAGTCCTGGTGGTGCGGGTATGGGCCCGCCGACGACCCGAAGATCGTCGTCTGCGCCGTGATCGAGAACGGCGGTCACGGCGGCACGGCGGCCGCCCCGGCCGCGCTCAAGGTTTTCGAGTCCTTCTTCCACCGCCAGGCCCCCAACGCGTCGGTGCCGCTCAACAGTGATTGAGGCCGTCGACACAAGGCCGCGCGAGACGCGCAGGCGTGCGGCCCAGAGCGCGGTGACGACGTCGTTCGTGCGCCGCATCGACTGGGTCCTGCTCGCGGCGACGGCAGGTCTCGTCGGCTACGGGCTGTGGGCGGTCGCGGGCATCACGCGGCACGACGTGGCCGGCGACGCGAACTACTACGTCGTGCGCCAGAGCGCCTATGCGGCGCTCGGCGCGGTCGGCCTGGTCGCCGCGGTCTTCATCGATCCCGAGTACTACCGCCGCTACAAGCGGCCGCTCTACATCGGGATGCTCGGCCTGATGGTGATCGTGCTGCTCGCGGGGGCGGTAACGCGAGGCTCCAAGCGTTGGCTCGACCTCGGCTTCTTCAAGTTCCAGCCGTCGGAGTTCGGCAAGCTGGTGCTCGTCCTCTTCCTTGCGGGGGTGCTCGCCGACCGCGCGAAGCGGATCGGCGATTCCCGGACGGTGCTGGCAGCGCTCGGCTTCGCTGCCTGGCCCATCTTGCTCGTCTTCGTCCAGCCGGACTTCGGGACAGCGATGGTGTACGCGGCGGCTCTCGTCGGCGTTCTCTTCGTCGCCGGCACGCGCTGGCGGCACCTCGCAATCCTCTCGGTCGCCGGACTGGTCGCGGCCTTGCTCGTGCTCTGGATCCTCCCCGCGGCCGGGGTCCACGTCCTGAAGCCGTACCAGGAGCAACGGCTCACCGGCTTCATGCACCGGGAGGACGACCCGCGCGGGGCGACGTACAACGTGACGCAGTCGATCAACGCCGTCGGCGCCGGCCAGTGGAGCGGCCGCGGGGTCGCCGGCGCGACCCAGACGAACCTGAACTTCCTCCCCGAGCACGCGACGGACTTCGTCTTCGCCTCGATCGCCGAGCAGCGCGGCTTCGTCGGAGTCTCGATCCTCCTCCTGCTCTATCTGCTGGTCGTCTGGCGAGGGCTGAAGGTCATGGCCGGCGCGCGCGACGCGTTCTCGGCGATCGCCGCGGGTGGCATCGTGGTCGCGCTCCTCGTCCAGGTGTTCGTCAACGTCGGCATGACGATCGGGATCGCGCCGATCACGGGGATCCCGCTCCCGCTCGTCAGCGTCGGCGGCTCGGCGATGATCGCCAACCTCGTGGCGATCGGGATTCTCGAGGCGATCCACGTGCGCGGGTACGCGCGGCGCCGACGTATCTGAGGCGCTTCGCTTCGTGCCGTCCGGTCCGGGTCCTACCCTGACGCGCATCGAGTCGGAGGTGGACGCATGGCCGCGATGCACGAAGCCGAAGAGCTGCTGCTGATCGAGGAGGCGGACGCCTGGTTCGAGTACCTGGAGGCGACGCGCGCGCAGTCCGAGGTGCGCTACCAGGAAGTCGAGCCGTGGGCTTGGGCGCGCCTCTCGCAGCGACTCCGAGC
>JBKOYZ010000081.1:0-4549 GCA_046725655.1 Actinomycetota bacterium | reverse complement strand
CGAGTTCCCGCGCGCGCCCATGAGCGCTGCGCGGCTCGTCTCGCGCGCGAGCGCGGTGGGCTCGGCCGCGTCCGACGCCTCGATCGCGTCGAGCACCGCGCGAACGGTGAGCGCCAGGTTCGTCCCCGTGTCGCCGTCGGGGACGGGATAGACGTTCAGGTCGTCGATCTGCCGACGGCTCCGCTCGATCGCCGCCGTCGCGCCGCGGAGCAGCGCGAGCAACTGGTCGCGTTCGCTCAAGCCGACTGGCGGACGTCCTGGATGTGGACGTCCACTGAGGCGACCGGTAGTCCCGTCAGTCGCTCGACCTCGTACTGCACCTGCGATCGAATCGTGGCCGCGACCTCCGCCAGATTCAATCCGTGCTCTACGACGACGTTCAGGTCGACCTCGATCCCGTCGCCGTTCCCGGAGACTGCGATCCCCTGCGTCGCCCGGCTCCGCGGCAGGAAGCGGCCGACACGGGCCTTGGCGCCGCCCGCCATGCCGACCACGCCGTAGCACCGGGCGGCTGTCTGGGCGACGATCTGAGCGATGACGACGGACGAGATCGTGATCCGGCCGCGGCTGGTCGAGAGCTGAGGATCAGCCCGCTCCATCGCTGGATTAGACGAGATCCACTGAATAGCGGTTGCTAGACCGCTTTTTGGACCTTGTTGCCTTTGAGACAGCGCGTGCAGACGTAGGCGCGCGTCGGCTTGCCGTCGAGGAGCACGCGGACACGCTGCAGGTTCGGGTTGAAACGCCGCTTCGTGGCCACCATCGAATGGCTTCGGTTGTGGCCGAAGGACGGCTTCTTCCCGCAGATTGCGCAGATCTTCGACATGGGCGGCGGCAGTGTAGCGACGCCTACCCGGCTGTCGCCGCGGCGCGAAGTTGCGAGAAGAGGTCGGCCATCTCGAGCGCGCTGCGGACGGCTTCCGCTCCCTTGCCGACGCGCTCCTCCGCCTGGCCCGGCGTCTCGAGGGTCAGCACGCCGAACGAGACGGGAATGCCTGTTTCGAGCGCCGCCAGCTGCAGGCCGCTCGCGGCCTCGCTGGCGACGTAGTCGAAGTGCGGCGTCTCGCCGCGGATCACGCACCCGAGGGCGACGACGCATGCGAACCGGCGCGTCTTCGCGAGCGCCATCGCCGCGAGCGGCAGCTCGAACGCCCCTGGCACCGGCACGATGGTGACCGCGTCGCGGCCGATCCCGGCGAACTCGAGCTCGTCGAGAGCGGTCTCGAGCAGCCGCTTCGTCACCTCGCCGTTGAACCGGCTGACGACGATTCCTACGGAGCGCCGTCCTCCGTCAGGCGAGCCGTGGACGACGTTGAACCCGTCCGGAATCGCCAGGCCGCCGCCGGCATGCTCGGGCCGCCGCAGGCGCGGCAGCTCGTCCTCTTCGGCGGGCAGCGCGTTCTCGGCGGCGTCCTCCGGCACAGGCATGTCGCCGTCGCTCCGGTCGTCCAGCTGCTCGCCGGCGGGCACCGCCTCGGCCCCTGGCGAATCCTGCTCGCCCGGCTCCACCTCGGCCTCGGTCTGCGCGACCTCGTCCACCCGCTCCTCTTGCTCGGGCGCGGCGAACCGCTCCTCGCCGGGCCAGTGCTGCTCGGTCACCGGCCGGTCTCCGGCTCGTCGAATCGGAGGTCCTGGTGGTGAAGCTTGTGCGCGAGCTTGTCGCGCTTCGCGAGCAGGTAGCCGCGGTTCTCGGCATTCGGCGGCACCTCGATCGGCACCTGCTCGACGACCGTGAGGCCGTACCCCTCGAGCCCACTGATCTTCTTCGGGTTGTTCGTCAGGATCCGGATCGTCGTCAGGCCGAGGTCGGCCAGGACCTGGTTGCCGATTCCCCAATCGCGCGCATCGGCGGGGAAGCCGAGCTCGAGGTTCGCGTCCACGGTGTCGAAGCCGTTCTCCTGCAGCTCGTAGGCCTTGAGCTTGTTCAGCAGCCCGATCCCTCGCCCCTCCTGCGCCATGTAGAGCAGGACGCCGCGATCCTCGGCCGCGATCTGCAGCAGCGCCTGTTCGAGCTGCTCGCCGCAGTCGCAGCGGAGCGAGTGGAAGACATCGCCCGTCAGGCACTCGGAGTGGACTCGGACGAGCACGTTCTCGGCGCCGTCCACCCCGCCTTTGACGAGCGCGACGTGGTGCTTCCCCGTCAAGGTCTCACGGAACGCGACGGCGGTGAACTCCCCGTAGGCGGTCGGCAGCCGCACCGAGGTCGTGCGCTCGACTAGCTTCTCGTGCCGACGCCGGTACTCGATCAGGTCGGCGATCGTGATCATCTTCAGCCCGTGCTGCTCGCAGTACGGGATCAGATCGTCGACTCGCGCCATCGTCCCGTCGTCGTTCATGACCTCGCAGACGACTCCGGCCGGAATCAGTCCCGCGAGCCGGGCGAGGTCGACGGCGGCCTCCGTCTGGCCGGCTCTCTGGAGGACGCCGCCGTCGCGTGCGCGAAGCGGGAAGACATGGCCGGGCCGCACGAGGTCGTTCGGGCCTTTGCTGCTGTCGATCGCAACCTGAATCGTCCGCGACCGGTCATGCGCCGAGATGCCGGTCGCAACCCCCTCGCGCGCCTCGATCGGGACTGTGAACGCGGTCTCGAACGGCGTCTCGTTGCGTTCGGTCATCGGCCCGAGCCGGAGCTCGTCGCAACGCTGCTCGCTCAGGCAGAGGCAGATGAGACCGCGGCCGTGCGTGGCCATGAAGGTGATCGCTTCGGGAGTCGCGAACTGCGCCGCAATCGTCAAGTCGCCCTCGTTCTCGCGATCGGCCGCATCCACGACCACGACGAACTTCCCCTGGCGAATGTCCTCGATCGCGTCTTCGATCGTGCCGAAGGGCGCGCGCTTTTCGAGCTCGGTCGCCATCAGCTGGATCGTACCGCGGCTCCTGTGCGCCACTTGCGGTGGCGGCTCGCAGGTCATCGAAGCGGCTCGAAGACGAGCTCCGCGACCTCGAGGCGGATCCGCCGCTCGCGGGCTTCGGCGGCGAGGACGCAGACGGCGTCGTTGAGCCGCGCGTAGCGGGCGTCCCCGGTCGAGTGGGTCGCCGTGCCGACGACCTCGCGGCCGTAGTCGCGCGGTCGGCCGTAGCCGCGGTAGTCGAACGCGATCTTGGCGCCGTCCTCCGTTTCGATCACGCCCTGGAAGTCGGGCAGGTACGTGTCGTCCTCGGCTCGCAGTCGCGGGTGGTTCATCCCTCGAAAGCGGCCAGTGATCGCGCCCTCACACGTGCCCTCCGCGAAGTAGACGCCGCGGACCTCCGGCCCCGCGACGTCGTAGTGCTCCGGATACGCGAACTCGACGGGGTAGAGCGGCTGGAGCCTCACCGCGCTAAGGCGTCGCTTGCGATGCCGTCCAACAGGCCGGCCGATTCACTCGGCCGGCCGCTAATCCCCGCGTCGCTTCGGCGGTCAACGGACGAGTCGCTCGACGTACTTCGCGAGCACGTCGACCTCGAGGTTCACCTCGTCACCAACCGCGAGGCGCCCGAGGGTCGTCACCTCGAGCGTGTGGCGGACAAGAGCGACGTCGAAGCTCTGGTCGCCGAGCCGTGCGATCGTGAGCGAGACGCCGTCGGCCGCGATCGAGCCCTTCTCGACGCAGTAGCGGACGAGCTCGTACGGCGCCTCGACGGTGATGCGGCGGCTGTCTCCCTGAGCTTGGATCGCGGCGACGCGACCGACGCCGTCGACGTGGCCCTGCACGTAGTGGCCGCCGAGCGGATCGCCGGCCCGCACGGCCTGCTCGAGGTTCACCTCGCTCCCGAACGGCTTTGCGCGCGCGAGCGTCTCGGGCATCACATCGAAGGCGAGGCGGCCGTCGCTGCGCTCGGCGACCGTGAGGCAGATGCCGTCGACCGAGATGGAATCGCCGACCGCCGGCTCGAGCGAGCTCTGGACCGTGAGCCGTCCGTTTTCGACCGACGCAACCGGCGCGCGCTCGCTGACGATGCCCGTGAACACGGGGCAAGCCTACGCAGGCGGGCTCGCCACGGGCATGGGCTGTGGGCTGCCGATGCGCGATGGCGGGGAGTCCGCGTGGCGTAACGGGCCGGAGACTCACGCCGGCACGGGCCGGCCGCCGGGCTCGGACGGCCCCGTGAGCGTCCTGCGCCACGGAAATCAACGAACCGGCACATACCTGTCACAGACACGTAGGCGTTTCCGAGTTACGCTCACCGCGGGTGGCGGGTGGACCTCACCACCACCCGGGGTGGGGATGCGCGCGCGTGAACATCTAACCCGGATCGCACCGCGGCTCTAACCCGGATCGCACAACGGCGTCTCGCAGCAGGCCGCACGAAGGTAGCCGCAAGAGCGCGGTTCGGACGGCGCGAACGATCAGCCGCCGAGGGCGACCGCTTCGACCGTCTCCCGCGCGATCATCTCGAGGCCCGCTCGCTCGCCGTCGCCGTCCAACTCCTCGCGCAACTCGCGCACGGCCTCGGCCTGATCCGGCGCGAGCTCGGAATCGTCGACGTGCGCCAGCTCCGTGCGCAGCTCGTCATCCGAGATGTGGCGCGCGAGCCAGCGGGAGATCGTGTTGACGATCCGGTCCTC
>JBKOYZ010000096.1:0-2536 GCA_046725655.1 Actinomycetota bacterium | reverse complement strand
TTAGCGCCCATAGCGGCGCACCCACTCGTCCAAGAACGGTTCCGCGATTCGGTAAGCGCCCGGACCCTCATGCCTAACTAACTCGTCCGCGACCAGCTTGTTGATCGCGCGCTGCAGCGATGCCCTGGACGGCAGTCCGTGCCGACGGGCGTAGTCAGAGCTGAAGAGCGCCTTGGACGGTTCGGTCGCGAGCGCCTGCAGTGTCTGGCGCTGGATGTTTGTCGCCCGGTCCCAGACTTGAGTGAAATGAGCGTGCTCGGAACGCAAGACCTGGTTTAGCGCCTCCTTCAGATCCTCCGAATCCGCCGGAACGCCGGGCGCGGTCTGCTCCCAAAGTGCGTAGCAGAGCTCCTGGGTCGCGTACGGGTGCCCGCCGGTGATCTCGAGCAGTTCGCCGACGGTGCCCTCATCCACCGCGCGGCCGGTCGCATCGAAGCGTTCGCGGATGAAAGGTGCGAACGACTCAATCGAGATCACGTCAAGCTCGAGCTGCTTTGCGCTTCGCCAGAAAGGCTCGTTTTCGTCGTTGAACAGGCGCACCATCATCGTTCGCTTCGAGCCCATGTAGACGTGGGCGACCTCCGGCTGCTCCTGAAAAACCGCCCGCATCAGCGCAGGCAAGCGCGGATCGATCTCCAGCACCTGCTGGAACTCGTCGAAGACAAGTGCGACTCGCCTGCCTCGCTCGGCCGACAGCTCGCCCGGCAGTTCCAAAAGGCGCTCGACAGTCGTCCTGATCTCTTCGGGTGAGTAGCCGGCGCTGAAGCTGAAGTTGACTGCACCGGTCATCGGATCGAGCGTCATCGTGGGCACGACTCGGAGACCCCGGAAGAGCTGCAGCGCCCTTTCGCGCACGGTCAGGAGCGGCGTCGCGATCTGCTCGTGGATTGCCTGCGCGAGCTTGGCGGCGAACTGCTCCTTCGATGCCGCCCGCATGAGATCCAGCTGCGCTACTAGCACCCCCTCGCGCTCGACGAGCTGCGCCGCTCGCCACAGGAGAGAGCTCTTTCCGTAGCGCCGCGGCGCGAAGATGACAACGTTCTGGCCGTTCCGGAGATCCGCGGTCAGCTCGGCGAGCTCAGCCTCGCGGTCAGTGAAGGCCTCGTCGAGCGCGAGGTCTCCGAAATTGAAGGGGTTCGGTGGCGTTTCGGGCACAACCTGATCATACCGCCACGCATACTAGTTCGTATACCTAATAGCATTATGCCGTGTTGCATACTATGGTATGCAGAGCCGCATAATGCCGGTTGGCATACCGGCGAACGCCGCGTCCGCCACTCCCCCGGCGAGCTCGAAATCCGACAGGCGGGCTCGCTCGTAGTTAGTGGCAACTAACAAAGAGGACGGAGGAGGCATGAAGATCCTCAGCGTCCCTCTCGTGGTGGGGACGACGCTTCTACACACCGGTCTCGGCGCCGCGTCTGCGTTCAGCCTCTCCAAGCGGGCGACGCTATCGAGCGCCCGCACCCGATTGGCCACGATCGTCGTCGACGGTCGGAGCCGCTAGCTCGGCACTCGCCACACCTTGTTCAGCTCGTCTTGCGCGTAAATGACTTCGACGGGCAGGAAGAACACCGCGATGATGTAGAGGATGAAGCCCAGGATCGGGCTCGCCTCGCTGGTGACGCCAGCGTTCCGTTGGGCCTGGACGATGCGCTCGAACGTGCGGTACCACGAAAAGAACGGCGGGACGATCACGAGCCAGCCGATCGTGATGGCCAGGATTGCGATGACGGGGCTGACATCGATCCCGCACGCGTCTCTCAGCTCGCGGTTGATCTTGTAGTACCAGACGACGTAGTAGATCCCGAGCGTCAGCAGCGACCACACGAAGACGAGGAACGGGTTCCTGATCTTCACGGTGGTGTCACGCACTTGCACCTGCTCAGCCACCTCGCACCTCCTCCGGTCGGAACGGCTATGCGGACGCTAACGCGCCGCGGGCTTGAGCCGCCGCCGGCTGCGCCTCATCACAGCGGCACTAGAGAAGGACGCCTTGACCCTCGCGTCGCGATGTAGGAGGCTCGGAGCCGAACCTGCGGCCGAAAGGAGGATCCCTCTAGAGCACTGGCTTGCCAACAGCGGGGGGTAGGAGGAACAACATGCGGCAAAAGTTCGTACTACTCGCCGCCAGCGCCGTCGCCGGCTGCGTTCTCGCGGGGACTGGCGTAGCGGCCGGAGCGACGGAGGTCGACCACTTCACCGACGGTCCATTCGCCGACGAGGTCTGCGGCGTGACCGGAACGACAACCATCCACGGAACGTCCGTCTTCCGGGAGAGGCCGAACGGCGGCTTCTTCGCCAGCGGCACTTTCTGGGCCGTCTTTACGGCCGACAACGGCAAGTCGATCACGAGCTTCGCAGCAGGCCCCTCGAAGAGTGCGACGGGACCCGTGATCGACGAGGCCGCGGGAACGGTCACTCTCACGGTCACGTTCGTCGGCCTCCCTGAGAAGGTGTCGATTACCCGCGGCCGGACGCTGCTCCGTGACGCCGGGACCGTCACGATCACCGACGTCTTCGAGTACACGGGCAA
>JBKOYZ010000168.1:0-46710 GCA_046725655.1 Actinomycetota bacterium | reverse complement strand
GACGACACCTGAAGACCGCATGCGGTGGCTCGCCAATCACGAGCGGCTCGTGCGCGTGCTCGCCCGTCGGCTCGCGCGCGAAGGCGCGACCCGCGAGCAAGCGATCGGCCGCCCGCGCGGCGCGAAGTAAAGCCGTTACAGCGGTAGCGGAGGGGGTCTGGGGGAACCGGGAGATTCCCCCAGTGTCCCCATCTACGCGCCCGCGCGATATGCGAGGTACTGGTCCTGCATCCGCTGAGCCTGGCCGGCCGTGAACTCCGTGTAGCACTCGTCGTACGAGTAGTCCATGAAGTTGTCGATGGGGTCGAGGCCCGGGTCGGGGCAGGTGTCCTTGCCGACGGGACACCCCGACGTCGGCGTCGCCTCGGCCGGCGTGTCGTCGACGTGGTCGCCCTTCGCGTTGCAGGCGCCCTGGAACGTGTGGTAGAGGCCGAGCCAGTGCCCGGTCTCGTGCGTAACCGTGTAGCCGAGGTCGTAGCGGCCGGCGTACGTGCTCGACGTGCCCGGCATCGACTCCCAGTCGATCACGATGCCGTCGATTTCCGGATGGGCGTGGTACTGCGACGGGAAGTACGACCAGCCGAGGTAAGCGCCCGCCGTCGACGAGTAGATGTTCAGCGCGTTGGCGCCGCCCTGGTGGAGCGCCCGCTTCATCTTGAACTCGTCCTGGCCGCTCGGCGACGCGTTGTACCAGGTCGGATTCACGGTCCGGTCGACCGAGACGAGCCTGAACGTGAAGCCCGTCGGCGCGCCGCCGAGGGCCCCGGAGAAGCCGTCGTTCAGCGCCTTCATCTGGTTCTGGATCGCCGTGTCGGAGACGTTGCCGGTGCTGCCGTCGGGCGTGATCACGTGGAAGTAGACCGGGATCGTCACCCGGAAGCTCTTGCCGGCCTTCCCGCTCCCGGGCGCGTCCGCCGGCGTGCCGGTGTCGGGCTCGTTGCTCCGGCTGTCGCCGCGCGCTCCAGCCGCGGGCCCGAGCTGGCCGAACGTCGGCAGCAGACCAAGGTTCGTGACGCAGAACGCCCCCGCTGCGGAGCCGGTCTGCGCCGCGGCCGGCGACACGTTGAGCGCCGTGAAGACCCCGAGCGCCAGCGCGAGCGCCGCGGCAACCCGGACGCGTGCGCGCAGGCGCGAAACGTTTCCTCTCATCCCATTCCCTCCTGCCTCGATAACGCGGCGGAGGGTACCGCTTCCGAATCGATTCCTCTATCTCTGGCTATCTAGGCTATCGGCGTGGAGCTCCAAGCGCGGACGCGGACGGTGCAGCTCGCGGAGACCTTCGTGATCGCCCGCGACGCGTCGGACGAGGCCGAGGTCGTCGAGGTCGAGCTCCGCCACGACGGTGAGACCGGCTTCGGCGAGGGAACGCCGATCGAGCGCTACGAGGAGGACGGCGCCTCCGCGGTCGAGTTCCTGCAGGACTGCGGGCAGCTCGTCGGCGACGATCCATTCGCGCTCGACGAGATCGAAGCCCGCCTGCCGCCGACCGCGCACACCCAGGCGGCGAGAGCCGCACTCGATCACGCGCTCCACGATCTCTGCGGCAAGCTCACGGGTCTCCCGGTCTGGCGTCTGCTGGGCCTGCGCCGCGAGGGTCCGCCCACGAGCTGGACGGTCTGGCTCGGCGATCCGGACGACATGGGCCGCCGAGCCGAGAAGGCGGCGCCCCGATTCCGGCGCCTGAAGCTCAAACTCGGCGGCGCCGACGGTCTCGACGTCGAGCGGGTGCGCGCGGTGCGCGAGGTGACGGATCTGCCGCTCCAGGTCGACGTCAACGAGTACTGGTCGGTCGACGAGGCGCTCGAGGCGCTGCCGCAGCTGGCCGGCCTGGGCGTCGAATACTGCGAGCAGCCGCTACCCGAGGGGGATCCGCGTGCGGCTGAGTTGAAGGCGCGGTCGCCGATCCCGATCTACGTGGACGAGGACTGCCACACGCTTGCCGACGTCGCCGCGTGCGCCGAGCGCGCCCACGGGATCAACATCAAGCTGTCGAAATCGGGCGGGATCCGCGAGGCCGTTCGGATGGCGCACGCCGCCCGCGCGCTCGGCCTCGGCGTGATGCTCGGCTGCATGACCGAAACCGGGCTCGGGATCTCCTCCGGCGCGCAGCTCATCAGCCTGTGCGACTTCGTCGACCTCGACGGCAACCTGCTCCTGCTCGAGGACCCGTGGCCGGGCGTCGAGTTCCGCGACGGCCGCCAGCTTCCACCCAACTCGCCCGGTCTCGGTGTCAGCGCACGCGAAGCGATACCTGATCCTCGCTGAGGAAAAGTCGGCGGACCCGCACTACGGGAAGACCGCGCGCGGGGTCATCCGCTATTCGCCGAACCCCACGGTCGCGTTGCTCGACTCGACCCGCGCCGGTGAGACGCAAGACGGGATCCCGATCGTCGGCTCCGTCAACGACGCCCTCTGCTTCAACCCGACGACGGCGCTCGTTGGCGTGGCGACACAGGGCGGGCGCTTTCCGCCCGCGTGGCGCGAGCTTCTGCGGGCCTGCGTCGCGCAGGGCCTAGACGTCGAGAATGGGCTGCACGAGTTCCTCACGAACGACCCGGAGCTCGTCGAGCTCGCGCGGCGCCACGGCGTCGAGCTGCGCGACCTGCGCCAGCCGCCGCCCGACCTGAACGTCCCCACCGGCGGCAACCTCGAGCACGACGCACAGGTTGTGCTCACCGTCGGCTCCGACTGCGCGATCGGAAAGATGACGGTGTCGCTCGAGCTCGATCGCGAGGCGAGGCGGCGGGGTCTCCGCTCGGTGTTCGTGCCGACCGGCCAGACCGGAATCGCGATTGCCGGCTGGGGGATCTCCGTCGATGCAGTGGTCTCGGACTTCCTCGCGGGCGCGGCGGAGCGCCTGGTGGTCGAGGGTGCGGAGCGGGGGAACCTGCTCTGGGTCGAGGGGCAGGGGGCGCTGCTCCATCCCGCGTATTCGGGCGTCACCCTCGGGCTCATTCACGGGAGCGCGCCGCACCTCTACGTGCTCTGCCACAAGGCCGGCACGACCGAGATCGAGGGATACCCGGGCCACCCGCAGGGGAGCTTGGGGGAGCTCGTGGAGCTGCACGAGCGCTCGTCGCTGCCCGTGCGTCCTGCGCGTGTGGCGTGCATCGCCGTCAACACCGCCGGCCTGGGTGAGAGCGACGCGCGGGCTGCTGTCGCCGGCGCCGAGCAAGACACGGAGCTCCCCGCCGACGATCCCGTCCGCTTCGGCGCAGACAAGCTGCTCGACGCCGTGCTCACGGCACTCGGAACGGAAGTGATGAGGACCGAGGCCGTGCAGGCCGAACGATAGGCCTTCCTATGCATGGCGCCCGTCGGCGTGGCAACCTACGTCGCGCCGGGGCGAAAACGGAAGGACGGAACGTGTGAGGAAGAGCTGGCTCGTCGTCTGCTGCGTCGCCGTCTCCCTCGTGCTGTGCGGAACCGCCGGCGCGACGGTGAACTTCGGCATCACCGAGGACACCACGGCGCCCATCGATGCAACGACGTTCTACGCGGACCTGAACGACCTCGGCGCGACGGAGAACCGGATCCAGGTGCTCTGGGATCCGGCGCGGCCCACGGCGATCGCCGACCAGGCCGGGCTCGACGTCTGGGTGCCGCAGGCGGCGATCCGCGGCATCCGCGTGATCTTCGCGGTTGCGCCGGCGCACCCGAAGGACCTCACCGCGTCGCCGGCGGCGATTGGGCAATTCGCCGCTTTCCTGCAGCTGCTCGCGACGACCTACCCGAGCGTCAAGGACTTCATCATCGGCAACGAGCCGAACCTCAGTCGCTTCTGGCAGCCCCAGTTCAAGGCGAACGGCACCGGCGCCTCGGGATTCGCGTACGAAGCGCTCCTCGCCGCGTCCTACGACGCGCTGAAGGCGAAGGACACCTCGATCAACGTCATCGGCATTGGCCTCTCGCCACGCGGGAACGACAACCCGCGTGCGAAGAGCAACGTCTCGACCTCGCCGGTCCGATTCCTGCACGACATCGGTGTCGCCTACCGGGCGAGCAAGCGGACGAAGCCGCTGATGGATGAGCTCGCCTTCCACCCCTACCCGAACCAGAACAACGACCCGCCGCTGAAGGGCTATCCGTGGCCCAACGCCGGCATCCCGAACCTCGACCGCGTCAAGCAAGCTGTCTGGGACGCCTTCAACGGCACCGCGCAGCCGACGTTCGGCGAGCGCGGCAAGCCGCGGCCGGCGAATGCGCTTCGGCTGATTCTCGACGAGACGGGCTGGCAGGTGGCGATCCCGAGCGCGCTCCAAGCGCTCTACGTCGGCAAGGAGAGCGTGACCCCGGTCGACGAGCGGACCCAGGCCCAGTACTACGGCGACATCATCCGCACCATCACCTGCGACCCGGACATCGAATCGCTGAGCTTCTTCCACCTGATCGACGAGCGCGATCTCGACCGCTGGCAGAGCGGGCTGCTGCGTATCGACGGCACGCGCCGGCCGTCCTACGACGCGGTCAAGGCCGCCATCGCACAGACGCACGGGCAGTGCGCGCTTACGCCGTTCGGCTGGGCGCACGCGCCTTCCGTCATCGGCGGCGCCGTCCATTTCGGCTACCTGTCGGCACGCTCCACGCGCAACAAGATCTGGCGCTTCCGGGCGCTGGCGCAAGAGGAGGCCACGTACAGGGCCGCGATCTTCCGGGTCGGCAAGGGCAAGCTGACCCCGACCGCGCGCCGCGCCGTCCTGCGAGCCCTCGCGAGCGGGCGCAGCAGGCCGCTGCTCGCCGCGAGGGGCATCGTCAAGGCGTACTCGTCGAAGCTCGTAAAGCTGCAGAAGAAAGGGCTGAAGCGAGGCGGCTCGTACGTCTACGGCATCCGGCTCGGCGCGGCGATGAACCCGCAGCAGCGGTCGCTCACCGCCGTCAGCAAGCCGTTCAGGGTCGTCGCGCCGCCTCGCCGCAGGCGGTAGCGTGTTTGCCCGAGCGGCGCCGATGAACGACCCGCGCTTCGACCGCCTCGCCGAGCTGCTGCTCGACTACTCGCTGGAGCTGAAGCGGCGGCAGGTGCTCCGGATCGACGCGCCAACGGCCGCCGAGCCGCTGATCCTGGCACTTCACCGCGGCGCCGTCCGCCGGGGAGCCCACGTCCACGCGAGCATCGAGCTCGAGGGCCTGCGGGAGCTCCTGGTGGCACATGGCTCCGACGAGCAGCTCGATTTCGTCTCGCCCATCGATGCGCGGGACATCGGGCGCGTGGACGCGTTGATCACGATCTGGTCCGAGGCGAACACCCGCTCGTTCTCTCGTCTCGACCCCAACCGGCGCCAGCGGCAGCTCGCCGCGCAGCGACAGCTCGCGCTGGTGCGGCGCGACCGCGTCGTGCGCGGCGAGCTGCGCTGGTGCGGGACGCTCTCGCCGACGAGCGGCCACGCCCAGGACGCGGACATGTCGCTCGCCGACTACGAGGAGTTCGTCTTCCGCGCCTGTCACGCGCTCGACGACGATCCTGTCGGCCACTGGCGCAGCGTCGCCGAGCAGTTGCAGGCCCGCACGGCCGATCTCGTCGCGGTTCGCCGGCTGAGGATCGTCGGCGAGGACACGGATCTCACGGTCGGAGTCGAGGGCAGAACCTGGCGCGCGGCCCACGGGCTGCGCAACATGCCGGACGGCGAGGTCTACACGAGCCCGATCGAGACGCGCGCCGACGGGACGATCCGCTTCGGCTTCCCGGGGGTGTTCGGCGGGCGCGAGATCGACGACATCCGCCTCCGATTCGAGCATGGCCGCGTAGTCGAAGCCGAAGCGGCTGGTGGACAGAGCTACCTCGACGCGCTGCTGGACATGGACGAGGGGGCCCAGGGGATCGGCGAGGTGGCGTTCGGCCTCAACTACGAGATCGACCGCTTCACCCGGAACATCCTGTTCGACGAGAAGATCGGCGGGACGATGCACCTGGCGCTCGGCATGGGCTTCGAGGACCTCGGCGGGCAGAACCGTTCGACGCTCCACCTCGACCTGATCTGCGACCTGCGGCGTGACGGCGAGGTCTACGCAGACGGCGAGCTGATCTGGCGCGCCGGGCGGTTTCTGCGCGAGCCCGACGGCTCCGCGTCCGCCGCGGCGCCGGACGCGACGGTCGAGCGTGTCGGATAGCCGGCACCGACGCCTGGCCGACGTCCTCGTCGGCTACTCGACGGAGGTACGCGAAGGCGACCTCGTGACGCTCGAGACGTCGGAGCTCGCCGCGCCGCTCGCGGGCGAGATTTACCGGGCGCTGCTCGAGGCCGGCGCGCAGCCGCTGCCCCGGATCTCGCTCGAAGACATCACCGAGGACCTGCTCAAGGACGGCGACGAGGAACAGCTCGCCTGGGTCAACCCGGCCCGCGCCGATGACATCGAGACGGTCGACGTCCGCATCGTGGTCGAGGCATACGCCAACACCAAGCGGTTCTCGGGCATCGACGCCGCGAGGTTCGCCGTCTTCGAGCGGGCGAGCGAGCCGCTTCGAAACCGGTACCTGGAGCGCGCCGCCGCCGGCGAGCTGCGCTGGGCGCTGACTCAGTTCCCGACGAACGCCGCTGCACAGGACGCCTCGATGTCTCTCGCGGAGTACAAAGACTTCGTCTACGGCGCGGGCTTCCTCGACGATCCCGATCCGCAGGCGCGGTGGCGTGAGTTCGGCGAGCGCATCGACCGGGTCGGCGACTTCCTCTCCGGCAAGCAAGAGCTGCGGATCGTCGCCGAGGGCACCGATCTCAGGCTCGACGTCGGCGGCAGGACGTGGATCCGTTCGAAGGGCAAGGAGAACCTCCCCGACGGCGAGGTCTTCACGGCGCCGGTCGAGACAAGCATGGAAGGGGACATCCGCTTCACGTATCCCGCCGTCTTCCGCGCGCGCGAGGTCGACGATGTGCGACTCCACTTCGAGGGCGGCAAGGTCGTGGACGCGAGCGCGGCGCGCGGCGAGGACTTCCTGCTGCAGATGATCGACCTCGACGACGGCGCGCGACGCGTCGGCGAGTTCGCGTTCGGGCTGAACGACGCCGTGCCGTTCTTCACCAAGAACATCCTCTTCGACGAGAAGATCGGGGGCACCGTCCATCTCGCGCTCGGCACCGCCTATCCCGAGTCCGGCGGGGTCAACCGCTCGGCGCTGCACTGGGACATGATCTGCGACCTCCGCACCGGCGGCGAGGTCTACGCGGATGGCGAGCTCGTCTACCGCGACGGCGCGTTCCTGAACGGCGTCGGCTGACCCGTGTAGCGGTCATCGCGGATACCCATTTGCCGCGCGGTTCGCGGCGGCTCGGCGAGGAGTGCGTCGAGCTGCTCCGCGCGGCCGATCTGATCCTGCACGCGGGCGACATCTCGACCCTCGCCGTGCTCGAGGAGCTCAGGGCGCTCGGACCGCCCGTCGAGGCCGTCTTCGGGAACGCCGACGAGCCGGCGCTGCGGCAGGTGCTGCCGAGGCAGCGGGTCCTCAGGGTCGTGGACGCACGCATCGGACTGGTGCACGTGCCGGGCCCGGCCGTCGGGCGTGAGGCGCGGCTTGCGGCCCGCTTCCCCGGCTGCGAAGCGGTCGTGTACGGGCACACGCACGTGCCGCAGGCGGAGCGCGTCGGGGGCGTCTGGATCCTCAACCCCGGCAGCCCGACCGAACGGAGGCGGGCGCCGGCACGCTCGATGCTGCTGCTCGAGGTCGAGGGGAAGCGCCTTCGGCCCACCCTCGTCACGCTCCCGTGACGCCTCCTTGACGCGAACGTGTGTTCGATGTAGCATGCGAACACATGTTCGTCAAGCTCCTAGCAGCGACGCTGGCCGGACTGGTCATCTGGGCGGTGGCGGCGCACTCGTCGGAGAGCGCCGGCAAGGGGAGGATCTACACCGTCAGGCCCTACGACACGCTCTGGTCGATCGCTACCAGAAACTACGGCGGTGACCCGCGTGACGCCGTCGAGCGTCTCGAGCGGCGCAACGGCCTGAGCGGACCGATCGTCCGCCCAGGGCAGAAGCTCGTGTTGCCCTAGACGTCCAGGCCGAAGACGTGGACGCGCTCGCCTAAGAACAGCCGACGCTCCGGGTCCCACGGAAAGAAGATCACGACGGTGAACTCGAGCCGCCTCCCGCTCGGCGGGACGTCGAGCCAGGGGCGCTCGTGTGTCGCCGTGACGATCGCCTCCTCGCAGACGCCCTGCGGCCCGATCACGATTTGCGTCAGCGCGAAGTGGATGTCCGGAAAGGCCGTGAGCAGTTGGTTGTAGAAGTCGGTCGCCCCGGCGTGTCCCTCCCAGCGACGGTCCCACTGAGGAATCTCGTAGAGGCAGTCGTCGGTGAGGGTCGCGATCAGCCCCGGCAGGTCTCGGTTTTCCTCGGCGATCGAGTGCCGCTTCCAGAGCTCGCGGATCTCGCCGTACGCAGCGGCGTCGAGCTCCCGCCGTAGCTGGTCTCGCGCGCGCGCGGAGACGGCGGCGGGCGGCAGTCCAAGATCGGCCACTGCACGAGCCTACACTTGCGCCCGTGGACCTCGACCTCGTCTTCTTCGGGACGTCGGGCTCGGTCCCGACCGCGCAGCGTGCGCCGTCGGCGCTGCTGATCCGCCGCGGCAGCGAGCGGCTGCTGTTCGACTGCGCCGAGGGGACGCAGCGGCAGATGCTGCGCTCGACGGTCGGCCTGGTCGAGCTGAGAGAGGTCTTCCTGACCCACTACCACGCCGACCACTACCTCGGCCTGCCGGGGATGCTGAAGACGTTTGCGCTTCGCGGCCGCGAGCTCGACCTGACCGTCTACGGGCCGCCCGGGCTGGTCGAGCTGTTCGGCGCGTTGAGGCGGATCTTCGGGAAGCTGACGTACCGGCTCCACCTCGCCGAGCTGCAGCCGGGAGACGTGCTCGAGCGGGACGGGTACAACCTGACGACGTTCTCCCCTTCCCACGGCGTCTCGGCGCTCGGCTACGCCCTGATCGAGGGTCCGAGGCCGGGCCGCTTCGACGTCGACGCGGCCGATGCGCTCGGCGTCGAGCCGCCCCAGCGCGGGCTTCTCCAGCGTGGCGAGGCGATCGAGCTCGAGGACGGGCGCGTGGTCACGCCGGACGCCGTGCTCGGGCCGCCGAGGCCGGGGCGGAGGATCGTCCTGGCCGGCGACACGGCTCCCTCGCCCGTCGTCGTCGAGGCCGCACGTGATGCGGAGGTGCTCGTGCACGAGGCGACCTTCCTGGACTCGGAGCGGGAACGCGCCAACGAGACCCTGCACTCGACGGCGATCGAGGCGGCTGAGGTCGCGCGCGACGCCCAGGTGGCGCTGCTCGCGCTGACGCATCTCTCGAACCGGTACTTCGGCCCCGAGGTCGCCCGCGAGGGGCGTACGATCTTCCCCGACACCGTTGTGCCCAAGGACTTCGACGTGATCGACGTGCCGTTCCCGGAACGAGGCTCGCCCGAGCTGGTCCGAGGAGGCGCCCGCAGGCAGGCCGGGGTCACCGGCGAGGTGGTCGAGCGAGAACGGGAGGCGGTCCCATGACAGAACTGGTTCAGGTCGCGCTGGCAGAGGACATTGCCGAGGCCGAAGAACTGCAGACGATCCTGCGGCAGGCGGGGATCGCATCCGAGTTGGAGACGGCGGTCGAGCACCACCCGCGAGAGACCGAGAACGCGCCCCAGAAGGTGCTCGTGCCGGAGTCGTCGGTCGAGGCCGCCAAGCACGCGATCGAAGCGCTGACCGATCCGGACGAGCTCGTCTCCGACGTCTAACAGACGGACGCCCGATTTCGGCGCCCGCGCGGCCGACTACGAGCGGCTGCGGCCGGTCGACGACAACTGGCTCGAGGTGTTCGAGGTGGTCGTTCGCGAAGCCGAGCTCACCGGTGCGCGCGTCCTCGACGTCGGGTGCGGGACCGGCAAGTTCGCGCGCGTGCTCGCCGAGCGCGGACTTGCCCGCGTCTGGGGCGTCGACCCGTCGCCGGAGATGCTGGCCGAGGCACGGCGGCGGCTTCCCTCGTCCGTCGGCCTGAAGCGGGGGAGCGCCGAGCGCCTGCCGTTCAAGCCCGGCTACTTCGACGCCGCGGTCCTGTGGACGGTCGTCCATGTCGTCGACAGGCCGCGGGCGTTCGCGGAGCTGCATCGCGTCCTGGCGCCCGGTGGCCGCCTCGCAATAGTCACGTTCGCGCCGGAGCACTTCATGACGTACTGGCAGAACCGGTTCTTCCCGTCGATCGCGCCCCTCGACCTCGCGCGACACCCGTCGCCGGAGGAGCTGGAGGCGGAGCTGCCGGCGGCGGGCTTCGAGGCGCCTCGGCTCGTGCGCCTCCGGCAGCAGGCCGAGCTCGATCGGGAGACCGCTCTCGAGCGGATCCGCGGCCGGGCGATCTCGACCTTCGACCTACTCGACGAGGACGAGATCCGCAGCGGCACCGAGGAAGCCGAGCGCGAGCTCCCTGCCCGGATCAGCTACGAGGTCGAGTACCTGCTCGCGTTCGCGCGTCGCTAGCGACCGCGTCCTCGGGTCAGGCACCGGATCCGTGGCAGGACATGTCCTCCGCCGAAACCTGAAGATTGCCCTTGCAGCGTTTTTGGCGGTTCGGACGGTCCTCCGGGTCTGGCACCAGGACACGCCCCCGAACGGCCATAGCGGCCTGGCTAGATCTGCCAGGTGCCGTCCCACAGAACCGGCACCTCGTCGCCGTCGGCGGTGAGGCCGGTCACCTGGACGTCGTTGCCGCCGATCATGAAGTCGATGTGGATCTCGCTCTTGTTGATCCGGGGAATGTCCTCCTCGCCGACGGTGAGCTCGTAGGCGTTCCCGAGCGCGACGTGGCTGGCTGCGTTCTCGTCCAGCAGGGTGTTGTAGAAGGTCGTCCCGAGCGGTCCGATCCGTCCCTCGCGGTCGACGAGGGCCAGCTCGCCGAGCCGTGAGGCGTCCCGGTCGCGCGCCGCCCGCTCGCGCAGCACGTCGACGCCTTGATCAGCGTCGATCTCGACTGCGCGGCCGCCCTCGAACCGGACCGTGAGCCCGCTGACGATCGTGCCGGCCACGTCGAGCGGCTTCGTGGCCCGAACGACGCCGTCGGCACGCGAGGGGTCCGGGGTGGTGTAGACCTCTTCGGTCGGAACGTTCGGCATGTGCTCGACGTCGTCGACCGTCGTCGAAGAGCCGCCGTCCCAACGTGAGCTCGGCAGCAGGCCGACGGTCAGGTCGGTGCCGGGGCCCTCGAAGCGGATCGCGTCGAAGCGGCGCTCGGTCAGCCGGTCGGCGACCGAGTGCAGCGTCCGGTCGCGCTCGCGCCAGGCCGCGACGGGATCCTCGTCGTCGAGCCGGCAGACATGGACGAGCTCCTCGGTCAGCTTCGCGAGCGCCTCCTCGCTCTCGAGCTCGGGGTGGACTAGCTCGGCCCAGGCCGGAATGGGGTAGGGCAGGATCGACCAGTTCACCAGCCGCTTGTTGATGATCTCCAGCCGCTCCTTCAGGTCCGGCAGCTGGTCGCGGCCCGCACGCTTGGGGTCGACGCCGTCGAGGACGCCGGGGGAGACGCGCGGCACGAAGATGATCCGCGCTGCGTGCTCGTCGCCGAGTGCCAGCATCCGTTTGCCGTACCAGCTCGGCACGAACTCGAGCGTGTCGTCCGGCGCGTGCTCGACGCGTGCTCGCTTCACCCACGGGTCGAAGTAGGTCGGGTCGACAAATCGCGCGCCGCGACGGTAGGCCTTGTCGGCGACGGCGCGCACGACCGGCTCCATCCCGGTCTCCGCCTCGATCGAGACGATCTGGCCGGGCTGGACGTTCGCGGCGAAGCCGACGGCGAGCTCGGCGAGACTCTCCACAGCCTGCTGATCCACGGCGGCCAGCATAGTGCCGTCGCGAAGCGCGAGCGACCGACCGCGACACCGTCCGGCCGACGTTGTAGGCTCCGACGCGATCGCAAACCCCTTTAACCCGGTCCCGTGAGGCCGGAAAGGAGTTCGAATGACGCTGCCCGTCGGCTGCCCCCCAGCTGCACACGCGTGAGCGTGTCGCACACGGAGCGGGAGAAGGTGCTCCTCGACGCCGAGGACGTCGAGCGGACGCTCTCCCGGATCGCGCACGAGATCATCGAGGCGAACCCGGAGCTCGAGCGGGTCGCCCTCGTCGGCATCCATACGCGCGGCGTCCCGCTCGCCCAGCGTCTGCGCCGCCGGATCCACGACTTCACCGGCCGCGACGTCGGGCTCGGCCAGCTCGACATCACCTTCTACCGCGACGACGTCCACGTGCGCGGACGAGAGGCCCCGCAGCACGCGCAGCCGCTCGTGCGCGCGACGAAGCTCGACTTCGGGCTCGACGGGATGACCTGCGTCCTCGTCGACGACGTCCTCTACACGGGGCGCACGATTCGCGCCGCGGTCGAGGCGCTGTTCGACTACGGCCGCCCGGCGCGCGTGCAGCTGGCCGTGCTCGCCGACCGCGGTCACCGCGAGCTGCCGATCCGGCCCGACTATGTCGGCAAGAACCTGCCGACCCATCGCGACGAGCGCATCCAGGTGCAGCTCGTCGAGGTCGACGAGGTCGATCGAGTCCTGCTGGTTCCCGCACCCGAGGAGGAGGGTCGTAGTGGCTGACATCCGCGTCATCCGGGAAGACTTGCTCCCGCCGAAGGAGCCGCCGCGGCGGCACCTGATCTCGATCGGAGACCTCGAGCGTGACGACGTCGAGCGGCTGCTCGCGACCGCGCGCAGCTTCGAGCGGTCGCTCGAGCGGGAGCTGAAGAAGCTGCCGACGCTGCGCGGCAAGACGGTCGTGAACGTGTTCTACGAGTCCTCGACGCGCACCTCCTCGAGCTTCGAGCTCGCCGGCAAGCGGCTGTCCGCGGACACGATGTCGATCAAGGCCGCGGGCTCCTCGGTCGACAAGGGCGAGTCGCTCAAGGACACGGCCCTGACGCTCGGCGCCTACGACCCCGACGTGATCGTCATCCGGCACCCGCAGATCGGCGCGCCGCAGCTGGTCGCCCGGCACACGGGCGCCCACGTCGTCAACGCTGGCGACGGCAAGCACCAGCACCCGACGCAGGCGCTCCTCGACCTCTACACGATCCAGGCAGAGCTCGGCCGGATCGACGGCCTTCACGTCGCGATCGTCGGCGACGTTCTGCACTCGCGGGTCGCGCGCTCGAACATCCAGGCGCTCGCGCTGATGGGCGCGCGTGTGACGCTCGTCGGGCCACCGCCGTTGATACCCCGCGCGATCGAGGCGATGGGCTGTGAGGTCACCTACGCGATCGACGCGATCAAGGCGGCCGACGTCGTCTACGTGCTGCGCATGCAGCGGGAGCGGATGCAGGAGGGCGCGAACTACGTCCCCTCCCTGCGGGAGTACACCGCTCGCTGGGGCGTGACGCGGGACCGCCTGCGCCCCGGTCAAAAGGTGATGCATCCCGGGCCGATGAACCGCGGGGTGGAGATCGACGGTGGCGTCGCCGACGCGGCCGACGCGCTGATCGAGCAGCAGGTCCGATCGGGGCTCGTCGTCCGGATGGCCGTCCTCTACGACCTGCTCACCCACGGCCCGGCCGGCGTCGAGGCCGGCGCCCTACACGAGATCGGAGCCGCGTGATGCTGTACGGCAAGCGGGGCAAGGAGAGCCTCCTCGTCCGCGGTGCGCGCGTCCTCGACCCCGGCGAGGGCCTCGACGCCATCCTCGACGTCCGCGTCGACGCGGGGACGATCGCACGGCTCGGGACGAGCGTCGACGCGAACGGGCACCGCGTCGTCGACGGCGAGGGCCTCGTGCTCGCGCCCGCGTTCGTCGATCCGCACGTGCACCTGCGCACTCCCGGGCGCGAGGACGAGGAGACGATCGCATCAGGCACGGCTGCAGCCGCGGCCGGCGGCTACTGCGCGATCCTGGCGATGCCGAACACCGAGCCCGTCGTCGATTCGGCGGCCGTGCTGGGCTCACTGGCCGAGACCGCCGGCGCCGAGGCAGAGATCCCCGTCGGCTTTCTCGCCGCGATCACGAAGCGCCAGGAAGGCGCCGAGTTGACGGAGATGGCCGAGCTCGCGGACGCAGGCGCCGTCGGGTTCTCGGACGACGGACGTCCCGTCGTCGCGCCCGGGCTGATGCGACGCGCCCTCCAGTACGCGGCCGTCACGGGACGACGCCTCGCGCTCCACTGCGAGGAGCCGACGCTTTCGCGTGCGGGCCAGATGCACGAGGGCGCCGTCTCGGCGGAGCTCGGCTTCGCCGGCTATCCGTCGGTTGCCGAGAGCGTGATGGTCGAGCGCGATCTCTCGCTGGCGGCGTACGAGCGGCAACCGCTCCATGTCCTGCACCTCTCCGCGCGCGAGTCGGTGGAGGCGCTTTCGCGCGCGCAGGTCGCCGGCGTCGCCGCGACCGGTGAGGTGACACCGCATCACCTTTGCCTCACGGACGAGGCCGTGCGCTCCCTCGACTCGAACGTAAAGATGAACCCGCCGCTTCGCGGCGAGGAAGACCGCCAGGCGCTGATCGCAGGACTGCGCGACGGAACGATCTCCTCGGTCGCGACCGACCACGCGCCACACGCACGGCACGAGAAGGAGGTGCCGTTCGAGGCGGCGCCGTTCGGCGTCACCGGCCTCGAGACCGCCTTCTCCGCGCTTTACACGCACCTCGTCGAGCCGGGGCTGCTGAAGCTGGAGTCGCTGCTGGAGCGGATGTCGGCCGGCCCGGCGAAGGCCTACGGCCTCGACCCGCCGCGGATCGCCGTCGGCGCGCCGGCCGACCTCGTCCTGCTCGACCTGAAGGCGAGCCGCGCGGTCGACGAGGCCGGCTTCCGCTCGCGTTCGGCCAACTCGTGGCTCCTCGGCGCTACGGTGAACGGGCAGGTGCGGCTGACCGTCGCGGGCGGGAGGGTCGCGTTCGAGGCGTGACCGCCGTGGCCGACACCTACCTCGACGAGACGGCCGAGCGATACAGGTCGTGCGTCGTCGAGGCGATCGGCGGCGAGGTCGACGTGCTCGCGTCGTTCGTACTCGGTTCCGGGCTCGTCGGCGGCTACCGGCCGGGTGAGAGTGATCTCGACCTCGTGGTCGTCGTCGACCGACCGCTCGAGGGAGAGGCGCGCAGGCGCGCGATCGGCCGGATCGCCGCGCTCGAGCTCCCCGGGCGCCGCCTGGAGCTCGTCGTCTACGTTCGCGGCCGACAGCCGCCGAACTTCGACCTCAACCTCGAGGTCGACGCCGACGGCTTCCGCGAGGCCCCCGATGAGGCGGAACACTGGTTCGTGATCGACGCGGCGATCGCTCAGGAGCGGATCCCGGAGTGGGCCGAGTACTTCGACGAAGTGTCCGAGGAGCGAACGCGCCGCGCCGTCGAGGAGTCGCTCGCCTGGTCGGCGCAGTGGCCGGAGTTCGAGTTCGCGCGGCTGAACGCGGCTCGCGCGCGCCACTACCTCGAGCACGGCGAGTGGATCTCGAAGCCAAAGGGGCTGCGCTGAACGGCTTTCTCGCGCTCGAGGATGGCTCCGTCTTCCGGGGCGAGTCCGTCGGCGCCGAGGGCTTTGCCTTCGGCGAGGCCGTCTTCACGACGGCGATGACGGGTTACCAGGAGATCGTCACCGACCCGAGCTTCGCCGAGCAGATCGTCACCTTCACCGCTCCGATGGTCGGCAACTACGGCGTCGAGGCGGCGCGGTCGGAGTCGACGAAGCCGCACGCTCGAGCAGTCGTCATGCGCGAGGCGCGAGGCCCGGCCTGGACCGAATGGCTGTACGACAACGGCATCGTCGCACTGTCCGGGATCGACACGCGGACGCTGACGCTGCACCTGCGCAGCTGCGGTGCGATGCGCGCCGTGGCCGTCACGGGAGATGCCTCCGTCGACGAGGCGGTCCGGATCGTGCGGGCACAGCCCGCGATGGCGGGCCGTTCGCTCGCCGCGGAGGTTTCGACGAACGACCCCTACGTCCTGGGCGACCGCGGCCGCGCGCGGATCGCCGTCGTCGACTACGGCTGCAAGCGCTCGATCCTGACCCGCCTCCGGGCGGCCGGAGCCGCGGTCACCGTGTTCCCGCACAGCGCGCGCCTTCGCGAACTGGTCGGCTTCGACGGGGTCCTGCTCTCGAACGGCCCCGGCGACCCCGAGCCGCTCCACGACGAGGTGGACACCATCCGGGCGCTCCTGGGCCGCGTTCCGATCTTCGGCATCTGCCTCGGCCACCAGCTGCTCGCGCTCGCGACAGGGCACGAGACGTACAAGCTGCCCTTCGGCCACCGGGGCGCGAATCACCCGGTGCTGGACAAGCGGACCGACCGGGTGCTGGTCACGAGCCAGAACCACGGGTTCGCGGTGCGGCCGTCGGCCGCCAAGGAGGTCACGCACGTCTCGCTCTATGACGGCACGGTCGAGGGGCTCGACCTTCCGTGGCTGCGCGCGCGGTCGGTGCAGTTCCATCCGGAGGCGGGCCCCGGTCCACGCGACGCGTGGCCGCTGCTCGAGGAGTGGGTGGGGGAGGTCGCCCGTGCCCAGGCGGCGTGACCTGAGCTCGGTCTGCCTGATCGGCTCCGGGCCGATCGTGATCGGGCAGGCGTGCGAGTTCGACTACGCGGGCTCGCAGGCGCTGAAGGTGTTGCGCGAGGACGGGTTCCGGACGATCGTCGTCAACTCGAACCCGGCGACGATCATGACCGACCCGGGCTTCGCCGATCGCACCTATCTCGAGCCGCTCGACCTCGACGGCGTCGCCGACGTGCTCGGGCGCGAGCGCCCGGACGCGCTGCTGCCGACGCTCGGCGGCCAGACGGCGCTGAACCTGGCGGTTCAGGTCGTCGACGAGGGTGTGCTGGAGGCGCTCGGGATCGAGCTGATCGGGGCGGGCCCCGACGTGATCCGCCGCGCCGAGGACCGCGAGCTCTTCCGCGACACGGTGTGGCTGGCGGGGCTGAAGGTGCCCGAGTCCCGGATCGTCACCTCACACGCGGAGGCGCCGATCGATCTCACGTTCCCCGTCATCCTGCGGCCGGCGTTCACCCTGGGCGGCCACGGAGGCGGCACCGCCCACTCCTGGTCCGAGTTCGCGGCTCTCCTCGACCGAGCCCTGCACGAGAGCCCGGTAGACCAGGTCCTGGTCGAGGAAAGCCTCCTGGGCTGGGACGAGTTCGAGCTGGAGGTGATCCGCGACAGCCGGGACAACGTGGTCGTCGTCTGCTCGATCGAGAACCTCGACCCGATGGGCGTGCACACGGGCGACTCCGTCACGGTCGCTCCGCAGATGACGCTCTCGGACGAGGCGTACCAGGAGCTGCGCGACGCGGCCGTCGACGTGATCCGCGCCGTCGGCGTCGAGTGCGGCGGCTCGAACCTCCAGTTCGCGCGTCACCGGGAGAGCGGCGAGCTGCGCGTGATCGAGATGAACCCGCGCGTGTCGCGCTCCTCCGCCCTCGCCTCCAAGGCGACCGGCTATCCCATCGCAAAGGTGGCCGCGAGGTTGGCGGTCGGCTACACGCTCGACGAGATCCCCAACGACCTCACCGGCACGACGCCGGCGAGCTTCGAGCCGACGCTCGATTACGTCGTCGTCAAGGTGCCGCGGTTCGCGTTCGAGAAGTTCCCGGGCGCCGAGACGACACTCGGGACCCAGATGAAATCCGTCGGCGAGGCGATGGGGATCGGCCGCACCTTCACCGCGGCATTGCTGAAGGCGCTTCGCTCTCGGGAAAGCGACGAAAAATCGGCCACTCCGTGGCCGCGATTTTCCGTCGTCCCGAAAAACGTCCATCCATGGTTTCGTGGCGAGATCGAGCGCGTACACGCCGCGCTCGATCGCGTGACGGCTCTCGGCGATCTCGTAAGGGACGATTGGCTGCAGCTGAAGCGGCTCGGTCTGTCGGACGCGGACGTCGCCGCGGCCTGCGGGGCATCGGAGGAACGAGCGCGCGCCGCGCGCCGCTCGTGGGGCGTCAGGCCTGCGTACCGCCGCGTCGACTCCTGCGCCGGCGAGGTCGAGGCCGGCTCGAATTACCTGTATTCGACATGGGGCGAGCAAGATGAGGTGCGGATCGGTGGGACACGGGGGAACCTCCCAGTTCCCCCAAACCCCCTCCACTGGTCCGCTTCGCCGACAGGGGCTTCGCGCCGGGGCGAAGCCGACGAATCGGTGCTTGAGCCCGGCCCGTCTGTGCTGATCCTCGGCTCCGGGCCCAACCGGATCGGTCAGGGGATCGAGTTCGACTACTGCTGCGTCCATGCGGCGAAGACGTTCCGAGAGCTCGGCTACGAGGCCGTCATGGTCAACTGCAACCCGGAGACGGTCTCGACGGACTACGACACCTCCGACCGTCTCTACTTCGAGCCGCTCGGGGTGGAGGAGGTGCTCGCGATCTGCGAGCGCGAGCGCCCGGCCGGCGTCGTAACGCAGTTCGGCGGCCAGACGCCGCTGAAGCTCGCCCGCGCCGTCGAGGACGCCGGCTACCGGATCCTCGGCACGCCGCCGGATGCGATCGACCTCGCCGAGGACCGCGAGCGGTTCGCGGCGCTGCTCGATCGCCTCGACGCGCGGTGTCCGCCGTGGAGCACCGCGACCAACGCGGAGGAGGCCGTGGCCGCCGCGGCGCGGATCGGCTACCCCGTGCTCGTGCGGCCGTCGTACGTGCTCGGCGGACGTGCGATGCGGGTCTGCTACGGCCCGGAGCAGGTGCGCGAGGCGATGGCCGACGCGCATGGAACGGTTCTGCTCGACCGCTTCCTCGAGCAGGCGCTCGAGCTCGACGTCGACGCCCTTTGCGACGGCGAGGACACGTACGTGGCCGCGATCATGCAGCACGTCGAGGAGGCCGGAGTCCATTCGGGCGACTCGGCCTGCGTGCTGCCGGCGCCGTCGCTGACGCCCCTCCAGCGGACGCTCGTGCAGGAGGTCGTGCGCGAGCTCGGCGGCGCGATCGGGGCCGTCGGCCTGCTCAATGTCCAGCTCGCGATCGCGGAGGGTGAGCTCTATGTCCTCGAGGCCAACCCGCGCGCGTCGCGGACGGTCCCGTTCGCGAGCAAGGCGAGCGGAATCAACCTTGTCGAGGCAGCGTGCCGCCTCGCCGCCGGCGCCGATCTGTCGGAGCTCGACCTCCCGGCCGATCCGACGCCCGCGCAGGTGAGCGTCAAGGCAGCAGTGCTGCCGTTCGCACGCTTTCCCGGCGCCGACCCCGTCCTCGGGCCCGAGATGCGCGCGACGGGTGAGGTGATGGCGACGGCCGCTGATTTCCCGACCGCGTTCGCGAAGGCCGAACGCGCGGCCGGGCGGGCGCTCCCGCCCACGGGCACGGCCTTCGTCTCCGTCTGCGACGCGCACAAGCAGGCGATCGTCCCGGTCGCCGAGGCGCTCGCCGGCCTCGGGTTCGACCTCGTCGCGACGGCGGGGACTGCGCACGTCCTCGCGGGCGCTGGGCTCGCGGTCGAGTACGTCCGCAAGGTGACGGAGCCGGGGGAGGGGCCGACGATCGTCGACCTGATCCGCCGCGGCCGCTGCGACGTCGTCTTCAACACGCCGGAGGGCTCGGGCGCGCGCACGGACGGCTACCTGATCCGGGAGGCCGCGCTCGTCGCCCGTGTCCCGTGTATCACCACCATCTCGGGCGCAGCCGCGGCCGTCGAGGCGATCGCGCATGCGCAGCCTGAGATCTCCGTGTCCTTACAGGAGCGGATCGGTGAGGCGCGAGCAAGCTAGCGAAGCATGGGGGGACCCATGGTTCCCCCATGAGCCCCCTCCTTCTCCGCGACGGCACCGCGACCGGTCGCTGGCCTCCCGCCGGGCAAAGCCCGGCTCCGGCCGCAGACCTCTGCTCGTCCATCGACCTTTGGAGAACCATGCTTAGACGGTCGCGCTGCCGCTTTGCGGGCGCGGAAAACGTCGGGCCGTACACCCTGCTGCGTGTGAAGCGCGGCGGGCTCGACCCCGGGGTCCCAGGACAGTTCTTCATGCTCGAGGCGCCCGGGCGGCCGCTGCCGCGGCCGATGAGCGTCTGCCTGGCACCGCCGGGCGAGCTCGCGTTTCTGATCGACCCGATCGGCCCGGGCACACGGGCGCTCTGCGCGCTCGCGCCGGGAGACGCGGTCGGCGTCCTCGGGCCGCTCGGCAACGGCTACGACCTCGCCGTCGAGCGCCCACTGCTGGTCGGCGGCGGGATCGGGATCGCGCCGCTTCCGTACCTCTCGGAGGCGCTCGGCCGCCCGCCCGCGCTGCTCGGCTTCCGAAGCGACTGGCACGCGCAAGCGGCGGAGCTCGTCCCGAACGCCGAGGTCGCGGTCGAGCCGCGCCTGGTCACCGAGCCGCTCGACGAGATCGCAGGTGAGGGCTACGACGTACTCGCTTGCGGCCCCGAGCCGATGCTCGAGGCCGTGCGGCTCTTGACGCCGGAGGCGCAGCTCGCCTGGGAGGCGCCGATGGCCTGCGGCTTCGGCGCCTGCTACGGCTGCGCCGTCGAGCTCGACGGCGAGATCAAGCGGCTTTGTATCGAGGGGCCGGTGCTCTCGGCAGCCGCGTAGCGCGCTTCAATTCCGGCGCCAAAGGTGCTATGACCAGGTCCGAACCGCTCCTCCGGGGGGAGAGGGAGAAGAACGTGATGAGACGCTGGCTTCGGGGGCTCTTGATCGCCGGGGTCGCCGCGGCCGGACTAACGCTTGCGTCGGCGTCTGGCGCCGCGCCCAAGCAGCCGACCGTCGTTCGCTCGGCGCACGCCGGGATCGGCGGACTCGTGCCGCCGCTGACGCGGGAGCCCAGCCCTTCACTCGGCGAGATCGCCGGGCTGTGCCCGTTCGGCTGCCATGGCGACGACCTCGACTACCACGGCGGCAAGGTCATGCGGACGAACACGACCTACGCCATCTATTGGCTGCCGAGCGGCTTCTCGTTCAACTCGAACGACGCCGGCTACGAAGCCACGATCAACCAGTTCCTGACCGACGTCGGACACGACAGTGGCACCCTCGGAAACGTCTACGCGACCGACACGCAGTACTTCGACACGACCGGCAACATCGCCTACAACTCCGCCTTCGTCGATTCGGTGGTCATGACCAACCCCTTGCCGGCAAACGGGTGCTCGTACACCGCCGACGATCAAGGCGCTCCGGGGCACTGCTTGACCGACGCGCAGCTCCAGAGCGAGATCACGACCGCAATCAACGCGAAGGGCTGGACCACGGGCGACACGGGGGCCTTCTTCCTCTTCACTCCCCCCGACGTCGGTAGCTGCTTCCTTTCAGGAGCGCACGATCCGGGCCCGATGGGAAATCCATGCGCGTACACCGAGTACTGCGCCTACCACGGCTCGTACGACAGCAGCGGACGCCACATCATCTACGCGAACCAGCCCTGGACGTACCACGTCGGCTACCCGCAGCCGGACTTCGACCCGTCGCTGTGGGCCTGCGACGTCGGCGAGTACCCGAACAGCAGCGTCTCGGCCGAAGCCGATCCGACGATCAACGTCACCAGCCACGAGCACAACGAGGCGATCACGGATCCCAACGTCAGCTCGTCGACCTCCACGGACTGGGGTTGGTTCGACGACACCGACGGGTTCGAGAACGGCGACAAGTGCGCGTGGACCTTCGACGCGCCGTCAGGGGCCGACCCCGCCTTCTACAACCAGGTCATCAACGGCCACCACTACCTCCTGCAGGAGGAGTACAGCAACCAGGTCCACGATTGCCTGCAGGGCCTGCTGCCGCCGTCGGTGTCCGGCTTCGGGCCGGCAAGTGGCGACCCAGGAACCCTCGTCGACATCACCGGCGCCAACTTCGGTGATGCCGTCGACGTGAAGTTCAACGGCGTCTCGGCCGGGGACGCCGACTTCGATTGGTTCGTCAACAGTCGCGAGGAGCTCGAGGCGTACGTCCCCTCCGGCGCCACGACTGGCCCGATCTCGGTGACGACCGCGAACGGCACGTTCACGACGGCTGCCAACTTCACCGTCACTGGCTCATCGCCACCACCGCCACCGCCACCGCCACCGCCTCCACCCCCGCCACCTCCGCCGCCGCCCCCGCCACCGCCTGCGTGCTCGGTGCCGAGCGTGCGCGGGCTGACCCTCGCCACCGCGCGCACGGCGCTCCAAGCCGCTCACTGTGCGGTCGGCGCCACGACCTCGCGGTTCTCGTCCAGGGTTGCGAAGGGGCGAGTCATCTCGCAGAGCGCTGCGCCCGGGACGCACCTCTCGAACGGCGCCGCGGTCAACCTCGTGCTCAGCAAGGGCAGGGCGCCCGTCAAGAAGGTGACGCTCTGCTACAAGCACCGCACGGTGCACGTGACGAAGGCGGTTGCGAAGAAGCTCCGCAAGCACGGCGCCAAGCTGGGCGCCTGCCGCAAGCCGAAGAAGCACTGACAGCCTCGGAGGACGCGCCGACTCCGTTCGGCGCGTCCTCTACGCTTGCCGGCGTGCGAATCCTGAACGCATCCGGCTGCCTCGATGCGCTCACGGCACCGGAGATCGCGCGCTCGCTGGACGCCTTCGTGACGAAGACGGTGACGCCGCTGCCGCGCGACGGCAACGCGCCGGTCCGCATCGCCGAGGTCGAGCACGGGATGCTGAACTCGATCGGGCTCGCGAACCCGGGCATCGACGCGTTTCTCGCCTACGTGCTGCCCGAGCTGGCCGAGCTCGGGGTGCCAGTCTGGGTCTCGGTGGGCGGCTTCTCTGCGGCCGAGTACGGCGATCTCTGCGACCGTCTCGACGACCGACCCGAGGTCGAGGCGATCGAGCTCAACGTCTCCTGCCCGAACGTCGACGACGTGCCCGGCAGCGTTGCCGAGATCGTCCGCGCGGCGCGCCTCGCCACGCGGAAACAGCTCTACACGAAGCTTTCTCCCGCCAGCGCGGATGTCGCCGAGGTCGCCCGGGCGGCCGAGGCCGCCGGCAGCGACGGGCTCTCGCTCGTGAACACGATCCTCGGGCTCGCGCTCGACGAGCGGACGCTGCGCCCGAAGCTCTCGAGGCGCGTCGGCGGCCTCTCCGGTCCGACGCTGAAGCCGATCGCGCTCGCCGCCGTCTTCGCCTGCGCGGAAGCGACCGAGCTGCCGATAGTCGGCATGGGCGGGATCGCGAGCGGACGCGACGCGCTCGAGTTCGCCGCGGCCGGCGCGAGCGACGTCGCGATCGGCACGATTCTGTTCGCTGAACCCGAGGCACCGAGCCGGATTCGCGCCGAGCTGGACCGCGAAACGCGGGCGCGCGGGCTCGCTTCTCCGGCCGACGCAGTGGGCGTTGCGCATGCCGTTTCTGCGTTGGGAGAGCTCGCGCCGCTTCAGAATACATCGTTTTCCGCCTAGAAAACAGCCTGCAAAATGACGTTTTTCAAGGTGGTTGACGACCTCTCCCCACTTGTTAGTATGCGGCGTTCGTGCCAGCGCTCAAGACTCAGGCCCAGGCACCCCTCCGCTCGCTCGACCAGCGCATGGAAGCGCTCAAGCGGGCGAACGACATCCGCGTTCGGCGGGCGCAGCTGAAGAAAGACCTCAAGACCGGCTCCGTCAGCATCGACGACATCCTGCGCCAGCCGCCGGAGTACGTCTCGACGGCGAAGGTCTTCGACATCCTGATGGCGGTGCCGAAGTTCGGCCGGGTCAAAGCAGCCCGCTTCCTGAACCAGTGTCGCATCAGCCAGTCGAAGACCGTTGGAGGGCTGTCTGAGCGCCAGCGCGCCGAGCTCATCGGGCTGTTCAACAGGTAAACGCCCGCCCGTCTTCGTCATCACCGGCACATCCGGCGAGGGGAAGAGCACTCTCGCGCGGCTCCTCCTCGAGCGCGTACAAGAGCTCGAGTTGGCCGTGTCGGCCACGACGAGAGAGCGGCGGCCGGGTGAGGTCGACGGCCGAGACTACTGGTTCCTGACCCGCGCGGAGTTCGACCGCAGGCTGGCGGCGGACGAGTTCCTCGAATGGGTCGAATGGCCCTGGGGCGATCACAGGCGCGCCGGCACGCTGCGGTCCGAGATCGAACGGATCACCGGCAAGGGCAAGGCGGCCCTGCTCGAGCTGGAGACGGGCGGCGCGTTAGCCGTTCGCGACGGGATTCGCGACAGCGTCACGATCTTCATCACCGCTCCGAGTGAGCAGGAGCTCGAGCGGCGTCTGCGGGCTCGGGGCACCGAGACCGAGGGGGAGATCGAGCAGCGGCTCGCGGAGGCATTCGAGCAGCGGAAGCTCGCCGGCGCGTTCGATCACACGATCGTCAACGACGATCTCGACCGCGCGCTCGACGAGCTCCAGAGCATCGTCACCAGGGAGCTGGCGGCAGCGCGTACTTGAGACTCCGCACGTCCGCCGGCCCTACGGCGGGGTTTAGAGCAGGTAGCATCCCCGGGCCGTGATCCATCCTCGCATCGACGAACTGCTGGACAACGTGGACTCGCGCTACGCGCTCGTGATCGTGGCCGCGAAGCGCGCCCGGCAGATCAACAACTATCACCACCAGCTGGGCGAAGGCACCTTCGACCAGTTCCTGCCCCCGCTGATCGAGTCGCGCTCGAAGAACTACCTGACGATGGCGCTCGAGGAGGTCTCGGAGGGCAAGATCAAGTACTCGTACACGAAATAGAAACGGAGGGAGCCGAGGCCCCCTCGCGTTTCAGCGGCTCTTCTACTTGACCGTGAAGAAGCCGAACATCTGCGGCTCGTGGACGGAGCAGTAGTACTTCCACTTTCCGCGCTTGAGCGTGACCGTCATCGTCTTGGTGCCGACGAAGGACGTGCCCGTCAGATGCTTTTCGAACTTCCCGCCCTTCTCTTGCTCGAGCGTGAAGTTGTGGATCGCGGCCTTGTCCGCGATCGAGAAGCTGTACTTCCCGGCCTTTAGCGACTGGACCTTGGTTCCGTTCTTGGTCAGCTTGATCGTGTACCCGGGGCCGACCGTTCCCTTCAGCTTCGGCGTCGCCGTGCCTTGACTGAACGCCGCGCCTGCGACCGCAAGCGCCGTCGCAATGCCTGCCATCGCTGCGAGGAGTCGTCGTGACATGGATGCCTCCTCTCTTTTCCGCGAATGGACGTCAACACTACGCGGTGATCGGCACGCCGGTTTGGTGTCCGGGAGATTTCCCTGCTCAGGCGGCTGAGGGCACAATGCGGTGATGGCACGCGTGCTCCTGGGCGTCACCGGCGGGATCGCGGCGTACAAGGCAGCGGAGCTTGCGCGGCTGCTCGTCAAAGCACGGCACGAGGTGACGCCGATCCTCACCGCTGACGCGGAGACGTTCGTGACTGCGAAGATGTTCGAAGCGCTCGCGAGGCGCGAGGCCGCGCGCGAGCTCTATCCACATCTCGCGGAGGCGGATCTATTGGTGATCGCGCCGCTGTCGGCGAACACGCTCGCGAAGCTCGCGCACGGCCTCGCGGACAACGTCCTCGCGCAGACCGCGCTCGCCTTCGACGGGCCCGTGCTTGCGGCGCCGGCGATGAACGCGCGCATGTGGTCGCACCGCGCGACGCGCGAGAATGTGGCCAAGCTGCGAGAGCGGGGAGTGGTGCTCGTCGGCCCGGATGAGGGCGAGCTCGCGGAAGGCGAGTGGGGGGTGGGGCGGATGAGCGAGCCCGAAGAAATCTACGCGCGGGTGGAGACCATCCTCGAGCGGCGCGGTCAGCTCGCGGGTCGGCAGGTCCTCGTCAGTGCAGGCGGCACACGCGAGCCGCTCGACGCCGTCCGCTTCCTCGGCAACCGGTCGTCGGGGCGGATGGGCGTCGCGCTGGCCGAGGAAGCGCGCCTACGCGGCGCGGAGGTGACGCTCGTCGCCGCAAATCTCACCGTTCCGGCGCCGGGGAAGGTGGAGGTCATCCCTGCGGCGACGGCCGAGGCGATGGAGCACGAGGTGCTGGCGAGATCGCGTGCGGACATCGTCCTGATGGCGGCGGCGGTCGCCGACTACCGGCCCAGCGAGCCGCGCAGCGAGAAGCGCGCCAAGGACGGCGAGCCCTGGACGGTGACGCTCGAGCCGACGCGGGACATCCTCCGCGAGCTCGGAGCGCGGCGTGATCCCAGGACGCGTAGCGTGCTCGTCGGGTTCGCGGCGGATCAGGGCGATCGCGGGCTCGCTCGGGCGCGGGAGAAGCTCGAGACCAAGGGTGCCGATCTGATCGTCTTCAACGACGTGTCGCGCGAGGACATCGGCTTCGACGCGCCGTCGAACGAGGTCGTGCTCGTCTCGGCCGCGGGCGAACGGCGAATCCAGAAGGCCCCGAAGGAACGAATCGCCGTCGAGATCGTCGACGAGGTCGCGAGACTGTTGCCAAACGGAGATGGACGACCCCGCTAGAGCCGCGACCCGGGCCGAGCCCGCGGCCGCGGTGCGGCGCGTCGTCGAGAACCTCGGCGGCGTCGTCCACGCGCCCGCCGAGACGCTCGAGCTGACCGTCCTCTGCCTGGTCGCGGAGGGGCACCTAATCATCGAGGACCTGCCCGGGGTGGGGAAGACGACGCTCGCCAAGGCACTCGCGCGCTCGGTCGACTGCTCGTTCTCGCGGCTCCAGTTCACACCCGACCTGCTCCCCTCGGACATCACCGGCGTCAATGTCTTCAACCAGCGATCGAACGAGTTCGAGTTCAGGCCGGGCCCCGTCTTCGCCAACCTGCTGCTCGTCGACGAGATCAACCGCGCCTCGCCGAAGACGCAGGCGGCGCTGCTCGAGTGCATGCAGGAGAACCAGGTGACGGTCGACGGCAGCACCTACGAGCTGATCCGGCCGTTCATGGTCATGGCGACGCAGAACCCCGTGGAGTACGAGGGCACCTATCCACTGCCCGAGGCGCAGCTCGACCGTTTCACGATGCGGCTCGCGATCGGCTATCCGCCGCTCGGGGACGAGGCGCGGATGCTCACGGAGCAGACCGTCGACCCCCCGCTTGACACGCTCGAGCCGGTGACGAACGGCGCCGACGTCGTTGCGCTCGTCAACGAGGCGCGGGAGATCTTCGTCGAGGAGAGCCTCAACCGTTACGTCGTCGCGCTCCTGCGGGCGACCCGCTCGGACGAGCGGCTGTACGTCGGCGCCAGCCCGCGCGCCGGCATCGCTCTCCTTCGTGTCGCCAAGGCGCGGGCGCTGGCGGCAGGCCGCGAGTTCGTCGAGCCCGACGACGTCAAGGCGGTCGCTGAGCCGGTGCTCGCTCACAGGCTCGTGCTTGCGCCCGAGGCGCGCTCGGCCGGCCTCAGACCCGGCCAGCTCGTTCGCGAGGCGCTCGAGAGGACGCCGGTTCCCGTATGACACCGCGGGGCCGCGCGCTGCTCGGCCTCGGTCTGCTGACCTACGTCGTCGCGCGCGCCTTCGGCGCCAGGCCGCTCTACCCGGTCGCGCTCGGCCTTCTCTTCGCGGTCGGGGTCGCGTGGCTTTGGGTGCGGCTCGCGCGGGGGCCGATCCGCCTGCAGCGTGAGATCCGCGGCAAGGAGCGGGTCGAGGGCGACGACGTCGAGGTGCGTCTCCGGCTCGAGCACCAGGCGCGCGTGCCGCCCGCGTCTCTCGTGCTCGTCGAGGATCTCTCGGGCCTCGGCGAACGCCGGACCGCGCTGGAGTCCCAGCGTGGCGGCTACATGCTGACGGGCCTCCGCCGCGGCCGGTACGCGTTCGCATCGGCGACCGCAGTGCTCGAGGATGCGTTCGGGCTCCAGCGCGCGGAGGTCCCGCTTGCGGCGCCGTCGGCGCTCCTCGTGTATCCACGGCTCGTCGAGCTCGACCGTCTGTTCTCGGAAGGCGGCGCCTACGCCCAGGATGGGCGCAGGCTGCTCCTGCGGCGGCCCAGCGGCTTCGACCTCCACAGCGTTCGCGAGTACGAGCAGGGCGAGTCGCTCCGCAAGGTGCACTGGCGATCAACCGCCAAGCGCGGCGAGCTGATGGTCAAGGAGCTCGAGGACGCCCCCCGCGACGAGGTGGCGGTGCTACTCGACGCGTCCAGGAACGGCGGCGGACCGCGCGAGCGGGACGTCTTCGACGTCGTCGTGCGCGCCGCGGGATCGCTCCTCCTTGCTCAGGCGCGCCGCGGCCGGCGCGCCGTGCTCGTCTTGAACGCCGCCCGCCAGACGATGCAGCGCGTCCATTCGTACGAGACGGATTGGCGACCCGCCTACGACCTGCTCGCGGCCGCCGAGCCGGACGGTCACACACCCGCCGCGGCGCTGCTCGGCGAGGAGACCGGATCGGCTGCCCGAGCGCGGGAGCTGACGGTCGTCACGGCCGCGGTGACGCACCAGCTGGTGGAGCGGCTCCTGCAGCGGATCCTGAGCCAGCGGCAGGCGGCGCTCGTGTTCGTGGACCCGGTGAGCTTCGAACCGAATGGCCGCGAAGTCGCCCGGCATCCCGAGCTCCTGCGTCTGCAGGCGGCGGGAGTGCCGGTCGCCGTGGTCCGGCGGGGCGACGACCTGCGCGCGAAGCTCGGCGGCGAGGCGCTCGGAGGGGTCGCGCATGGCTAGGACGCTAGTTCTCTGTACCGGCTCGAGCTTGCTCCTTGCCTGGTGCTGGCTCCGGCTCGAGCACCCGCATGCAAGTTCGGGCACCGCGCTCTGGCTGATGTTTCTCGCGATCGTCCCGGCGCTCCTCCCGCGGCTCCGCTGGCGCCTCGTCGCGCTTGCCGGGGCCTCCGTGCTCGCGCTCCACGCCGCGCTCGGCGCCTGGATCGCGCATCCGCTGCGACTGCTGTCGCGGTTCTGGGACGGGTTCCTCGAGTTCTACGACGTCCAGCTGCCGTTCGCGCCGGCCGGCCACGCCCACATGGAAGGCGTGATCCTGGTCGCGTTGTTCGCGTCCTGCGCCGCGGTCGCGCTGGCGGTCTCGGCCCGGAAGCCCGTCGCAGCGGCGATGGTGCTGCTCGTGGCCGCCGGCTGGCCGGCGACCCTGCTGGCGGGCCCGGACGACCTGCAGCGGGGCGCCATCATGGTCGCGCTCATACTCGCGTTCGTCGTCGGCCTTGCATCCCGGCTGCATCCGAGGCGGCTGGCCGGCGCCCTCGCGGTCGGCGCCGCCGTCGTGGTGGCCTCGCTCGGCGTCTCGCACTCCTCGGCGATCGCCAGCGGGCAGGTCCTCCACTGGCAGGGGTGGGACTTCTACACGAAGCCGCAGGACCCGGTCGGCGTCGAGTACGTCTGGAACTCGGATTACCGCGGGTTGAACCTGCCGAAAAAGGTGACGGACGTCCTCGCGATCAAGTCGCCGCCGCAGCGGACGTACTGGCGCGCGACGACGCTCGACGAGTTCGACGGCGGCAACTGGTACGAGAACGCGCCGCCGCTGACGGCGACGCCGTACGGCGACCGCCTCGAGCTCCGCGACGACGTCGAGCTACCGTCGGCCGGCCGGAACCGGTCGCGCTGGGTCAAGCAGGAAGTGACGGTCAAGGCGCTGCGCGATAACCACTTGATCGGGGCCAGCGTTCCCGTCGCCTACTCGTCGCCCGGCCATGTCGCGGAGTTCGCGGCCGGAGGAACCGCCTACCTGCAAGGCGATCCGCTCTCGCCCGGCGACCGGTACACCGTCTGGAGCTACCAGGCGCGGCCGACACCGCGGCAGCTGATGGACCTGCGGCCGCGCTACCCGGCGCTCGTCAAGGCCAACGACCTCTACGTGTCGCCCGGCTACACCGTCCCGGCGTTCGGAACTCCGCGGCGTGACGCCAAGGTGGAGCGGGTCTTCGAGCGTTCGTATCGCGCCCGCCTGTACCGGAGGCTCTACGAGACCGCGAAGCGTGTGGTGGGCGACCCGCGCACGCCATACGCCGCAGCACTCGAGCTCGAAGGCTGGTTCCGCTCCGACGCCTTCCGCTACGACGAGCATCCACCGCAGGCGCCGCAGGCGCCGGCGCTCGTCGCCTTCGTCGAGCAGACACATCGCGGCTACTGCCAGCACTTCGCCGGCGCGATGGCGCTGATGCTGCGCTACCTGGGGATCCCGGCGCGGGTCGCCGCCGGCTTCACGAGTGGCAACTACGACAGCCAAAAGCGCGAGTGGATCGTCACCGACCACGATGCGCACACGTGGGTCGAGGCCTGGTTCCCGCGCTACGGCTGGCTCCCGTTCGACCCCACGCCGGGTCGCGGTGGACTGGAAGGGTCCTACACGGCCTCGTCGCCGCACTTCGACATCGCCGACGGTCTCTACGCAGTCGCATCGCAGCTGAAGAGCCGGACCCCGTCGCTCGGGCTCCAGAACCTCCGCAAGACGGGCAAGACCAGTCCCGCGGGTGCACGCGGGCTTCCGCCGGTCCGCAGGAAGACGGGCTCGACCGGCTCCGGTTTCGGCGCGCTGCTGAAGCTGCTCGTGCTGGTCGCCGCCGGCCTGGTCCTGGCCATCGCGAGTCTCAAGGAGCTCGTCCGCAAACGGCGCTACCTGACGCGCGACCCTCGTCGAGTCGCCGCGGCCGCCGTGCGCGAGCTGACCGACTACCTCGCCGATCAGGGCGCGAAGGCGCCGCCGAGCGCGTCGCTGCACGAGCTCGCGAGGATCGCCGACGCCGAGATCGGCGTCTCCGCTGAGGCGTTCGTGGACGCCGCCGCGCGGGCGCGGTTCGGCCCCCCCGAGGGCGCGCGCGCAGCGGCCGCCGAGACGCGCACCGAACTGAGACAGCTGCGCCGCCAGCTGCGGGCGGCGCTCAGCCGCCCGGAGCGTGCGCTCGGCCTCGTCTCGCTCCGGTCGCTCGGGCTGACCGGCTAGAGGGAGGGGAAGGAGGGTCTGGCGGAACACAGTCTGCGCCGCCGAGCCGCGCCGTTCGTCCGCCGGCGGCGTCCTCAGTCGCGCCAATAGCGTTCTGCTATTGACGCTCCCTGCGTCCTTGCCCGCCAACGAGCATCGCGCCCCGGCGACGAGCGGCATTCCGCCAGACCCTCCCCTGCACGCAATCGTGATGGCGGCCGGCGAGGGCCGGCGCCTGCGGCCGCTCACCGAGCGTTGGCCCAAGCCTGCGCTGCCCCTCGATGGGCGGCCAGTGATCGCGACCGTGCTGCGGCAGCTTCTGGAAGCGGGCTGCGCGGAGGTGACCGTGGTCACGGGCCACCTCGCCGAGCGCCTCGAGGCGCTCGTCGGCGACGGCAGTGCCTTCGATCTCACGCTCCGCTTCGCCCGCCAGCCCGAACCGATCGGCTCTGCCGACGCCGTCTCGTGCGCGCTCGCCGCCGGGGCGGCACCACCGCTCGTCGTCGCCACCGCGGACACCGTCTTCGCCGCCGGCGACGTGGCGCGGTTCGCTTCCGCCTTCGCAGCATCGGCGGCGCCTGGCGCGGTCGCCGTCCGGCAAGAGCCGCCGCCGGGCCCGGGGCGCGCGGCGGTCGACGTTTCCGCCGGCCGCGTCACGAGGATCGGCGGCACCGCACGCGGACCGTTCGCGCACGCCTCGCTGTGGGGCCTCGATGCACAGCTCGTGCGCTACCTCGAACGGCTCGACGGGCCGCCGTACGAGCTCGCGGCCGCGTACCAGCGAGCGATCGACGACGGCATCGATGTTTCGGCGTTCGAAGTTGGGCGCACCCGAGATTTGACGGATCCGCTTGACTTGGTGGAAGAGAACTTTCCGTACCTGAGAGGCATATGAGCGAGACCTACAACCTCTTCCAGCAGGGCCGAGCGCATCTCCGCGAGGGCATGGCCGCGCAGGCCACAGTCCCGCTCGAGAAGGCGAAGCGGCGCGAGCCCGACAAGGCCTCGATCCGGGAGGCCCTTGGGATCGCCTACTTCCGCATCCACCGCTACGACGAGGCAGCTTCGGAGTTCCGGGCCATGCTCGAGCTGGCGCCGGCCGACGACTATGCGCACTACGCGCTGGGCCGCTGCCTCGAGAAGCAGGGTCGGCAGACCGAGGCGCAGGGCCACTACAAGCTCGCGAGCTCGCTGAGGCCGGCGAGCAAGCGTTATTCAGCGCGGATTCGCGCGGCCGAGACCTGAGAGCCGTCCTCCAGCGCGTCTCGCGCGCCCGCGTCCGCGTCGGCGGCGAGACCGTCGGCCAGATCGGGAACGGCCTCGTGATCCTGGTCGGCGTCGGCCGGGACGACGACGCCGCTGGGGCCGAGCGTCTGGCGACGAAGATCGCGCAGCTCCGGATCTTCGAAAACGAGTCGGGGAAGTTCGACCGCAGCCTCCTCGACGTCGGCGGCGAGGCGCTCGTCGTCAGCCAGTTCACCCTCCTCGCCGATAGCAGACGCCAGAAGGGAACCAGGCCGGACTTCTCTCAGGCAGCGCGGCCCGAGCAGGCCGAGCCGCTGTACGAGCGGTTCTGTCAGGCGTTGCGCCGCCTCGGCGTTCCCGTCGAGACCGGCGTGTTCGGCGCCCGGATGGAACTCGAGCTCGTCAACGACGGGCCGGTCACGATCGTGCTCGACCTCTGAGCTACGGCAGCACGCGGAGCCGCCGCTGGCCGGCTGACCGCGACAACTCGGCCGAGAGCCGCGCACCTCAGAAGGCGAACGAGGCGGTTGGAGCTCTCCGAGCAAAAGGACAACGGGCTAGGAGGAGGCCACGCCGACGGTCTACACGAGCAGGCTCGCGCCGGCAGGCGCGAAGCGGTGCAAGACGCGCGTGCGGGGCCTCGTTTCGCCAGATGCGAACGGGACGCTAGGAGGGAATCGTGGACGGTCGAGCTAGGTTCGGACCGTCTCCGGGCTTCCTTGCCGGGAAGCTGAAGCCTGGCAGTGAATGCCCCCCTACCGCGAGAACGCAGGATCGTCGCGCCACTCGAACCACGACCTCGACCAGCGCCGGTGCATTCCGTGCCGGGATGATGTGATGCACCTCCAACGACTCGGTCGCACCGCAGACCGTGCATCGATTGCCGTCTCGCTCCTTCACTCGCGCTCGCAGCTTCTGCCATCGATAGCGGTTCAGCTCGGGCCGTAACGATCCCGACCGTGCTCGGCTCATGCGTACTCGACGAGCAACCCCGTGAGAACGCCATCGGCGGCACGCGGCCGAAGCATGCTCTCGACGCCGAGCGGGCGCCGGCCGATCATCGCCACCGCGTGCGTGTCCTCGCCGCTGGCGTTGACGATCGCGATCCAGGGCTGAAGGGTCGGCGGCGGCAGCTCGTCGGCGTCGACGCGTCGGAAGCGGACGTTGAACTGCTCGCCGACCTTGTCGATCCACTCGTCGACGTCCTCACCTTCGTAGCGCGGTGGCACCTGCGCCGGGGGCACACGCAGCGCCAGGGCGATGCTGTCGCGCAGGCATTGCCCCGTGAGCTCGCGCCTGGGCTCGGGGTTCACGGGCACGGCGGCCGGGGCCCAACGGCTGCTGCGCGGGATCCCGTGCGTCGGTCCGAATGTGGCGGGGGCGATCTGCCGGACGCGACCTGACCGCGAAATCCTCAAGCTCGATGCCTGAGCTCGAGCAGCGGACTGATTCCGCCTGATCGATTCCGCCTACAGCGAGATCCGCAGATTGGTCCAAGGCAACGCGACGATGGCGCGAGAAGAACCGCGGCTGGATCGATCAGGTCAACGCGCAGTAGCGCGCCGACTACCGCGCGAAGAACCCATTGCCGACGCGGCGCGAGAAGTGCCGACGACGGCGAAAGATCGAGCAGCGGCGCACGACCCGGAGGGGCCCGGTGATCCTGGACCCCTCCGAGTGTGAGTTATGTAGCCGAGCGCTGGCGCCCTACAGCTAGGACGCCGTCACAACGAAGCTGCTTGCACCGCCCAACGCAGTACCAAAGATCGGATCAACGGCCGCGTTGGTGCATGCCGGCCGGTTGTTAATGGTCGGGGCCACGAAGTTGAGAGTGCCAAAGCAGGATGTGGGACCCACGACCCCGCCGTTGGTGCTCGTGAAGCCCGTGAAGCCGGTGACGGCCCAGCCGTCCGTACCGATAACGCTCCCCAGAGTGGCGATAGATCCGCTCGGCCGCGCGACGGTCACGGTGCAGCCGGCACTTCCCGGCAACGCCAGGGTCTGAGTGCCTCCGGGCCAGTGGTACAAGCCGGCAACGGGCGATGCCGTGATGTTGAACGTGAGCGTGCTGTTCGCCGGACACGTCGGCCCGACGCTCACTGGCGCGCAGATGAGGTCACCAGCGGCATCGAACCCCGTCACGACTTCGCCGCTCGGGCAGGACTTCCCCGCGAGCGCGAGGTTCCCAGGGACACCCTGTGGCCCGGTGGCGCCGGTGTCGCCCTTCGGACCTGGGGGCCCCTGAGGCCCAGCGGGCCCCTGCGGCCCGGTGGCGCCGGTGTCACCCTTCGGCCCCTGCGGCCCGGTGGCGCCGGTGTCGCCCTTCGGACCAGCGGGGCCGGCGGGACCCGCAGGCCCGGTCGCGCCGGTATCGCCCTTCGGTCCCTGCGGCCCTGTTGGCCCTGTCGGCCCTGTCGGCCCCTGCGGTCCAGTCTGGCTCCAGCTGATCGCGATCTCCGACGGCCGGCAGCTGCCGCCGGCGCTGGGGTCGATCACGCGCAGGTTGCCGACGTTCTTCTGGTAGCAGCCGTGGATGACTCCGCTCGAGTCGGGAATCGCCGCAAACGCGACGCCCCCGCCAACGGCCCCCACAACCACGCCCGCAACCAACCAGCGCAGCCGTCCAAATGTGAATCGGTGCATCGCGCACCCCTCTCATCGGGAGGTGAGCCGCACACCTCAATATGTGGACCAGCGGACGATTGCACCGGTCGTGTAGATAGTCAAGAATTCAAGGGCCATCTAGCGGACTGCGGTGCGGCCGTCGCAGGTCGACGACTTCGAGAAGCTCTAGGGTTATGCTCGAGACGCTGCCCGGCCCGGAAAGGGAACCTGACCTCGCAGGGCCACGCACGCACGATGTTCAAACGGGCTCTCGACCGAGGCAACCTCGTCGTCGCCGAGGGGACGGCGAAGGAGCTGCCGCCGCTCAACCTGACTGACGCGCTCGACCTGACGGTGCTGATCGCGCGGAAGGAGCCGAGCCGGCACTGACGCTTCGCGGTGCGGTGGCTGCATCGCTACCTGCAGGGAGCGGGATCCGTCGATCGAAGAGATTACGCTTGTCGTTGGCCGCCTCGTCGCCCTCTCCGGCCGTGGGCGAAAGGCGGCGCTCTCGGCGCTGCGCGGCGTGATTTGAAAAAGGACGCTCGTGCGAGCCGAGCCGACGACTCGCGCTCCTGCAAGAGCCTCGCCACGGCGGCGTAGCACGAGCGCGGTGCCGTGCAAATGCGCGGTTGACTTTCGCGGACACGAGTCGCAGACCCGTATCGTTCGGCACATCGAGCATGGAGCGGCGCGCTCGACCGCGGCCGTCTTGCCGCCGGCTTGCCTCGTTGGGTCGGACCGTCAATGTCCCTAGGGCAGGCCGAGGAGGAGGTCGAACAAATGAAAGTCTTGCGTTGGCTGCGGCCGTCGCCCGCTTTGGTCGTCGCCTGCATCGCCCTGGCGATGGCCCTCGGCGGGGTCGGATACGCCGCGTTTCGTCTTCCGGCGAACAGCGTCGGGACGAAGCAAGTAATCAACCACTCGCTGCTAAAGAAGGACTTCAAGGCGGGGCAGTTGCCGCGAGGCGCGCGAGGCCCGCGCGGAGCGCGGGGTCCTGCAGGGCCCGCCGGGCCTGCCGGGCCGAAGGGCGACACTGGCGCGAGAGGGTCTACCGGGCCCGCCGGGCCCGCCGGGCCTGAAGGAGCCTCGGCGCTCAATCCGGTCCCGCCTGGAAAGACGATCCGGGGAGCCGTCGGCGGCGACTACGACGCTCAGACGCTCCCGGCCGACTGGGGGGTCGACATGACACTGCCGGTGCCGGCCAGGAACGACCTCTCGGACACCGACGTCTCGGTCAACATCGACAGCTGCCAGGCAGACACGGGTCAGGTCTGCCCCACGAACTCGGACATCGACGAGAATCCGGACTGCGACGGTACGCCCGAGGCGCCGACGGCGCCTGCCGGCGTCCTCTGCATCTACGTCTCGGGAGCCGACAACGCGGAGAACGTTCGCGGCGACTCGGTTCTCTTCGACGGCGGGGCGAGCCCGTACGGGTTCAAGCTCCTTTGGGACGCGGTGCACACCGGCGATACGTTCGTCGACGCGACTTGGGCTTATACGGCCCCAACGCCGTAGTCGCGGCAAAGCCTGCGGGCGAGACTGGTTAACGGCAGGGAGCCTCGACCGAAGGGTTGGGGTTCCCTGACCGGCGGATTGAGCCTTAGCCCCGGGCCAGGAGGCTTCGCCCCGGTTCACCCAGGCCCCTAGGTGAGACGAAGTACAAGTGCTTCTTGCAGCCCGTCGCTGGCTGGCGGAAGCGCGGGAACGGATTCAGGTCGCCCATGAACGTGTATCGGCCGATGTTCGCAGAGGGGCTCTGCGTCGGCTCGGACACGGTGTTCGGGGGCAGTGCGCATGAACCACGGGAGGAAGACCTCGTCTTCCGGGTGGTAGTACCCGTCGGCGCTGCGCGAGCCGTTCGGGTTCGGACCCTGCCGGAACGTGTTCCCTTCCGACGCGTGTGGTCAGGCCCGTTACAAGGTGACCGTCACGATCACCCTCGGTGCCTGAGCGGCCGGCCGACCGCGCCCGTTGCGTTCGGCGCGATTGCGCTTGCGAGCGCACCCCGGAGCCGCGGCTGGCTCGGGCTCGCCGCAGCCGCTACGGCTTTCGAACTCGCGGCTCCTTATCGCGCCTGGCTCGAGCGGAGAGCGGCCTGACGAGCGAGGTCGACGTGGACTTCGAGTCCCGACACGTTCCGCTCGAGCGCTAGCCGGGCCGCACTCCGCCGGCGGCTCTGGCCGGTTCTGTCTTAGACATATGTCTTTTACCTATACTGGCGCGCATGAGAGGACATCGCCCCCCGCGACGCGTCCGCAGCCGCCACCGGGTTCGCCCGGGCCATTGGCACGTGCGGGCACGGGTGGAGCGGTTCGTCGAGCCGTCGCTGCTGCTGCTCCTCCGTCAGCGGCCGCACCACGGCTACGAGCTGATCGAGCGCCTGCCGGAGCTCGCGGGCGAGGGGCGGATCGACGTAGGCAACCTCTATCGCCTTTTGCGTGCGCTCGAGGCCGAGGGAATCGTCAGCTCCGAATGGAGCGCCGAGCTCCCGGGCCCGGCGAAGCGCACGTACGAGCTCACCGACGAGGGGCGCCGGTTGCTCGACCGCTGGGCGGAGGCGCTCCGCGAATCGCAGGGCGTCGTCCAGAGCTTTCTCGACCGATACGACGAGGGAGAAAGGAGGTGAATCGATGCACGGACGGAGATTTCACGGCCGAGGCCGCGGGTGCCACCCGCGCGGCCGCCGCTTCCCCGACGCGGAGACGTTGCTTCGCCGGCTGGAGGAGTACCAGCGGGACCTGGAGCAGGAGACGGCCGACGTGGCCGACCTGATCCGGCGGCTGAAGGAGGAGAAGCCGCAGACCGCGAGCGTCTAGATCCTGGCCGCGACCTCCCTGGCCCGACCACCCGAGTAGCGATCTGCCCCGCCGCGCGGCGGGGCTTTCGCTATTCTCGACTGACCACATTTCACCGCTTGGCGAAATGGGCGCACAGCGCCCATTTTTTGTGAAGGGGAGGCTGCTTGACAGACGTACGGACGAAGGAACGGGAGCTCGAGCGTGACATCGCGCGGCAGGTGACCGAGCGTCTGCCGGACGTCGAGGTGCTCGCTGTCGAGCTCACCGGGCGCGAGCGCTTCACCGTCTACATCGACCGCGCAGGCTCGAAGGTCGACCATGAGCTCTGCGAGCGCGTGACGCACGTGCTCTGGGACTATCTGCGCGAGTACTCGGTCGACGTCTCCTCGCCGGGCCTCGAGCGGCCGGTGCGCAAGCCCGAGCACTTCCAGCGCATCGTCGGCCGCCGGGTCAAGCTGAAGACGGCAGGGCGGTCGAAGGTCCGCGGCGAGGTCAAGCGCGCCGACGCGACGGCGGTCACCGTCGGCGTCGACGGCGACGAAGTGGCAATCCCGTACGACGAGATCGTCCGGGGCAATCTGATCGACGAAGGGCAGCGATGAGCAGAGAGATCATCGAGTTCGTCCAGGAGCTGGAACGCGACAAGGGAATCGACGGCGAGACGCTGATCGAGGCGCTCGAGGATGCGCTGCTCGCCGCGTACAAGAAGACGCCGGGCGCCTCGCGCCATGCCGTCGTCGAGCTCGACCGTAACGAGGGCGACTTCCGCGTCTTCTCGATCGAGCTGCCGCCCGACATCGAAGAGCGGCTGCTCGAAGAGGCTCGCGAGCGCGTGCTCACCGAGCTCGAGCAGGCCGAGGAGGAGACCGGCGAGCGCTCGCACGTGCTCGTGCAGGACGACGACCTCGACATCGACTGGTCGGACGTGCCCGAGGAGCAGGTCAAGCGCGAGGACGTGACGCCGGAGAACTTCGGCCGGATCGCCGCGCAGACCGCGAAGCAGGTGATCACACAGCGGATCCGCGAGGCCGAGCGGCAGATGATGTACGAGGAGTACATCGACCGCGTCAGCGAGGTCGTCACCGGCATCGTCCAGCAGGCGGGCGACCGCAACAACGTGCTCGTCGACCTCGGCAAGGTCGAGGCGCTGCTGCCGCGCTCCGAGCAGGTCGACGGCGAGCGCTACGAGCAGGGCTCGCGGATCAAGGCCGTCATCACCGAGGTGCGCTCAGGGACGAAGGGCCCTCAGGTGATCGTCTCCCGACGTGACCCGGAGCTGATCAAGACGCTGTTCGAGCTCGAGGTTCCAGAGATCGCGGACGGGCTCGTCGAGATCCGCGGTGTCGCGCGCGAGCCGGGCTACCGCTCCAAGATCGCCGTCGAGTCGCATGCGCAGGGCGTCGACCCGGTCGGCGCGTGCGTCGGCCCACGCGGGTCGCGCGTGCGCATGGTCGTCTCCGAGCTGCGCGGCGAGAAGATCGACATCATTCCCTGGAACCCCGAGCCTGCCCGCTTCGTCGCGAAGGCGCTCTCACCCGCGCGCGTGCGCGAGGCCTACCTGGACGACGACGCGAAGGAGGCGACCGTCGTCACGCCGGACGACCAGCTCGCGCTCGCGATCGGCAAGGAGGGCATGAACGCTCGGCTGGCCGCGCGCCTGACGGGCTGGAAGATCGACATCCAGTCCGACACCGAGTTCGCGCAGGCCGAGGCGGAGGCTGCCTTCGCCGGCGCGGGCGAGGACGAGGAGTTCACGGGCCGCTGCGCCGCCATCCTGTCGAACGGCAAGCGCTGCCCGAACGCGGCGCTCCCCGGCTCGCGGTACTGCGGCGTCCCAACGCACCAGGAGCTGGCGCAGCGGGAAGCCGACGCGCCCGACGAGGAGCCGGTCGTGACGGAGTCCGAGCCCGAGCTCGAGGCACTCGCCGAGGAGCTGCCCGACGACGCGGAGGCAGTTGGCCCCGCGCTGCCGGAGCCGGCGGTCGAGCCGCTCGAGTCGGAGGCGCCGGCCGACGCGGCCGCGACCCACGGCCCGAGCGCCGTTGCCGTCGCCGCGGCCGAGGACGAGGTCGACCTCGACGTCTCGCACCCGGACCACGCTCCTCCGGACGAGGTTCCGGCTGGGATTCCGCTAGAGAAGAACCCCGCCGAAAGCGAGAGGAGCGAAGGCGAGGAGGGCTCGACTGCTGCGTGAGCTCGCCGCAATCGCGATCGGGACGAGCGGCCGCCCGAGTGAATCGGGCGCCCTCTTCAGCGACATCGCAAGCGACGTCGCTGCGAACGTGCGCAGGCTGCGGACGGAAAGCGCCGCAGGCCGAACTGCTCCGGTTTGTGGCGCTGAACGGCGTGTTGACGCCCGCGCAACACGCGCCGGGACGCGGGGTTTACACGTGCCGGCGGCTCGGCTGCTTCGAGCGCGCCCGGGCCGGCCGCGCCTTCAACCGCACCCTGAAAGCGAAGGTCCGGGTCGATCCCGGGCTGACACGGCTCTACACTGACGCGAATGTCTAACGGCTCCAACAGACCGAACCGCCCGATCAGGCCCCGCCAGGGTGCCGTCACCGGCCGCCGCAAGCGCCGCGTGGTGATCGACAACGCGGCCAACAGGCCGCGCGAGTCGCCGCGCCAGGCGCGCGAGCGCCAGGAGGCCCGTCCGCCGAAGCAGCCCGTCGCGCCGCCGACGGGGCCGGTCAGTGTTCCGTCCGGGGTCACCGTCAAGGACCTCTCGGCAGCGATGGGCAAGACGGTGCCGGACATCATCAAGGTCATGATGGGCCTGGGGAAGATGGTCACCATCACCCAGTCGCTGAGCGACGAAGAGGTGGAGCTGATCGCGGCGGAGCTGATCCCCGACCGTGAGCTGCAGATCAAGCACGCCGCGGAGGAGGAGCTCGAACCGGAGACGTACGAGGACGCGGCCGACGACCTGACCGACCGGCCGCCGGTGGTCACGATCATGGGTCACGTCGACCACGGCAAGACGACGCTGCTCGACGCGATCCGCGAATCGGCGGTGGTCGAAACCGAGGCCGGTGGGATCACGCAGCACATCGGCGCGTATCAGGTCGAGCACGACGGCCGCAAGATCACGTTCCTCGACACTCCCGGCCACGAGGCGTTCACCGCCATGCGGGCCCGTGGCGCGAAGGTCACGGACATCGCCGTCCTAGTCGTGGCCGCCGACGACAGCGTGATGCCGCAGACGCGCGAGTCGATCTCGCACGCACGCGCGGCCGAGGTGCCGATCGTCGTCGCCGTGAACAAGATCGATCTCCCGGACGCCGACCCCAATCGCGTCCGGGGCGACCTCGCAGGCGAGGGGCTGCAGCCCGAGGAGTGGGGAGGAGAGACGCAGTACGCGGACGTGTCCGCGAAGGCGAAGCAGAACCTCACCGAACTGCTCGAGAAGGTGCTGCTCGTCGCCGACGCCGAGCTCGAGCTGAAGGCGAACCCGAACGCCGAGGCGTCGGGGCCGATCATCGAGTCACGGCTCGACGTCGGGCGCGGCCCGGTGGCGACGATGCTCGTCCACCGCGGCACCCTGCGCGTCGGCGACTCGATCGTCGCCGGCGACGCGTGGGGCCGTGTCCGGGCGCTCTACAACTACCGCGGCGAGAAGGTGGAGCAGGCCACCCCCGGAACGCCGATCGAGATCCTCGGCTTCGACAAGCCGCCGTCCGCCGGGGAGTTCTGCCGAGTGGTCGAGAACGAGCGGCGCGCTCGCGAGCTCGCCAACACACGCGGCGAGCGGTTGCGGCGCGAGCAGCTGGCGACGCAGGCGCGCGGCGCGGTGCCGCTCGAGGAGCTCTTCTCACAGCTCCAGGAAGGAGCAGTTCAGGACCTCAACCTCGTGCTCAAGGGCGACGTCGTCGGCTCCGTCGAGGCGGCGGTCGGCGAGCTGCAGAAGATCCAGCACCCCGAGGTGCGCGTCAACGTCATCCACCAGGGCGTCGGCGGCATCACGGAGAACGACATCAACCTCGCCGTCGCCTCGAGCGCGATGGTCGTCGGGTTCAACGTGCGCCCGAGCGCCGAGGCGCGCCAGCTCGCGGAGCGCGAGGGTGTCGAGATCCGCACCTACCGCGTCATCTACCAGCTGACCGAGGACATCGAGCAGGCGCTCGTCGGCATGCTCCGGCCGGTCACGACGGAGGAGACGATCGGCGAGGTCGAGGTGCGCCAGCTCTTCCGCGTCTCGCGGCTCGGCACGATCGCGGGCTCGTACGTCACGCAGGGCATCGTTCGCCGCGGCGCCCAGGTGCGGGTCGTCCGCGACGGCACGGTCGTCCAGGAGACCACGGTGGCGCAGCTGAAGCGCTTCAAGGACGATGTCCGCGAGGTCGCCGAGGGCTTCGAGTGCGGCATCCTCTTGGACGGATTCAACGACGTGAAAGAAGGCGACGTCCTCGAGGTCTACGAGACGCGGCAAGTCGAGCGCACCGACTTGAGCGCCGCGCCCGCGCCGGCGGCCGGCTAAGCCGCTATCGCACCCGGAAGACCCAGAGCCCGCCGGGCATGTCGGAGGCGAGCGCGAAGCGGCGTTCGGCGAAGACGCCCCAAGTGAAGGTGCAGCGCTTGCCGTTGCAGAGCTCGCGCTCCGGGTCGCGCGACGGGGGCGGCAGGAACTGCGTCACGAACCGCGGCCGGCGTGGGTTCGAGATGTCGGCGACGAGGACGCCGAGCGCGTACCACGAGAAGTAGGCCCGGTGGCCGATGATCTTCGCGTCGTGGACGCCGAGCGCGAACCCGCCCGCGCCGGTGCGGGCGCGCGCGGCGTCGACGAGCTTCTTCGGCGCATTGAAGACACCGAGCAGGCGGGGGTGACGCGGATGCGATACGTCCCAGAGCGACGGCCGACCCCCGTTCGTCTCGTGGGTCTCGATCATCACTTTCCCGTCCGGCGTCAGCGCCGTCGAGTGCGCCGCGCCCTGCGCATCGGTCGTGCGGCCGAGGAACCGCGGGCTCGCCGGCTTCGAAACGTCGAGGATGATGGTGCCCAGATCCCAGTAGGAGACGTAGGCGCGGGTGCCGGCGGGATTGACGCGCACCGAGTGCACGAACACGGCCTTCTTGCCTGCGCGCATCGTCGCCGGGGCGATCCAGGAACCGACCTCCGTCGGGCGACGCGGATCCGTGACGTCGAAGATGCGGAAGCCGGGCGAGAGCGGCAGGCCGCGCTCGGCGAGCGGGATGGCGACGTAGACGTATGCCCGTCGGCCGACCGGTTGCAGCCAGAGCTCGTGTGCGCCGCCCGGATCGGTCCTGACGAGCGCGAGCCGCCTCGGCTTGCGCGGATCGGTGACGTCGAAGAGACCGAAGCCTCGGAACGAGTTCGTGCCGGGACAGTTCTGGTAGCTCGTCGCCGCCAGCTCGCCGGTGAAGCTCGGTGTCGCAACGTGCTGGACGATCGTCTTCTCCGTCCAGGTGCCGCGGACGTCGAGGTCGGAGCCGTCGCCGAAGGTCGCTACGCGCCGTGGATGGGCGGCATCGCGGAGGTCGTAGACGCGCACGCCCTGCGCGGGGCAGTTTCCGCCGTGGTAGCTCGAGAGGTAGGCGTACCCGCCGTGCGCGAACACGTCGGCGGTGTAGCCCCCACCCGGGTAAACGTGCGCGAGTGCATGGGCGCGCGGTCGCGCGGCCGGGGCCAGCGCCAGAATCGTCACTGCCAGTGCGCCGAGCACCACTCGCATGCTTGGTTAGACGTCCAATCGAGCTTGTCGTTCGCCGACGGGTTCAATACGGGCGTGGGCGCGGGTTACGTCGGGATCCTCTCGGCCGAGCTGCACTTCCCGGAGGGTGGATCGCTCAAGGGCAAGCGCAAGTACGTGAAATCGGCCAAGGCGCAGCTCCAGCACCGTTTCGGCGCCTCGGTCGCCGAGGTCGACCACCACGACCTCTGGCAGCGCTCGCGGCTGACTCTCTCGTGCGTCGCCCGCGACCACCGCGAGCTCCAGGAGCTGCTCGACGGCGCCGAGCGCTTTCTCGCCGCGCAGGAGTTCGAGCTCGGACGCGTCGAGCGGGAGGTGGTGTCCCTCGAGGACTGACCCGCGCGTCGACGGGGTGACGGCGAGAGAACCGGGTTTATCGACCGCCCGAGTAAATCGGGCGGCCTCTGAACGGGCATCGCAAGCGACGCCCTCGCGCTCGACGACTGACCCGCGCGTCGACGCGCGACGGCGAGAGAACCGGGTTTAGCGGCCGCCCGAGGACTGGGCGTCAGTACGCCGCCTGCACGAGCGTCACCGTGCCGGCGAAGAGGAGAACGACGCCGATCGCACGGATCAACTGCCGCTCGTCGAGTCGGCCCGTCAGCCGGGCGCCGAGCAGCGACCCGGGTACCGAGGCGCTCGCACCGACTGCGAACGCAGTCCAGTCGATCCCGCTCGGCAGGTGCCCGAGCACCCCGGCGACGCCGACGCAGACGCCGACCAACAGGTTCGTCCCGACCGCGCGGAGCGGCTCCTCACCCACGAAGTGCAGCAAGGCGGGCATCCGCAGGGAGCCGAGGATCAGGCCGACGACGCCGCCGAGGAAGCCGATCACTCCGCCGGCGACCACGGCCGCGCGCAGGTTCAGCCGGTCCCGGCGTGGGGTGGGAGGCCGCGGACGGAGCAGATCGACGCCGAACACGAGCAGCAGGACGCCGATCAGGACAAGCAGCGCGGTACCCGGCAGGGCACCCGAGACGAGGCCGCCCAGGACGGCGCCGATGACTGACGAAGGAGCCATCCATGCGAAGACGCGCCAATGGATCCGGCCTGCCCGGATCTGCGTCCCCGCTGCGGTCGCCGCGGCGACGCCGGAGACGCCGATATTTGCGCCTGCCCCCGCCGCCGGGCTCGACGAGATGAGGAGCAGCGCCGGCAGGCGGATGTTGCCGAGCACGAGCCCGACGAGCCCACCCGCGAACGCGGTCACGAAGCACCACGCCGCAATGGCGGCGAGCGCGAGCGCGTGCAGGCCCACGGCCGGTTGAATATCAGGCATGAGCGACCGGATGCGGCGCGTGAACGAAGCCGTCCGCCAGGTCCTGTCCGAGACCGTCGGCGAGCTCAAGGATCCCCGGATCGGTTTCGTGACGATCACTGGCGTCGAGACGTCGCCCGATCTCCGTCACGCGCGCGTCTACGTCAGCGTGCTCGGGCCGGAGAAGGAGCGGCGGGAGAGCCTGACTGGTCTGGAGGCGGCGCATGGAGTCCTGCAGGCACGCCTTGCCCGCGAGCTTCGAATGAAGCGGACGCCGCAGCTGGCCTTCGAATACGATCCGTCAGTAGAGCGCGGGGTCCGCATGACACAGCTGATCGATGAGCTCGCCCCAGACGACGAGTGAGGTAGAAGCGGTCGCGGACGCGATCCGCTCGCACGACCGCTTCCTCCTTGTCACGCACGAAAACCCGGACGGCGACGCGCTGGGCTCGATCCTGGCCCTGAAGCTCGCGCTCGACCGGCTGGGCAAGGACAGCGTCATGTACCTCTATGGCGACGGGCCGCTGCCCGTCGAGTACGCCTTCATGCAGCTCGGCGCGCTTCGTCGCACGCTGCCCGACGACTGGCGGGACCGTGTGCTGCTGGCAGTGGATTGCGCAAACGCCAGCCGCATCGGCCCGGAGCCCGAGCCGCTCGAGGGCGCTCCGCTCGTGATCAACATCGACCACCACCACGACAACACGCGCTTCGGGAAGGTCAACCTGATCGTCCCGAACGCTTCTTCGACGGGGGAGGTGCTCCGCGACGTCTTCGCCGAGCTCGACGTCGAGCTGACGCCCGAGATCGCCGAGGCGCTCTACATCGCGCTGGTCACCGATACCGGACGCTTCCAGTACGCGAACACGACCCCGAAGGCCCTCCGGCTCGCAGCGGAGCTCGTGGAGGCAGGTGCCGACGTCCACCGGGTCTTTCGTGGCGTGTACGAGACGGTGCAGTTCGCCAAGCTCAAGCTGCTCGCGCGCGCGCTCGAGCGGGCGCAGATCTACGACGGCGGGCGCCTCGTGGTCTCGTACCTGCTGCGAAAGGACTTCACCGACATCGGCGCGGCCGAGGCGTACTCCGAGGGAATCATCGATTACCTGCGCGCCGTCGAGGGTGCCGACATGGCGGCGCTGATCCGGGAGCCGCCGCGCTCTGACGGCCCCGCTCGGCGTGTCAGCCTACGGGCGAGCACGGACGAGGTCGACGTCTCCGCGATCGCGCGCAAGTCGGGGGGCGGCGGTCACCGTCAGGCCGCGGGTTTCTCGAGCGACGCCTCCGTCGACGAGATCACGGACTTCATCAAGCGCGAGTTCCTCGCGAGTGCCTCCACGCGGACGTAGTCCGAGCGGCCTGATCCTCGTCGACAAGCCGGCCGGCCCGTCGTCGTTCGCGATCGTCGCGGAGATACGCCGGCGGACCGGTGCCCGCACCGGCCACGCCGGCACGCTCGACCCGTTTGCGACAGGATTGTTGCTCTTGTTGTCCGGTGAGGCAACTAGACTGGCGTCGTGCTTCGTTGGCTTGGACAAGCGCTACCTGACGGACGTCGACCTGCGGTCACGGACGACGACCGGCGATCCCGAGGGCGACGTCCTCGGCGAGCACACGGCGCCGGACGAGGACGCGCTCGACCGGCTGCTCGAGCCCCTCCGGGGTGAGATCGAGCTGCCGATTCCGGCCGCCTCGGCGGTCAAGATCGGCGGCGAGCGCGCCTACCGGCTGCATCGGCGCGGCGTCGAGGTGGAGATGCCGGTCCGCCGATCGCGGGTAGACGCGCTCGATGTCATCACGTATAGGGACGGCGTCGCCACGCTCGACCTCCGTGTCAGCTCGGGGACCTACGTCCGCGCGATTGCCGATGCACTCGGAGGCCACTGCGTCGCGCTGCGCCGGACGGAGGTAGGCCCGTTCCGGCTCGAGGAGGCCGACCCGGAGCGGATCCTGCCTCCGGAGACCGCGTTGGCGCGGATCGGCCACCCGCCGTGTCCCGGTGGAGGAGCGGCGTGAGAGTCGCGCGCGCCGTGGGCGAGCTCGCGTCGGTGCCGCGTGCGGTGGCAGTGGGGACCTTCGACGGCGTTCACCGTGGACACCAGCGAGTCCTCGAAGCCACTCGCGCAGAGCCCGGCCTGCGGTCGACCGTCGTCACGTTCACGCCGCATCCGCGGACGGTCCTCGGCTACCAGGTCGAGCTCTTGACGACGCTCGAGCGCCGGCTCGAGCTGATCGACGAAGCCGGCATCGAGGAGTCCCTCGTCGTCGAGTTCACGCCGGAGCTGGCTGCGACTGCGCCCGAGGCGTTCGCAGACGAGCTGCTGCGCCCGCTCGGCACGCAGCGCGTCGTCGCAGGCGCCGACTTCCGGTTCGGGCACCGTCGTGCGGGTGATCTCGGCCTGCTCGAGAGGCTCGGTTTCGACGTCATGCCGGTCGAGTTCATCGAGGGCGTCTCATCGAGCGCGATCCGCGAGCTGTTGCGGGCCGGCGACGTCGAGGCCGCGGCGCGCCGGCTCGGTCGGCCCGCCGAGGTCGAAGGGACAGTCGTCG